>NVTQ01000076.1 GCA_002401635.1 Pseudomonadota bacterium
TGTAAGGAGCATTAATGCAATGGCCCCAAACACCTTTGACCTTTGAGAAGGTTTTGAAACTGTGCCCAAAGGCACGTTTGGCGACAACGTTTTGTTTCCCCAAACACCTTTGACCTTTGAGAAGGTTTTGAAACACATAATCCTGAGCTATAACTAATTTGTCCCCATTAACCCCAAACACCTTTGACCTTTGAGAAGGTTTTGAAACATTATCAAAAACTTGGATATAAATTTTACGACAACCCCAAACACCTTTGACCTTTGAGAAGGTTTTGAAACACCAGCGGTGTCATCGACATACAAAGGCATTTCTTTAACCCCAAACACCTTTGACCTTTGAGAAGGTTTTGAAACTGAAAATGGCAGATATGATGCGCGTTAACGCTGTTACCCCAAACACCTTTGACCTTTGAGAAGGTTTTGAAACGCGTCTGAACCCATGTTACCGATTAAATGTGCTGTCCCCAAACACCTTTGACCTTTGAGAAGGTTTTGAAACTTCTTTGTTGTAGCGCGTGACCTTATCTTTATCTTTGCCCCAAACACCTTTGACCTTTGAGAAGGTTTTGAAACATTAACTTCGCCCATAGCAGCTTCAAAAACCAAAGTCCCCAAACACCTTTGACCTTTGAGAAGGTTTTGAAACATAACGATCTGCATGGTGGTAAGACATCTTATTTGTACCCCAAACACCTTTGACCTTTGAGAAGGTTTTGAAACTTGAAATGTGACAGACGGCTGTTCCGCCACCTGTAGCCCCCAAACACCTTTGACCTTTGAGAAGGTTTTGAAACTTAAGCAAATAATGCTGAAGCTATAGAAAACGCTACAGCCCCAAACACCTTTGACCTTTGAGAAGGTTTTGAAACTTAAAGGATTTTGCTTATCAAAAAACTCTTGATACCCCCAAACACCTTTGACCTTTGAGAAGGTTTTGAAACTGAAATTCCGCTTCATCAAGTGCTTCAACAATTGTCCCCAAACACCTTTGACCTTTGAGAAGGTTTTGAAACAAAGACAGCTAATGCTGCTGGGTTTGCGCTGATAAGCCCCAAACACCTTTGAGAAGGTTTTGAAACTTGAAGGGCCTTCCACATAGACTTGACGACCTTTTGCCCCAAACACCTTTGACCTTTGAGAAGGTTTTATTCGGGGTGTCCATACCCCTCACCCTTCGGGCTTGCTCGTAAACTCGCGGCGTGCAAATCCGCTATCCTGCGGATTTGTGAAACAGGGGAGGCTTTGACCTTTGAGAAGGTGTTATTCGGGGTGTTTTTTTAAAAGTCCATACGCCCTATCCTTCTGAGAGGGCGTGTGCGTTGCATTGGTGTATAAGGCATGAAATCATAAACAATCAGGAGTCAATGACATGACCACACTCAAACCATTCAAAGACAATCGAAATCGCCTTGTTGCTGATACATTGATGGCATTCAAAGGGAATGATATGGATCATTTTATCGATAAATTTTCTCAGCTTGCACGATTGACACGCCATCAGGGGCAGCTATCTCTTATCAAGCCCAAACAGTCTGAAAGCAGCAAATAAGCGCATCTTATTTGGAGCAACCATGATTTATACCGTTTTGTTGTTATTAAAAGATGTTGTGCCTTCGGAGCTGCCTCAGCATCATGTGATAAAAGCTTTACCCAAAGCGATCAACCAAGCTGCCATGCATCAGTTTGCGTGCGTGCAAATATCTCAATTCTATCCTGCTGGATATATTCATCCGTTTGAGCCAGCCCATATCCCACCCTATGAGAGCTTTATCTATATTGCCATGCGCGCGCATGATGTGGGCTATGTTTATATTGAGACAGACCATGCCATCACAAGCCCAAGCCATTGGGTTGCAAGCTTGAATTATTTGCCCGAATTCGAAGATAAGGCATTGTTTTTAGCCGCTTGTGAAGGCGCGGAACCTGTTTCGCTGATGCGTGCGTTTATTGCTAGGAATCAACATGATAAAACAAATGAAAGCATCAACCATATCACAGAACTATATCAGATGGCTTTGGCTGCGCGCTATGAAGTTGATCGCTTGGTGCAGGCATATGATAAAACACAAATCATCTCGCATGCAAAACATTAGCCTGTCATTCAGACCAGCGCGGAGGAATCTTTAAAAGCAGCGCCTGCAATAAGATGTCTCGGCTTCGCTCGCATGACAATCTGTTGCATACTTAGAGCTTCCTCAGAAACGCGATATTTTTTATTTTTCGCCACAGAGGCACAGAGAAAAACCAAGTGTGGCGGACTCCTTTCCCTGTCTAGCTGCGCCGTAACACGCGCCCTTTTCATGGCTGTAAGTGAAGGAAACAAGCAGATGGCTAGGGCTCCCTTCTTTGGTTCTTTCTTGGGAACGCAAGAAAGAACAGGGATCTTCTGCAAGCTTTTGGGCTCACATTCGTGTAAAAACTTACACCAAACACTATTCAAATAATCATTTTAGTTTCTGAGGAGAGTCTATTTTAACCCTTCATTCGCGAATGATAAAAAATCTGTAACTATTCAGCATGCTCTTAAAGTCACCTGTAGCTGTTTAGATTGCCGTTGATTTACGCGAGGAGAAGGCGAAAAAGCGCAACTTACTACTGTAAGTGAGCATTTTTTAACGCGCGCATCGTGTAAATCAGCGGTGAGCTGAATAGTTACAAAAATCTAATGTTTAAAGTGGCGAATGCCTGTGAAAATCATTGCTAGACCATGCTCATTGGCGGCTGCAATCACTTCATCATCACGAATCGAACCGCCAGGTTGAATCACAGCTGTTGCCCCAGCTTCTGCCAAAGCATCAACACCATCACGGAAAGGGAAAAACGCATCGGATGCAACCGCAGAACCTTTAATCATTTCACCACCATGATGCGCAGCAATACGTGTTGAGTTCACACGGTTCATTTGCCCAGCACCCACACCCATAGTTGTGCCATCTTTAGCAAATACAATAGCATTGGATTTCACATGCTTGGCAACAGACCATGCAAACAACATATCTATCCATTCTTGCTCTGTTGGCGCACGCTCTGTGACCACTTTGCAAGCATGGCGATCAAGCATATGTGCATCGCGATCTTGTACTAGCAGACCACCGTTCACACGTTTAAATTCCAAACCGCCCGATACAGGCGCAATCGATGGTGCAAGCATCAAACGTAAATTTTTACGCTCTTTTAATACCACTCGCGCCGCATCATCAAAACCTGGTGCAATCACCACTTCCATAAACGTTTCAGCAATCAGTTTTGCCGTCGCTTCAGTTAGTGGGCGATTAAATGCCGCAATACCGCCAAAAGCAGAGACCGAATCTGCTGCACGTGCGCGCTCATAGACTTCAGCCTGCGTACCTTGCCCCATGGCCACACCGCACGGATTGGCATGCTTTACAATCACTACTGCTTCATCTCCTAAATCCCGCACCAAGGCAAATGCCGCATCAGAATCCGAAATATTGTTGTATGAAATCGCCTTACCTTGCAACACTGGGCAATCTGCTAGTGACACACCATGATCTTCAATATCTGCATAAAATGCGCCTGCTTGATGAGGGTTCTCACCATAACGCAACACATCAGGGGTCTTGATAAACTGGCGCGTAAA
The DNA here is from genome assembly GCA_002401635.1 of Pseudomonadota bacterium. Taxonomy (GTDB): domain Bacteria; phylum Pseudomonadota; class Zetaproteobacteria; order Mariprofundales; family Mariprofundaceae. The sequence continues at coordinate 3,602 of NVTQ01000076.1, forward strand.
AATATCAGGAAAAGCACGTTTGCTACCATCAGCATTCAATGCAGAAAAGTGATTGGCAATGGCTCCGTCATAAGCTGCCGTATGGGCAAAAGCTTTCACTGCCAAGGCACGACGCTTGCCTTCATCTAGGCTGTCCGTATCCATACTTTCCAAAACGTTGGCATAATCAGAAGGATCAACAATAATGGTTACAAATTTATGATTTTTGGCCGATGCACGTACCATACAAGGCCCGCCAATATCAATATTTTCAATGGCATCTTCAATCGTACAGCCTTCTTTTGCCACTGCTTCACGAAAAGGGTAAAGATTCACACATACCAAATCAATTTCTTCAATACCATGCTCTTTCATCGACGCTAAATCACCATCATTATCTCGGCGCGCTAAAATACCGCCATGCACTTTCGGGTTAAGGGTTTTCACACGACCATCCATCATCTCTGGGAAGCCCGTATAATCAGATACATCACGCACTGGAATATTCGCTTCACGCAATAGTTTGGCTGTGCCGCCTGTAGAAAGAATATCAATGCCGCGTTCGCTTAATGCGCGAGCAAAGGCTTCAATGCCTGTTTTATTTGATACGCTGATTAAAGCGCGTTTAATATTCGATTGTTTGCTGGACATGAAAACTCCATAATTTAAAAATAAAAGGGTCGCGCAATATACGCGTCAGGCATGATAGCTACAACCAAAGATATGAAAGTAATTGAAGATACCACAAGCCTCATGCAGTGTACTCACATTATAAAGGAGGTGCTGATGAACAAGCACTTCCCTAAGGGAGGGGGCTCCTAATTAGATGCGTCAAGAAGCGGAATTAGAATTAATTCAATCTGGCAATGTTACTGCCAATGATTTGCATGCGGCCAAAGAAAAAAGCCGAGGCAATCGTGTGTCTATATTATTAAACCTTTTAGAAGGTCGTTCAACAGAGAGCTGTGAGGCAATTGCAGCAGTTTTGGCACGCCATTATAAAATACCTCTTCTATCATTGGATAAAACCACACCGCCTCATCGATTAATGAAATTATGCCGTGGCAAGTTGGCTAGGAAGCTGCACTTTCTTCCCATTGCCGAACATGGAAAACAAGTTGTTGTCGGCATGGTTGACCCGCTTGACCTGCATTATGATGATGAARTTCGCGCTGTTTTTCAAARAAAYATCCARCCTGTATTTATCAGTTTAAATGATTTTGAGCGKAAYTATCAYCGYTTTTTYAGAAAAGGCATATCAYTACCRCCCGAAAAYCCAAACTTAATGAATACCAAAGCTCTAACAAAAGCATTTCTTAACACGGAGCAAAGACAGTCTCCTTCGAACAATAAAGAGCTGATTGCTAAAAAATTTGCTTCCGCCATTATCGCGAGAGCATTGGCTCATAAAGCAAGCAGCATCTCTATTGAGCCACAACAAGATGTTTGTTTGGTGAACCTTTTTAAAGATGGGCAAACATATAATCTATTTCGTTTCTCCATGTCCAACCACAAAGAWATGCTTGCTGCCATGATGAAACTGGCAAGAATTGATCCTTTCAAAAATACTGGCGTTGATCGGTTTTCTCGCTGTAAGGTTAACTATCAAGGGCAGCGACATATTCTATGTTATAACTTTCGCCAAACGCCTACTGGAGAACGGGTGATGGTGCATATCCTTGACCCCAATATGGCAAAGCTATGCATCGAGGACTTGGGGTTTTCCCATCAAGCTATTGATTCACTGAAGCGCTCCCTAGAAAAACCTGGAATCATTCTTGTGACAGGTTCAAGTGGTTCGGGTAAATCAACGATGCTGCAAGCCATGGTTCGCCACGCGACCACGCTGTATAAAAATATTTTCACTATCGAAGATGTTATTGGYTTAAATATTGAAGGTGTCCGTCAGTTCCAAGTGAAAGCAAAAGGGCCTTCCAAAACACAAATATTGAAAGCACTACAAAAAAATCATGCKGATGTTGTTGTCATTGACAGCATTGATAAGCAGATGCTCCCCGCCGTTCTTGATGCGGCTGAGRCWGGTTGCCTTGTCCTGCTTGCTATAAAGKCCAAAAATATCAGTGGTGCTATTGCCAAATTACTTTGCKCAGAYATTTCRCGYTCMARACTGGCATCAAGCCTAAAGCTGGCATGCACACACAAAACCGTGCGCAAGCTATGCTCTAATTGCAAAAAAGTAGAAAAGCTCCATCCAAGCACCATCTTGCAATGGCAAATTCCAGAACACTTACAATTTCAAAATGCCAATGGTTGTGAGGCTTGCAATCATAAGGCCTATGTAGACAACATAAGTCTTAGTGAAGCCCTCACCGTAAGCCCAGAGATCGCTGAACTCATTAGGCAGGGTGCATCTGGGCCTGAGATATTTGAGGCAGGAAGAGTTTCTGGCATGCTCACCCTTGTTGAGCAAGGTGTGAATAAAGCACTGGCTGGTTTAACATCGTTAACAGAAGTGCTTGCCACCATGCCATACCATGAAACTTTTTCAGTAAAAGATCGCATGCGTATAGGACGCATCATGCCATTACAAAATGCTGAAAGCCTTGCCGCATCGAAAGGCAAACTTTTCGCCGCTTCTAAGGCAAAAAAACCTGCGTCTTCTACAAAAGAGGATGTATCGATTACGTTCTCTGGTTCAAACAAGCCTGCAAAACCAAAGACTGTGCAGGATAAGGTAGTCGAAGCTCCAGCAGAGCCCAAACAAACAGTCAGCAAAGACAATAAGGCCTCGATTCTTTTGGTCGATGATTCGCCTGTCACGCTTGAATTTACACGGCACATACTCAATATATCAGGGCACTTTCATGTTGATGTTGCCGATACCGCCATAARAGCTYTGMAAATGTTAGAAAAAAARCAGTATCACCTTGTCATTACCGACCAAGAAATGCCMGAACARACAGGGCAAGARTTTATTGAAACMATTCGRCAYCACCCATCATTTAACCATGTTGGTACAATTTTATTAACKGGYAAYCTCRATGAAATGTCGGCATTAGARAGTGGTGCGGATGGYTATATYGCCAARCCAACRGAYCCTGAACTRCTGGTTGCGAGAGCCAAGTCGATTTCTGATATATACAAACGTTTATCCAGYTCCTCCTCCGTAAAACCTGTATCCAAAGAAACTGAAAAAGTTGAGTTTACAGAGCAGGATATGGCGAAAATATCCAATTTTGAACTTGACTCTGGTGAATCAAAATCTGCAAAAAAAGCTACACCAACAAACACCGGTGATTCAGAAAAAGTAAATTCGGAATTTGATAACCTGTTCGAATAAACTTTTCAAAACATCCATGCCCAAGCTAGTATTTCGCTTATGCGTATATTACTTCTCTTATTATTATTTTCGATGCCGCTACATGCAGCTGAACTACAACAAATTACCTTTAAAAATGGTGTAAAACTGATTGTTGAAGAAGATCACTCTGCACCTGTTGCAATGGTACAAATTTGGTTAAAAGTAGGCGGCCGCGATGAAGTGCCTGGCAAAACAGGGTTGGCACATGTCTTTGAACATATGATGTTCAAAGGTTCAAAAGCCTTGAAGCCTGGTGAATATTCCAAACGCATTTCCGCGATGGGCGGCAATGACAATGCCTTTACCAGTCACGATTTCACTGCCTATTTTGAAACAGTTCCTGCAAACCAAGTCGATACTGTCTTAAAAATGGAGGCCGAACGTTTTTCACATTTAAATTTAGATGAAGAAGAGTTTGGGCGCGAAATTAAAGTGATTATGGAAGAGCGACGCATGCGCACGGAGGATGACCCCAACTCGCATATGTTTGAAGAGCTTTCCGCAGCGGCATTGCGCTTACACCCCTATCGCAACCCTGTCATTGGCTGGATGCAAGATTTAGAACGCTTGGATATTCATGATGTTCGTGCTTTTTATAAAAAACACTATGTCGCACGCAATGCAACAGTTGTCATTGTCGGTGATGTCGATTTTAAGCATGTGAAGAAAATCGTTGAAAAAACTTTTGGGCGCATGAAAAACGTAACAGTTCCACCACGTTTCAACCCAACGGAGCCTGAACCTTTGGGAGCCAAGCGTGTGGATGTTCACTTACCAGCCAAGTCACCAGTATTGGCAATCACCTTGCCCGTACCTGTTTGGCAGCCTGGTAAAAATGATACCGAAGCTGCTGCATTGGCAGTCGCCACCCATATTTTAGGTGGTGGACGTACAGCCGTGTTGCAACGTCAATTGGTCGATAAACAGCGTAAAGCATTTTCAGCCAGTGCTGGTTATGATCCTTTTGGTATGGGGTTGGATCTCTGGTATGCCTATGGCATGTTGGGAGCCAAACAATCACCACAAGCCTTTGAAAAAGCATTATGGGCCATTCTAAAGAATATGGGCAGCCAAGCTGTATCTGAAAAACAGCTGCAAACAGCCAAAAAGAATATGGTTGCCAATGAAATATTTGCCCAAGATTCCTTATATTTACGTGCCAAAGAAATAGGGCGCATGGAAACAGTCGGCATTGGTGCCATGCACAAGGATGAATGGCTGAATGCTATTCGTACTGTGACTGCCAAAGATGTACAAGCGGTTATGGCGAAATACTTCCGCCCTGAACGCGCGACCACAGGCATCTTAAAACCAGAGGTACACCCATGAAACGTATCTATATTCAGCTACTATCTTTTGCATGTTTATGCTTTGGTTTTACTGTAAACAGTTATGCGGTGCCAGCCATTCAAACGGCTCAATTGGATAATGGTTTAAAAATACTATTGATTGAAGCGCACAATGTTCCGATGGTATCCATGCAGTTGACCATGCCCGCAGGCAGCCGTTTTGATAAGCCCGAGAAAGCTGGAACTGCCAGTATGTTGGCAGAAGTGCTGGGTGATAATACCGCAAAACATGATGATAAAGCATGGGCAGAATGGCTGGATTCTGAGGCATTGCGCTTGGGCGCATCGGCTAGCCGTGATAGTCTAAGTTTATCCTTAACTGTGGTAAAAGAATCATTAACCGTCGGTTTGGATGCTTTTTCCGAAGCTTTATTGCAGCCTGGATGGCGTAAAAAACGTTTCTTAAGTTTGCGTGAAGATAACATCGCCGCAGCCATTAAATCGCAAGAAACCCCTGGCGCACAAGCGTCGCAAGCCACTGCGAAACTACTCTATGGCACACATGCTTATGGACACACCACCAGTGGCACAGCTAAAAGCTTGCCACATATTCAACTGGCTGATTTAAAAGATCTTTATTTGAAGCAAGTGCGTCCAGTAGGCTCAGTGTTAGCCGTCAGTGGTGATATTACCATGCGGGAAATACTTGCTTTGATTGCCCCCCGTCTACAATCGTGGCAAGGAAAGCCTGAAACTGCTGCTTTGGATATGAAGCAGCCCATGATTGTTAAAGGGCAGTATGCCCATGTAAACATTCCAACTAGCCAAGCTCTGGTACAGTTCTCACGCTTGGGCATTGCCCGCAGCAGCACTGATTTCTTTCCTTTGTTTGTGATGAATCACCTGTTGGGCGGTGGTGGTTTTGGCTCAAAACTTATGGAAGAAGTGCGTGAAAAACGCGGCTTGGTGTATGGCGTTTATTCGTATTTCATCCCTTTGGCTGCACCAGGACCATTTATTATTACCTTACAAACACGGGCCGAACAGGCCGAAAAAGCAACACAGGTTGTCCGTGATGTGATGCAATCCATGGCGGATGGCAAGATTGATAAAAAACAGCTCAATGCTAGTAAAAACAACCTTATCGGTAGTTTTGCACAACGTATGGACTCCAACCGTGAGCGGGTTGGTTTATTAAGTATGATTGGTTTTTATCAGATGCCGCTGGACTATTTGCAGCGCTGGACTGCACATGTGCAATCGGTCACGCTTGCCGACGTGAAACATATGAGTAAAACTTACCTACAAGGTAATGACTGGAACATCATTGAGGTGGGGCCAGCCAAGGAGAAGGAACAATGAAAACCGTTCTCGTTGTTGAAGATTCAAGCACCAGTAGGGATATTACTAGTCATTTCTTACAGCAAGGAGGCTTTCGCGTTTTAGAGGCCGAAGATGGTGCCGATGCTCTGAATATCCTCAAAGCCCGCCATGTCGATTTAATTCTAACCGATATTATGATGCCAAATATGGATGGCTGGGGCTTGTATCGTGAAGTTCGTGCTGATAAGCGCTATAATCTAACACCGTTTGTGTTTTTAAGTGTTTTGGATGAGTTGGATGATCAAATTAAAGGTTTAACACTTGGTGTGGATGACTACATCACCAAACCAGTGACACCGCCGCAATTGATTGCACGTGTCAACACGGCACTCATGCGTAGTGAACGTTTGGCAAACTATTTTTACCGCAATCCCGTAACGGACTTGGCAACATCACGTTATTTTCGTGAACGCTTGATGCAAGAAGATGCGCGTTGCAAAGCATCTGGTCATGATTTAAGCCTCGTTATATTTGGTATTGGAAATTATGTCTCATTGGTTCGGGCTCATGCCGAATGGTTTGCTGAAAGTGCTGCACGCTTAACAGGGCAAGCATTAAATGTGACGGTTCAATAAATTGGTGATCTCGCCCTAAAGCAAGCGATTGAGCATCTGATATGGCTTCTTGAAAAGATTGAGTGAACTTATCTAAACGCATTAAAAATCTCCTATCACAAAATAATATTTCTACTATAAATCTATGGGCAATAACAAAAAAATCAACTGATAATAAATCTACTTGGTATCAAAATAAACAAGTGAAACTTCATCCTTTTCGTCATAGTCTTTAAGATAAAAGTATGTTATAACACCATTAGCATGATTAGTGCCTTCTGTTTTACTTCCTTTT
>NVTQ01000077.1 GCA_002401635.1 Pseudomonadota bacterium
CGGCTTGAGAATATCCGCACTTTGCAAAACTATATTGAAATTACCATGCAGGAAGATGTTACGCCCATTGAATTTATGGATAGAGCAGCATTATTACAATCGGGCGAAGAAGATAATGATGATGCAGATACGCCAAAAATAAACTTGATGAGCTTGCACCGAGCCAAAGGTTTAGAATTTGATACAGTGGTCTTGGCGGGTGTCGAGGAAGGGCTTTTGCCGCATCAGCGCTCACTTGATGAAGGCAATACCGATGAAGAACGACGGCTACTTTATGTTGGTGTTACGCGGGCTGAAAATGCGCTGCTGATTACCTCGGCTCGGCAGCGCAGAGTGTTTGGTGACATGCACTTCCCTATGCCTAGCCAGTTTATTAAAGATTTACCTCAGGATGTGCTGCACCGTGATAAGCCTGTGATAAAGCCTGTCACATCGAGTGTGACGCATGATTCAGGCTTGGATATTGGCAGCTCTGTTTCACACCCCAGTTTTGGCGAGGGTGTTGTGTTGGCACTCGAAGGTAATGGTGATGCCACCCGTATTTCAGTGGAGTTTGAACGCGTTGGTYTAAAGCGTYTGATGCTTAAATATGCTGCGTTGCGGCTTATTTAGGGAAGTGCTGCTTAAATCAGTAAACAAATCAACATCCCGTGCAGACGGAAATCCATATAACCGTTGTAAACAATGGATTCCCGCCTACGCGGGAATGACGGATAAATGGAAAGTGTTAGGCTTTCGTTTTTAATTAAAGCTTATCTAGGGAAGGGTGCGCAGGTGTAGCATTGCTGCTAATGTTCCCGTCTTTTTAAATGTAGGAGGTATGTATGTCAGTTGTAATTTATCATAACCCACGCTGTTCTAAATCAAGGGCAACATTGGCTTTAATTCAAGAAGAAGGTATCAAACCTGAAATTATTGAATATTTAGAAGCATCACCTTCAGCGAGTGAGATGGATGCGATTCTTAACAAGTTGGGCATGGAGCCTGCTGATTTGATGCGTACAGGTGAGGACGAATACAAAGAGCATATTCAGGGCAAAGATTTAAACCGTGCAGAAGCAATTGCTTTGATGGTGAAATATCCACGCATGATTGAGCGTCCTGTTGTTGTTAATGGCGATAAAGCTGCTGTAGGTCGTCCGCCAGAATCAGTTTTAGCAATTTTGTAAGTCTTTTAAACAAGGAAATTATATGAAAGTTTTAGTGGTCGGCGGCGGTGGTCGCGAACATGCATTGTGCTGGAAATTACATCGCTCGAACTCTGTGTCTGAAGTGGTTTGCGCACCAGGCAACCCCGGTATCGCCAAGGTTGCGCGCTGTGTTAATGTTGGTGCGGAAGATGTGGATGCTTTGATGGCTTTGGCGCGAGATGAGCAACCGCGTTTGGTGGTCATTGGTCCTGAGGTTGTTTTGGTAAAAGGCTTGGCAAACCTTCTGCGTGCGGAAGGTTTTGCAGTTTATGGCCCCGATGCAGCGGCAGCGGAGCTTGAGGGTAGCAAATCTTTTTCCAAGGCATTGATGGATGAAGCGGGTGTGCCCACGGCAAAATTTGAAACCCATACCGATGCAGACAAAGCAGAAGCTTTGATTCGCGCATGGGGCGCACCGATTGTAGTGAAAGCATCGGGTTTGGCAGCGGGTAAGGGTGTGATTGTGGCACAAACTGTGCAAGAAGCTGTGGATGCGGCACGTGATATGTTATCTGGCAATTCATTTGGTGCGGCGGGAGCAGAGGTGGTGATTGAAGAGTTTTTGGATGGTGAAGAAGCATCATGTTTGTTTCTTATATCAGGTGATACGATTCTTCCACTGGCATCTTCACAAGATCATAAAGCCTTGCTTGATGGTGATTTGGGCCCGAACACAGGTGGTATGGGAGCTTACTCCCCTGCGCCATGTGTTACCCCAGCTATTGAGAAAGAAGTATTGGAAACCATTGCAAGACCTATTATTGCGGCACTTAAAGCACGTGGTGCAGAGTTTATTGGCACACTCTATGCGGGTGTGATGTTAACCAAAAATGGTCTAAAAACATTAGAATTTAATGTGCGTTTTGGTGATCCAGAATGCCAACCTTTGATGTCACGCTTGAAATCAGATTTGGGTGAAGTGTTGCTTGCTGCAGCGGAGAAACGCCTAGATGGTGTTGTGCTGGAATGGGATGAGCGTAAAGCTTTGTGTGTGGTGGTGGTTTCAGGTGGCTACCCCTCCAGCTTTGAAAAAGGACAGGTGATTGGCGGGCTTGATGCTGTGGAAGCCGCTGGGGCAACAGTATTTCATGCAGGCACCGCTGAAAAAGATGGTGACATTGTCAATGCTGGTGGGCGTGTATTGGGTGTAACTGCTTTGGCGGATAGCGTCGCAGAGGCGCAAACATCTGTTTATAAAGCTTTGGAAAAACTTGATTGGCAGGGTGGTTTTTATCGCAAAGATATTGGTTATCGTGCCGTACAACGTGAACAATAAATAGTTTTATAGGCATGGAAATACTGGCTTATATTGCCGTAAAATTTCTTTTGTACTTTTTGGTGGCTTATTGGGCTGTGCCAATGCTGGGGATAAAAGAAGAGCGGGTGATTAGATTTGGTTTGTTGTGGGGCACAGTTCGGATTGTTGTAGGTTTTGTATCGATATTTGCAATTGGAATCCTTGGCATGCCAAGTGCACTGATGGGTTTTGCAGATGGCCCAGCGGCTAGTTTTATAAATTACTTGGTGATATTTAGTATTGTTCGGTGCTTTTCATGGTATGTTGTATTCCAATTATTTGCTTATAAATATGGATTGGTATTTAACAAAAGGACTGCGTTTTGGATTTTAATCGGTGTTTTAAGCTCGTTTGCGGTGGATTATGTTGCGGTGATGCTTGGGTTGGATAATTTGAAATTTGTGTGTTGATAAAGTTTKATGCGTGTAGGAGCGAATGAACATGGAAGCAATTAAAGTATTGATTTTGATGGGTAGTAAATCAGATCGTCCGATTATGCAAAAAACAGAAGCGGTATTGGAAGAATTTGGTGTGGCTTATAAAACCATGATTCGCTCGGCTCATCGCACGCCCGAAGCGACGGTACAGGCGATTTATGATGCTGAAGAAGCAGGTTGTCAGGTATTTATTTGTGCAGCAGGCATGGCAGCGCATTTGGCTGGTGTGGTATGCTCGAAAACCATCAAGCCTGTGATTGGTGTGCCGATTGCGTCAGGCCCATTGAATGGTGAAGATGCTTTGCTCTCCACGGTGATGATGCCACCAGGTTTGCCTGTGGCGACTGTTGGTGTGAATGCTGCGAAAAATGCAGGTTTGTTGGCAGTGCAAATGTTGGCTCAAAATGATAGAGATCTGGTTGAACAATTRAAAGCTGAYCGYGTTGCGCAAGCTGAGGCGATTCTCGCTGAAGATTAAACGTAAATTAGCCACSTTACGTGTTGCAAAAGTATTGCRARAAGGCGGTCTTTTAGCRCATCAAACAGSCACAGTTGCGGGTATTGCAGCACACCCCGCTTGYCCTGTTGCRGTGAAAAAKYTRCAGGATTTTAAGCAACGCAAAAAACCWTTTTTGCTGTTGGCAGACTCAATATCCACAGCKTTATCACAAGCGCGWTATATTTCACCTAGTTTACGAAARYTTGCGAAKGATKCTTGGCCRGGMGCCGTRACGTTGGTYTTTTCTGCGAAATCCAARYATRGCAAAGYTTGTTATCAGCAAGGTGCAACYGCCGTGCGTGTGGATAGTGATTTAGAGAGCCGCCGTTTGGCGCAGTTATGTGGTGGTTTGCTGTTATCAAGCAGTTTAAACAGGCGAGGTAAGCCGACAATGCAGCTTAATCATACGTTGTATAGACGCTTTTCGAGGTGGATTGATGCCCAATTGCCGTGCGAAAATAGTATAAGTTCAAATACACCATCACAGATGTACCACATCACGCACGCTGGCATAAAACGTTTACGCTAAGTATTTATTAGCCATCAAACAGCTATGCATAAAGAGTCTGATGAGTAAACTTTATACTTTGGCGGTAGAATCAAGTCGTTGGATAGGGAGTTTTGATGCAAATGCGCACGCCAAATAAAATGACAGCTGATATTGTACTCGATAAACCGATGAGTGCGAGCGAGCACTTGCGTGTCCGTTTGACGCAAATAAAGCTGCTTTTTAATGTTTCTCTTGGCTTGATTATCAGCAATATTTGTGTCGCTCTTCTTGTCGCAGGCATGCAGTGGGATGCAGTTGAGCATATGACCATACTCATATGGCTTGCTTGCATGGGTCTTGCTGTGGTGTTTCGTTCGATGGTTTTTTATCAGCTTTCATTGATTGAGCTGACCTTAGAAATTGTGCCACGTTGGGAGAGATTATATATAATATCGGCACTTGCGCTGGGCCTTGTTTGGGGTGCGATGGGCATATTTTTCTTCCCGCCAGACAATCTTGAAAGTCAAATACTCACTATTTTTACGTTGGTATTTTTAACAGGTGTTGTTGCAGCAAGGCCGATGCTTTTAAGGGAGGCATTTTTTGCCTTTTTGTTATGTGCCATGTTGCCAATTATTATACAGCTTGGCCTGTTGGAAACGGCGATAGCGTTGAAGTTACTGGTGGCTTGTGTGTTTTATAGCGGATTTCTTTGTTTATATGCCAATACATCCTATAAATTACATATGAAAAACATACTGTTTCAGGTTCGCTACTTGGATCATGAAGAAATTACACAGGCATCTCAATATGTGTCTAAAAAGACTGCTGAAATTTTAAAAATGATTGCCGTGGGTGAGTCCGTTCAAGATATTTGTGATGAAATTATAAAGCTGTATGAACAGTGCTATGATGGTTTGCGTTGTTCGGTATTAACCTTGAAAGGCAATAAATTGCTTCATATCAGTGCGCCCAGTTTACCGAAAGTTTATTGCGAGGCGATTAATGGTTTGGAAATTGGACCTAATATAGGTTCGTGTGGAACGGCGGCTTATTTGGGGAAACGTGTGCTGGTTGAGGATATTGCCAGTGATGAAAAATGGCAGGCATTTAAAGATGTCGCGCTTCCACACGGTCTGCGTAACTGCTGGTCGGAGCCTGTTTTGGATGTGAATGGTAAAGTATTGGGCACCTTAGCGATGTACCATGATAAGCCAGGCTTACCAAGTGAAGAGGAGTTGCATGATTTAGAAGCCGCTGCACAGCTGGTTAGTATTGTGATGGAGCGGGAGCAAAGGGAAGACTCATTGCGAACACTATCGCAAGCCATTGAGCAGACGGGTGAAGGGGTCATGATTAGTGATGTTTCTGGCAACATTGAGTATGTGAACCCAGCATTTACATATTTAACAGGTTATGAAGCAAGTGAAATTGTAGGAACCCCGCTGGATGCTTTAAATAAGAGTAAACAAACAGAAGAGCTTTATCAGAAGCTTTGGAGCGAGGTAAGTCGTGGGAAGTTTTGGAGTGCCACGGTCACCGAACAACGAAAAGATGGTTATGAATACTTGGCGAGGGTCTCGGTTGCGCCGATTTTTGATGGTAACAGCATTTCACATTATGTGACCATAAAACAAGATATGACAGAGCATGAGGCTTTGGAAGATCAACTTCGGCAGTCGCAAAAAATGGAGGCTGTTGGCACATTGGTTGGCGGCATAGCACATGATTTTAATAATATTTTAGCGGGCATGACAGGCAACCTTTATTTGGCAAAACGACGTAGCAAAGCATTGCCAGATGTCGTGCGAGGGTTAGAAAATATTGAACAGCTTACGATTCGTGGCGCTGATTTAATTCAACGCTTGATGACGTTTGCTCGTAAAGACCAAGTGGACATGAAAAAATTGAAGTTGGCACCTGTGCTTATGGAGGCGCTTCAACTATTACGCACATCGATACCTGCGAATATTGCGATACACCAAGATATGGCTAGGAGCGGGCTATATGTTCGTGGTGATAGCACGCAATTGCATCAGTTATTAATGAATTTGGTGAATAATGCATATGATGCGGCGGCAGAGCAGAACAACCCATTGATTAACATTAGACTTGAAGAGTTTTATCCAGATGCAGGCTTTCTTGAAACACACTCATATTTTCGTTCAGAATATTATGCACATTTGAGTGTTGAAGATAATGGCTGCGGGATTTCAGAGCATCAGTTGGAACACTTGTTTGAACCTTTTTTTACCACCAAAGAGGTTGGTAAAGGAACAGGGCTTGGGTTGTCCATGGTTTTTGGGGCAGTAAGGCGGCATGACGGTTTTGTTGAGGTGGAAAGTGTTGAGGGGGAAGGCAGTACATTCCATATATATTTACCATTGATCGATGCTGGTGATGATACGTATGTGCCAGCATTGAGCGCAGTAGAGCCAGTGTATGCAGATGCCCATGAAGTTATTCTGCTTGTGGATGATGATGCGTTTGTTCTTGAGATGGCGAAAGAAGTTTTAGAAGATTTGGGTTATCAAGTTTTAGAAGCATGCAATGGCTTGGAAGCTGTGGATGTATTTATAGAAAATAAGGATAAAATATCATTGGTGATTACCGATGTTGTGATGCCCAAACTTGGTGGTATCAAGGCTGCTGAACGCATACGAGAAATATGCCCTGATATGAAAATTATTTTTGCAACGGGCTATGATAAAAATGCAGCATTACCTAGTAATATTCTTGCAAGCGGCTGCAATATCCTATCCAAACCTTATGATATTGAGTTGATGAGTCGCATGGTTAGGGAAGAGTTGGATGGGTAATGCGAACTTACTGTGCATGTTCAAATGGTTCTGAAATACTGACGGCACTTATGGGATCTTCATGAATGATAATTTCAGCATTGGGGTATACAGCCATCAAGGTGGCTTCCACTTGATCTGAAATGGTATGCGCATCGAGTAAGGTTAATGAATCATCCAATTCTAGGTGTAGTTGGATAAACACGGTTGTTCCAGATTTTCGGGTGCGTAAATCATGCATGCCATAGGCTTGCGGATGTTGGGATACAAGCTCTCGAATTTGTTTGCGCTCATCATCTGATAACTCATGATCCATCAAATCATGCATGGCATGTTGGATGATTTCATAGGCGCTGTATAAAATATAAAAGGCAATACCTATACCAAAAACGGCATCAAAACCTTGCCAACCATATACTGCCAATACCAGAGCAAGAATAACGCTGGCATTCATATATAAATCACTTTTGTAATGCAGAGAATCCGCAGCAATAGCCGTTGAGCCTGTTTTGCGTACGACATATCTTTGTAGGGTTAGTAGTCCCAACGTCACCACAATCGAAAATATCATCACTGCAATACCAATATTGGAGCCTTCAATGGCTTGTGGATGGAAGAAACGTGATGATGCTTCAAGCAATAAAAACAATGCCGAACCCGTAATAAACATGGATTGCGCCAAGCCTGCCAAAGCCTCGGCTTTACCATGACCAAAGCGATGCTCATCATCGGCTGGTTCTAAGGCGTGACGCACGGCAAACAATGTAATCAATGATGCAACCGCATCCAAACAAGAATCCATCAAGGTTGCCAATAGGCTAACCGAATCTGTCCAAACCCATGCAATAAGCTTGGCAGCAATCAATACGCACGCCACAGAAGCTGAAGCATAGGTCGCAATTTTCATCAAACGCGCGCTTTCTTCGGGAGATAAACGCTGTGCTGCTGTGCCTGATTTTTTGGTTGAGGTATTCATGGCGCTATTGTGGCTGGCTTTGCGTAGACAATAAAGTCTTTGTAAGTGTGCTTATTCACCTGCATCATATCCACATGCGTTATTTGGCATCCCCTCATTGCAATGCACGCCCTGATTCAGTGGCGATTGATTTGATTGTATTGCATGCGATTAGCTTACCTGATGGTGAGTTTGAACAGAATTATATTGATAATTTCTTTATGGGAAACTTGGATATTTCTGCACATCCAAGTTTTGCTAGCTTGGACGGCATTCGTGTCTCATCGCATTTTGTTGTAAATCGAAATGGCACTATCACACAATTTGTGGCATGTCAGAAACGGGCTTGGCATGCAGGGGAATCATCATGGGATGGACGRGATGGCTGCAATGATTATGCCATTGGCATTGAAATGATTGGTGATGARAAGCAACCATTCACGCATAAGCAATATACCGAAACWGCGCGWTTATGCCGTGTTCTTATGCAAAAATATCCAGTAATTGGGCGTGAACGTATTGTTGGTCATCAAGATATTGCACCTGCTCGAAAGTGGGATCCGGGCAAGCAATGGGCTTGGCAACATTTTCATCGCTCATTGGCACATATTCGTAAGCTTGATATGGAAATTCGATAAAATACGAGGGTGTTTGTGATTTCACTGTAAGGTTTGAGCGTATCATCATTACTGAATGACATTCTGGAGGTAGGTTATGAAAACAAATGTAGGGTGTACTGATAAAATATTACGCACGATTGTAGGTGTGGGACTTATTTCATGGGCGGCACTGGGCGGCCCAGTTTGGGCATGGATTGGTGTGGTGCCATTGTTAACAGCAGTGATAAATTTTTGCCCATTGTATGCAATACTCGGGTTGAATACGTGTAAAACATGCAAGGTTGAGCAACCAGAAGAATAACTGTGATAGGCAAGTATATAAGGAGTGTGGCGTGACAGAAGAATCCATAGTACGGCTGTCCATGTTTGTGGGTGTATTGCTGGTGATGTCCCTTTGGCAAGTGCTTGCACCCAAACGAGAGCTCATCCAAGGTTATAAGCGCTGGCCTGCGAATTTGGGATTGATTGTGATTGATAGTCTTGTGGCGAAGGTGCTTTTGCCAGCAGGTGCGGTAGGTGCTGCGATGTGGGCAGAGCAACATGGTGTGGGTATATTGCCTGCATTGGGGTTCTCCGATGTGCTTACGATTATTGTTGCGGTGATTGTATTGGATTTAATCATTTACCTGCAACATGTGCTTTTTCATGCCGCGCCCATGCTTTGGCGATTGCATCAGGTGCATCATGCAGACAGGGATATTGATGTGACCACGGGTTTACGTTTTCACCCTGTGGAAATTGTGATTTCCATGCTGATAAAAATCACTGCCGTGGTGGCTTTTGGTGTGCCTGTGGTTGCGGTGATTATTTTTGAAATCGTATTGAATGCGATGGCGATGTTTAACCATAGCAATGTGCGACTTCCTAGTATTTTGGATAAAATCATTCGTTTGCTCTTGGTCACGCCCGATGTGCATAGGGTGCATCACTCGATTATTGTAGCGGAAACCAATAGCAATTATGGCTTTAATTTATCTATTTGGGATAGGCTGTTTGGCACATACCGCGCACAGCCTGAAAAAGGGCATGATGGTGTGGTGATTGGATTGCCTGAATATCAGGATGAGCCTACGCACCGTTTGGATTGGATGCTGAAATTGCCGTTTGTAAAAAAGACCCTAAAGGAAGAATGATGGAATTGGGGGAAGTAAAAACTGTTGTAAAGTCTGGTAGCGAGCCCTTTCATCTTAATGGTAAAAAGTTAAATCAAAATGTGCTTTCATTTTGGCAATGGTCACATTCTGAGATACTTGGCAATACTTTGAGAGGAATTTTAGCGGAATACATCGTTTCTATGGATGTAAAATGTCCTTATGAAGTTCGGGAAGAGTGGGATGCTTTTGATTTGGTTTCTCAAGAAGGTGTAAAAATTGAGGTTAAGTCCTCAAGTTATATTCAAAGTTGGAAACAAAGCAAATTATCAAAGATTAGTTTTGGCATTCAACCAACCATTATTTGGGATGAATATAACCATCGAAGTTCCAAGGCACAAAGGCAATCTGATGTTTATGTATTTTGCCTTCTGGCACATAAAGAGCAAAAAACGATAGATCCATTAAATTTGGAGCAGTGGGAGTTTTATGTCTTACCAACTAGAGCGTTGGATGAGAGAGTTGGGAATCAAAAAACAATCACACTATCATCACTGTTAAGGTTAAATCCCAAACAATGTGGTTTTGGCGAAATAAATGAGGCAATTGAAATTCAGTTAGAAGTATCTAATCACAGTAAATAAAGAGTCTTCATTTCTTTTCCGAAAATCCCCAAGGGAGCCCCTCTTGCTTCGCAATTCATCTTCAGAAACGAAGCAAAGAAAGCGCCCTGGCTATCTGCTTGTTTCCTTCACTTACAGGCATCAAAAGGGCGCGTGTTACTGCGCTATTCCTTTTGATGCCTGACGTTTCGGCGCAGCTAGAATAGGGGGGGGTAGGGCTTCGCCACTTTAGAAGCAGAAAGAAGAATATATCTGTGTGCATCTGCGTTT
>NVTQ01000078.1 GCA_002401635.1 Pseudomonadota bacterium
CGGCGCAGCTAGACAGGGAAAGGAGTCCGCCACACTTGGTTTTTCTCTGTGCCTCTGTGGTGAAAAAATAAAAAATATCGAGTTTCTGAGGAAGCTCTATTATAGTGATTCATAAATTGATTAACCTTAGAGAAAAGCATTCATCTAAATGACACTTCATTGTTTGAAAACCCTCACCCCAACCCTCTTCCTCAAGCGGGAGAGGGAGTTTAGTCCCTTCTCCCACTTGGGGGGAGAAGGTTAGGATGAGGGGTGATATGGGTAAAGAATAGGGTAAATCAATTGCTGAATGACTATAGCTCCATTTACGTAACCCTTTCAATTATAGTGGTTGCTAAAAATCAAGAAGGCTAAGCTCAATCAAATTGAATAAATGCCGTTAACCTTGGCTCTTTTCAAATGATTGCATATAAGCCACCAGTGCATCCACGCCCGCTTCTGGCATAGCATTATAAATACTCGCGCGCATACCACCCACAGAACGGTGTCCTTTTAATGTGATGAGCCCTTGTTCTGCCGCACCTGCAAGAAACGCAGCATCCAAATCAGCATCAGCTAGTGTGAAAGGGATATTCATCCAAGAGCGACCGTTTTTCGCCACTGGGCTACCGTAGAAGTCGCTGTTATCAATCACAGCATACAGTTTTTCAGCTTTGCGTTGATTCACTTGACCCATGGCAACAAGCCCGCCCTGCTCTTTAATCCATTCAAATACCAAGCCTGCCATATACCAGCTATAGGTTGGTGGTGTGTTATACATAGAGCCATTACTGGCATGCGTTTCATAGTTGAGCATGGCAGGTGTTTGCTTTGATGCTTTGCCCAACAAATCCTCACGAATAATCACAATGCACAGGCCTGCAGGGCCAATGTTTTTCTGTGCGCCTGCATAAATCATGGCAAATTTAGACACATCAATCGGACGCGAAAGAATGGTCGAAGACATATCTGCAATCAGCGGCACATCGCCTGTCTCTGGAATATAATCAAATTCAACGCCGCCAATGGTTTCATTGGGGGTGTAATGTACAAAAGCAGCATCAGGGTTTAATTTTAATTCGGCTTGTGTCGGTACAGTTGTAAAACCATTGCTTGAGGTATCTGCGGCAATATTTACATCACAATAACATTTGGCTTCGGCAATGGCTTTTTTCGACCACATGCCCGTATTGATATAGTCAGCAGTTTTTTTATCGCCCAAAATATTCAAGGGAATAGCTGCGAACTGCATGGACGCGCCGCCTTGAAGAAACAATACCTTATAATTATCAGGAATAACCATCACATCGCGCAAATCTTGTTCAGCTTTTGCAGCAATTGACATATATTCTTTACCACGATGGCTCATTTCCATCACAGACATACCAGAGCCATGCCAATCCAACATCTCTTGTTGTGCGCGCTTGATCACGGCAGTGGGTAACATGGCTGGGCCTGCACTGAAATTAAACATTCTTGTCATGGTATCGAATCCTTGTTCTAATTTTATTTTTCTAAACTTATGTAGTAGGTCGAGCTCGTTCAGCAATAATAATTAACACGCTCTGCACCAATGCCGCCATAGGAATGGCAATAAATACGCCCAAAATTCCCCATAAACTACCAAAAAATAGCACTGCCACAATGATGGCAATGGGATGCAAGTTCACAACCTCAGAAAATAGCCAAGGAATCACAACATTGGCATCAATCAGTTGAATCACGGCATAAGCAAGTACAGCATAAAAGGCCATGTCTGCTGTTCCCCATTGAAAAAAGGATAACAACAATACAGGCAAAGCCACAACCGCAGCTCCTACAAAAGGAATCCAAACAGAAATGCCCGTTAATACACCCAGTAACAACGCATATTCATGCCCCATCATCACATAGATGAACCACATCACAAAGCCCACCATAAAGGATTCCCAAAAGCGACCGCGTATATAGTTGCCAATTTGCATATCCAATTCGCGCCATACACGCCCCAACAAAGAACGTTCACGCGGTAAAAAGCCTTTTCCCCATTTCAGGATATTATCTTTATCTTTTAATAAAAAGAATACCAATACAGGCACCAAGACAGCGTACACCAGTAAAGCAATAAGGTTGGGAATAGATGACAACGACATCGATACAGCCGCCCCACCCCAGTCTTGGGCTTTGGCAGACAAACTGGCAATCATTTGTTGCAAATGCTCAGGGTTAATCCAATCAGCGTAATTGGTTTGCATTTCATGCAAAAAAGTACGCAGCGATGTGACATATTGAGGAATATGCTGGACCAAACGCACGATTTGTTCCGTTAACAGTGGCAATATGGCAAGCATCGTAAACAGCACGATTAACAATGCACCGACACAGACTAAAATCACAGCCAACAAACGCGGCACACGCAAATGTACCAACAGTTGCACAATGCCATCCAAAACATACGCCAGAGCGATGGCAAACAATACAGGCGCTAACACATCGCCCAGCAACCACACCAGCGTAAAAATACCAAGCAATGAAGCCAGCAGCATCATAAGCTGTGTATCAGCCATACGTTGATTAAGCCAGTCGGTAACCTTACTCATGTTTACCATCATGTTTGCAAACTCTGCCACCCAAAGCGACAAGTAAAGCCGCCATCAAGGATGCCAATAGATGACACACAGCACTCACGCCATGATACATACCAAACTGTACACGTTGTGGATCATCTTTTGCCAAGGCATCAATGGCATCCACACTATCTTTGATACCTTGAATCAAAGGCGAAATGCCAAATTCATTGATGGAAATAAGCAGGACAATCAGCAATAATAATACCCAGTTCAAACGACCCGCAGTATGCGAGCGCATCCAAAATGATGCCACTGCAGCGGCTAAAAATAACACGCCAATATTCACCATGTGAAAAATATGCCCAGCCAGCATGCCTGCTTGCATCGAACTTTCAGCCTTGGCAAAGAGTATGGGGGTCACCACATAACCCGATACCATCAGCAAACCAAGCATCATCGCCAAACAAAGCCTGATTGCGCCCATGCGCAGACAATTAGCGGATAACGAGGCTTTCATAGACATTATGAGTACGAAACACTCACAATTTCATATTCACGCTCGCCGCCTGGCGCACGCACAATCGCTTCATCACCCTTTTCTTTACCAATCAAAGCACGTGCAATCGGTGATGTGATAGAGATTTTACCCTGCGATAAATCAGCCTCATCTTCACCAACAATTTGATAGGTGACTGATTTTTCAGTTTCAGCATCAATCAACTCAACCTTGGCACCAAATACAATTTTATCCGTATTCATGCTTGAAGTATCAATAATTTCCGCTCTTGCCAATCTGTCTTCCAGCATATTAATACGGGCTTCATTCATACCCTGATCTTCTTTGGCTGCATGGTATTCAGCATTTTCAGATAAATCGCCATGTGCACGCGCTTCTTCAATGGCAGAAATAATCTGATGTTTCTTCACGCCTTTAATATACGCCAATTCTTCACGTAATTTTTCTGCACCTTCTTTGGTCATTGGGACACGTTGCATATTATAATGCCTCACCTTTATGATAATCTTGAATACTTTTTACAGTTGTAACATCGTCATGACTCACCATGGATTGTGCAGCCGCCAAGCCACCTGCCATCGTGGTGAAATACACGATGCCACGATCCAACGCCGCTTGGCGAATGGACTTGGAATCAGCAATGGAGCGTTCGCCTTCTGTTGTATTCACAATAAAATTAATTTCATCGGACAATAGCTTATCCACAATATGTGGACGAACACCATCAATTACTTTTGCCACTTTTGTACTCGCCACACCTGCTTCTGCCAACGTATTGCTTGTGCCTTCGGTAGCCAATACTTCAAAACCTGCATCCACCAACATTTTAGACAACTCTACCACGCGATCTTTATCCGCTTCACGAACAGAAACAAAAGCACGTCCGCCATCTGGCAAACATGAACCACCACCCAATTGCGCTTTGGCAAACGCCGCTGGAAATTCCTTGGCAATACCCATCACTTCGCCCGTTGATTTCATTTCTGGGCTTAACAACGGATCCACACCACGAAACTTCACAAATGGGAATACGGCTTCTTTCACCGCACGGAATGTTGAAGGTTGTTTGACTTCATCAATGCCCAAATCATCCAAGCTTTGACCCGACATAATACGCGCTGCTATTTTGGCTAACGGAACACCTGTTGCTTTAGAAACAAATGGAACCGTACGCGAAGCGCGTGGGTTTACTTCCAATACGTACAGTGTCTCACCTTGCAATGCGAACTGAATATTCATGAGTCCCGATACATTCAATGCCATGCCCAAAGCTTTGGTTTGACGTGTGACCTCTTCTACCATGGCATCGGAAATAGAATGCGGTGGCAAACAACACGATGAGTCGCCCGAATGCACACCCGCTTCTTCGATATGCTCCATGATACCGCCAATCACCACACGTTTACCATCACACAAAGCATCAACGTCTAGTTCAATCGCCTGATTTAAAAACCTATCCAACAATACAGGATGATCAGGCGAGGCTTGTACCGCCTCATTCATATAACGCAACAAGCCTTTTTCATCATGCACAATTTGCATCGCACGACCGCCCAACACATACGAAGGGCGCACAACAACAGGATAACCCACTTCATTGGCAACAGCTATGGCTTCCTCGGTGGAACGCGCTGTGCCATTCTCTGGCTGAAGCAGTTTTAAATCATGTAAAAGCTGCTGAAAACGCTCGCGATCTTCTGCTAAATCAATCATGTCAGGGCTGGTGCCAATAATCGGCACACCTGCTGCCTGCAATGATTCAGCCAATTTCAATGGAGTCTGGCCACCAAACTGTACAATCACACCTGTTGGCTTCTCAACCGCTACAATTGCCATCACATCTTCAAAGGTAAGCGGCTCAAAATATAAACGGTCAGATGTATCATAATCTGTTGAAACCGTTTCAGGGTTACAGTTGACCATAATTGTTTCAAAACCATCTTCTGATAATGCAAAAGCGGCATGGACACAGCAATAATCAAATTCAATGCCTTGTCCAATACGGTTCGGACCACCACCAAGCACCATGATTTTCTTTTTATTGGTAGGAGCAGCTTCACACTCTTCTTCATATGTTGAATACATATACGGTGTTTTGGCTTCAAATTCTGCGGCACATGTATCCACACGTTTAAACACTGGCTTCACGCCCAATTCAGAACGGGTGGAAGCAACTGTTTGCTCATCACAATGCAATAACATCGCCAAACGTTGGTCTGACAAACCTTCACGCTTGGCTTTTCTCCAATCAGCTGCCGATAAATCAGCAACCTTGCGTCCTGCCAGTGATTGTTCCAATGCAATGACGACTGCCAATTCACGCACGAACCATGGATCAACCTTGGTCACATCAAAGACTTTTTCTTCTGACCAACCCGCTCTTAAGGCTTCGCCCATCCACCACAAACGATCGGCACCTGGCACTGCCAATTTCTCTTGCAAGAAAATAGTTTCATCCACATCAGAAGGTACAGACTTGTCAAAACCACAGGAATCAACTTCCAAGCCACGCATGGCTTTGCCCAAGCTTTCGGTAAACGTACGACCAATCGCCATCACTTCACCCACAGATTTCATCTGTGTGGTCAAACGAACATCGGCACCTTGGAATTTTTCAAAAGCAAAACGAGGCAGCTTGGTAACCACATAATCAATACTAGGCTCAAATGCGGCGAATGTTTCACCTGTGATGTCATTWYKAATTTCATCMARCGTATAACCSACTGCTAATTTCGCRGCAATCTTGGCAATCGGAAAACCTGTYGCYTTGGATGCCAAAGCWGARGAGCGCGATACRCGYGGRTTCATTTCAATAACAATCAAACGYCCATCTTCRGGATTCACCGCAAACTGAACATTGGAGCCACCCGTTTCCACACCAATTTCACGTAAAATTGCAATCGAGGCATCACGCATACGTTGGTATTCTTTATCTGTTAATGTCTGCGCAGGAGCAACAGTAATAGAATCACCCGTATGCACACCCATGGCATCGAAATTCTCAATGGAGCAAATAATCACGCAGTTATCAGCATGATCACGCATAACCTCCATTTCATACTCTTTCCAACCAATAATAGATTCTTCTACAAGAATCTCATCGGTTGGTGAAGCCTCCAAACCAGAATTTGCAATATATTCAAATTCTTCAGGGTTATAAGCAATACCGCCACCCGATCCACCCAAGGTAAAGGATGGACGAATAATAATCGGATAACCAAGCTCATCAGCCAAATCACGTGCTTCTTGCATCGAATGTGCAAAACCACCGCGTGCCATTTCAAGACCAATGCGATCCATGCATTTTTTGAACAACAACCTATCTTCAGCTTTATCAATGGCTTCTGGTTGCGCACCAATCAAGCGCACACCAAATTTCTTAAGTACGCCATGTTTGTTCAATGAAAGTGCGCAATTCAATGCTGTCTGCCCACCCATGGTCGGCAAAATCGCATCAGGACGTTCTTTTTCAATAATTTTTTCTACGACTTCCCAAGTGACAGGCTCGATATAGGTTGCATCAGCAAACTCGGGGTCTGTCATAATGGTTGCAGGGTTTGAGTTCACAAGAATAACTCGGAAACCTTCTTCTTTCAGGGCTTTACAAGCCTGAACCCCAGAATAATCAAACTCACAAGCTTGCCCAATCACAATGGGGCCTGCTCCTAAAATCATAATAGATTGAATATCAGTACAACGTGGCATGGAGGCGGCAACTCCTAAAACTGGATTWTCTGTATTTCTCATGCGTAAGCTCACTCACCCATAACACAGAAAACGGGTAAGCCAGAAAAAAATCTGATTCTCACCCGTCTAATCGCGAAGCATAACCCGAAGCTGTCCAGCATAAAAGCACTCATGTGAATCGGACTTTCTAAATCACATGCAAAGACTTCATTTCAGCCAAAATGTCCCAGAGACAGATCAAGTGCAGATGCAACACCTTTATGCATAATATCACCATCCAATACATTAAGACCAAGACGTAATGATTTGTTTTCTTTCATTGTTTTATAAAAATCATTGCTTGCCAATGCACTTATATATTCAAGCGTTGCATGCTCTAATGCCATACTGCTGGTACGCGGAACACTGGCTGGAAAATTAGGCAAACAGCAATGCCACACGCCGTTGCRCAGGTAAACWGGGTYGTCATAACTGGTSACTTGGCTGGTYTCAGATATRCCACCTTGATCAATAGCAACATCCATAAACACRCTRCCYTYMYCCATSMRTGCAATSTGMTCTGCKGTTAATAATTGCGGTGCATGCTCACCYGCAATYAAAGCYGCACCAATCARYACATCACTGCGCGGCAAATCATCCAACAATGACTTTTTATCCAGCAGTGCAGTTGAAACCCTGCCTTGCCAGCGTTTTTCACATGCTTCTAAGCGACTTGTCCGACAATCAAACAAACGTACCGATGCCCCCAATGCCAGCGCAACATCAGCCGCCTGCATGCCGACATTCCCAGCCCCTAAAATACTGACATGCCCCGCATTCACACCACCAACACCGCCCAACAACATACCCTTTTGACTTACTTCATCACCTTCTTTGATTGTATTGCTGCGCRGATATTCAGCTGCCATTAACATGGCTACGCGCCCTGCAATTTGGCTCATGGGTGCAAGCAAAGGCAAGCTTCCATCGTCCAACTCAATGGTTTCATAAGCCATAGCTCGCACGTTTTCTTTCATCAAAGCCCTTGCCAATTCAGGCACGGCTGCCAAGTGTAAAAAAGTAAATATGCCCAAGTTAGGGCGAAAGAATTGATATTCTTCAGCTAAAGGCTCTTTGACTTTGATGACCCAATCTGCTGACCAAGCACCGCTTTGATCAACCAACACAGCCCCAGCCTGAAGATACAATGCATCTGAAAATCCACTGGCAATACCCGCAGATTTCTCTACAAATAGGCGATGACCCTGCTGAACCAATAGCCCGACACCCTTGGGTGTTAAGGCAATCCGATTTTCACCATTCTTTATTTCTTTGGGAATACCAAGCTTCATTTATGTCTCCCCCCAACTAATGCTTCTCACATAAGTTATTATTAAGTATAAACAACTTTATCACCTATCTCTATTGTCACTTGAATAACTTCATAACTAAAACCAGAAGCAAGTCTGGCTGGAGAAGAAAGGTGAGGGGTTATGCATTCACTCCCTCAAAAGGAAAGCTATTGAAAACGGTTTGAGCCAAAATAAACACAGAAAAATAATCATACTTTTTACCAAGCTTAGGTTCCCAGTATCTGCCATGAGCAAGCCAATGCCTGTATTTGAACGCGCCTTTCAAATCAGAAATAACAGCACTTGATGAGCTTGTATTGTCTTTCCATGCAGTGAAAATATCATCCTCTAGTGAGGCATGACTTCCTTTGATATCATGAATAGTGCGAAGCGCAAGAGATAGAGAATCCTTTTTCTTCTTGTAACATCGCTGCAAATAATCAACACGGAAAGCCGCTTCTATTGAAGCTAATAAATTTAATGCTACAAGATTTTCATTTTCTACAGAAACAACCTCCAGTTCATATTCAATTTCCGTTTTTGTTCTACCCACAAACACTTCATCAGAAGTTGGATTGGATGATGAAAAATAGAGGCGTGTAGATGCTTCAATATTCCGATAATAATGGTCAATTTCATCTAAGACTAGATTTTTTTTAGAGAAGGAAACTCGTTTATGCTTAGCCATTTACCACTTCCATCAAAGCAGTTTGAAAGGACTCCTTTTCTAACTCTATATAGTTTATTGCTGGTGGAGGAGTACTAATTTTCCACTCCCAATCGGTAATGATTTTAACTTCCTCTTTTGCGGTAGCATCTTCGCCTTGAATTCGTACTTGAACGCTAATTTTCGGACCGTTTGAGTCTTTTGGCACAAGAACAAATTTCACTGTTCCTTTAGGACCTCTCATATCCACTCGTCCCTTTGCCCCAATCAAGTTAGTTCCTATAGGCGTAAGAGTAATCTTTGCACCGCCTAAAAGTATAYCTAAAGCGTCAACTTCATAAGAACCAATATATTCTTCATGTAAGCCTACACTTCTTTTTGTTAAGGTTAGCTTTCCAGATTCAATATATGGATTTAAAAAAACTTCAACCTTTTCATGAAAAATTGATAAATACCTTTTCCACTCTTCAAGTTTAGCCACCCAGTCAATTTCGTTTTTCTCTGAATCTCTATTTTGGTGATTGACAAAATCATCAAAGGATTGGTTTATCATATTCACCTCCTATGTATTATCTTTGTGCACAACTTGATTTTCCACTTACTTACACTGCTACATAAACACCCTTTATTTCTCTACTACCAACTATAACCGTTAAAGATACAGTGCAAGCTATTGGAAGGTCAATCAAACATCCTAGTCCACCACGGTCATAACCACAGGCTCATCCACATCCAAGCGTGCCAAACTCAAGCCACCGCCCCACACACAGCCAGAATCCAAGCCCAATACATGCGGCTGATTCAAAACCAAACCTTTGGCAGCCCAATGCCCATAAACAACACGGTATTTTTTACGCCACGCCGCATTTTCATGGGCAAACCAAGGTTTATCACACTCTTTTTCTGCTTCGCCCGTACGCACTTGCCAATTAAATACACCATCAGAGGTACAATAGCGTGTACGCGTCAATACCGCTGTGGTAAAAATTAATGCGTGTAAGTCTGAGCCTTTCGGCTCACGTTCAGGAAATTCTGCATGGTGTAAATGCATACAAAATGCCTGCCAATCATCACCACGCAACACAGCTTCAACAGCGCGCGCGCGTTTTTTGGTTTTCTTCATTGTCCATTGAGGATGCAGTCCAGCATGCAACATACACCAGCCTAGTTTCTTATCTGTATGAATAAGTGGTCTATACCTTAACCAATCCAATAGCTCATCGACATCTTTGGCGGCCAATATATCATCAAAGGTATCACGCTTATAATTACGTCCACCAGCTGAACGTTCCAATAAATGTAAATCGTGGTTACCCAAAATACATACGCAGCTATCACCCAACTCTTTCAAGAAACGTAGCGTTTTTAATGAGTCTGGGCCACGGTTCACCAAATCTCCCGCACACCACAGCACATCTTTTTCCGGATTAAAATCAACCTTATCCAACAAGCGTCGCAACGCCTTATAACAACCCTG
>NVTQ01000079.1 GCA_002401635.1 Pseudomonadota bacterium
CAGAATATCCAAACTCTGCGTTGTAAATCTTTGCAATAGCCGTGCTATTACATACGACTCACGCCTTGATTTTGAATATTCTGAATCACAATCTTCTTCATCCAGACTTATTCAGAGCTCCCCAAGTGATGAAAGCCTACCCCGCTTTTTTCGTCATTTCCGCGATTAGGTGAATTGCAAAGCAAGAGATTATCCCCTGGGGGAAGGCGGGAATCCATTGTTTGCAAGGTGATAAGCAGCCAATATCCACTTTTTCGCAGTAGATTGGGCTAAGTCCGACAGACTCCTAGCCCGAATTATTCATGAATACTGCTGCGCCCTCGCTGGTTCATTTGTCCGTAACGAATCTTTTCTCAATCGTCCGTAAGCATAGCTACGGTCTCAATCGAAAAAATCCGTTGCAAACAAATGTCCTGCGCGATCATCACACCGATTCATGAATAGTTCGGGCTAAAAGCGCAATTGGCGATCAACTTCCAACCAAATAGATAAATCCACCTCTTTTTGTGATAAAATACTGGAGCGCATACTGCGATCAACCTTCAATCCCACCAAGGAAAAACTGCCCGATGTCTGCTTTAATCGCGCAAGGTTTTCTCGGGCCGAGCCCAGCGTTTTTGAGGCTTTTTTGAGCCAGACATGGGCTTGTCTTTTATCTTTTTTTACACCACGCCCTTCTGCATACATGTAACCCAAGGTGTTCTGCGCCGCAGCAAAACCTTGCTCAGCAGCTTTGCGATACCAATAAACCGCCTTTTCATCACTTTGCATTAAACCTTGTCCACGTCTGTATAAATTACCTAAATTGAACTGCGCCAAAGCATACGCTTGCACTGAAGCTTTTTTATACCACTTTGCCGCTAGCGGCGCATCCTCATAACCACCAAGACCTTCCTGATACATACTTGCCAATAGATTCTGCGCTTGCGCATCGCCCAATACTGCCAACGGCTCCAATAAGCCCAGTGCTTTTTTATAATCTCGGGTTAAGCCTTCGCCATTGTAATACAACACTGCCAAGTTATACCTAGCATCTGAATCACCCCCAGCAACCGCTTTTTCATACCAAATCGCAGCTTCTTTATCACTGCGTCCAACACCCCTTCCCAAGCTATAAAATAAACCCAGTAAAAATGGCGCTCGAACATTACCGCCCTGTTCGGATTTTTGTAACCATGCCACCGCTGTACTATCTTTGGCGCGCACCCCCAAACCGCGTGCATACATCACCGCAAGATTAAACTGTGCTTTGGARCTATCATTRCTGGCTTTTTTAAACCAATRCCTYGCTTTYCTCATATCAGGKTCTTCAACACCAYGYCCCAAAGCATACATAATTCCAAGRTCATTTTGCGCWCCTGCCAAGCCTGCTTCCGCAGCTTGATTCAGCCAGCGCATCGCCTTTGCATCATCTGTTTTTCCAGCTAAATTTTCCATATAAACAATGCCAAGGTTGTATTTGGCGCGAACAACACCGAGTTCAGCTGCTTTCTGTAGCCAGTCGATACCCTTTGGTACATTTTTTTCCGTTCCCAAACCCTGCAAATACAATACACCAAGCGCCGAAGCGGCCTCTTTATGTTTATTCTTGGCAGCAATTTGGTACCAATAAAAAGCTTTCGCCTCATCGATCTCTGTACCCAAACCAAAATTAAACCCTCTTCCAAGCTCAAATGCTGCATCTGCATGGTTGTGCCTTCCTGCTTTTTTCATCCACCGCATCGATTCCGTTGCACTAAAACCAACGCCCTTTGACTCACGGTACATCATTGCCAACATATATTGCGCGTCACCATCTCCCGACTCTGCTTGATACAAAATATTCTTAACAATTTTTTTACGGAAATCATCCGCATCAGCCACACCTTTTTTTTCCGCCAACAAAATCCAGCGCAAAGCCTCCCTTTCACTCAGCTCAACACCGCGCCCCTCAGCATACAACGTCGCCAAACGAAACATTGCCTGACCCACACCTTGCGTCGCAGCTTTTAAATACCATGCTGCAACCTCACTCGGCTTAGCATCAACACCACGCCCATGCTCCATATGTAATGCCAGTTGATATTGTGCTTGCGCATCACCTTGTTTTGCAGACAAACGCAACCAGCGCACAGCCTGAGCATCATCACGATCTACGCCCCTGCCTTTCGCATACATCATCGCCAGATAAAACTGTCCCTTCATATCACCTTGTCGCGCTGCTTTTTCAAACCAGCGCAAGGCATCTTCATAACGCAAATCTTCAAGAGCCGATTCACCCAAAATAACCGCATCATTTTGAGTTTGATCACCCTGTGAGTCTGCTAAAAAAAAGACAACACCTGCCCCCAAAGCGACAAAAACCAACACTGCAATAACCAATCGAATTGACTGCATATTATCCCGCCATCCCTTATGGCCATTTCTATCAAAAAATAAAAACAGCCATCATCTTTATACATCCCTACCCAAGCGTAGCATAAGACTTATAATATTAAAAATATTTCACTTCCATTTACAAATAATCTAATATCGCCAAGCATGAATCATCACAAGCACTTACAAGCTCCCAAATACATGATTGGCATCATGTCAGGCACATCTTGCGATGGCATTGATGTGGCAATCATGGATGTTGATAGCCACAAACTTATACATTTTTCAGAGCTCCCCATACCTGCCGAATTACGAGAGTCTTGTCTGCGTATCGCTGAACCCAGCTTGGATGAGATTGACCAATTAGGCTCTCTTGATAGGGCTTTGGGCATGGCTTTTGCACAAGCTGTTTTAACCACGCTAAAAGAGAAAGATATTCCCACACAACACGTTTTAGCCATTGGTAACCACGGACAGACCATTCGCCATCGCCCCCAAGGCATATCTGGAGGGCATCCATTCACCTTACAAATCGGTTGCGCCGCGACCTTGGCAGAGCAAACTGGCATAACAGTCGTCTCCGACTTTCGCAGTCGCGACATTGCCGCTGGTGGTGAAGGTGCGCCACTGGTGCCATTTGCCCACCAAACATTATTCGCAAATCATGATGGTGCTACGGCAATACTAAACATTGGCGGCATTGCCAACATCACCTCTCTTAACGCCGATGGAAGCATTCAAGGCTTTGATACGGGACCTGGCAATATGGTGATGGATGCACTTATGTTACAACTCAGCGACGGTCGCTACGCTTACGATAAGAATGGTGATTTAGCCAGCACAGGAGAAACCTGCCAAGCACTACTCGACACACTATTGCAGCACCCGTTTATCCATCAAAAGCCTCCCAAATCCACAGGTCGTGAAGCCTTTGGTAAAGACATCGTTGACCGCATTCTGGCTTGGTCTGACATTTCTGATGCAGCTCGCATGGCAACGGCTTGCGCATTGACGGTGCAAAGCATCGTGAAGCAAATTATCTTTTTAAAAGAGCCGCCAAAGCGTTGGCTTGTATGCGGTGGTGGTGTGCGCAATACGCATCTTATGCAGACACTAAGCCATGCATTAACACCCGCAGAAGTCAGTAGCACCCAACAATATGGCATACCTCCAGAAGCGGTGGAGGCGGTATCCTTTGCCCTACTTGCTCAACAAACGTTACTTGGAAAAAACAATACCTTGGCAGAGGTTACTGGTGCGCATCATGCTGTATGTGGCGGTCAAATTACGCCCAGTGACAACTGGCAACAAGTCTCACAATGGATATACGAAAACAACCACTAAAGGGTATCTCGAATAACCTCACAGGAGCCAAACGCCGCCATTTTCGTTCATGACAAGGCGTGATGAAATGAGTATAGCCCAAGATCCGACATGGAATGTGGATGCAGGGTGCAAGCATTTGGTTTGTATGGCGTTGTGGGAAATCTTGTAGTCACCTTATGGGTGATGAATGATTTCTTGGAATGTCAGACAAGCCAAAGAGTTGCGGCATGCGCCGCATGTCAATGTCGGGTCTTGGGAATAGCAAGGCTATTGATCTTTTTATCCAACGCAGTCAGGTGCGAAAAGGGCAAGTTTGACGAAATAGTTAGGTTTTTCGAGGTGCCCTAAATACTTAGTGGACCATCCAAAAATGCCAATTCTTCCCAGACATGGGTTGCATGCCCATCGGCATCACGAAAGCGTAAATTATGCTGATGCGGAACCAAGCGATGTGCGCGCCCATAACTATCTTCCTGCACATCTGCGCCTTCGTCTCCAGACAAAATAAGCAAATCATCTTCAATCAAAAGATCTACAATCTCGTAGGTTTGACCCATATAGTTCACCCTACGACCAATCAGCTTCCGTAAAGCATCTACATTCTCAACCAGTGCTTGCAATCCCGATTCGCTCATCCCATGCTCCTCCCAGTGTGCTATCATCAATAAACCAATCATAGCAGCAGTGTGCGATACACACATTAAAAATGTCCACCAACGCATATACCATGTAGGAGATAGTTTATGGAAATCTGGCAAACCTTACAACAGTGGGACATCCTTCATATCCCAGCCTCTCGCTGGATCTTGGCGTTTATTCTACTTTCACTAACCATGGCTGCCCAACGCTACCTTATCAAAGGCTTCCACCACATCACCCACACCATCACAGCCCATACAGAAACACCATTGGATGACTTATTGCTTACTGCCGCCGAAAAACCAGCAAGCTGGCTTATTCTTATCATTGGTTTGATGCTTAGCATGCATATATTAAACCCACCATTGGAGACTTTCCCCCTTGTTGCGATTGCAGATAACGCAGCACGCTTGGCTGCTATTGCACTTGGCAGTTGGTTCACTTGGCGGCTAATTGATGGTTTTTCGGCCTACTTTAGCGCCCGCGCAGCACACACCCAGACAGCACTGGACGATCAACTCGTTCCATTTATCAGTAAAACACTGAAAATATTTCTTGTATTTACACTTATTCTCGTTTTAGCCCAAAATATGGGTTATTCCATCTCAGGCTTAATCGCTTCATTGGGCATTGGCGGCTTGGCTGTTGCTATGGCTGCCAAAGACAGCATCGCCAACGTTTTCGGCTCCATTATGATTCTTGTTGATCGCCCATTCACGGTGGGTGATTGGATTAAAACCAAAGAATTTGAAGGGGTTGTTGAAGAAGTTGGTTTTCGCTCCACACGCATCCGCACGTTTGCAAAAACCTTGGTGAATGTGCCGAATTCACAGCTCGCCAATATGGTCATTGATAATATTGATGCCATGCCCAAACGCCGTGTTAAAATGCGTATTGGTATCACCTATGACACCACGCCTGAAAAAATGCAGCAGGCGATAGCTGCCATTGAGAAAATCTTAAAACATCATGTGGGTGTGGATCAGGATTTTTCTCTGGTAAAGTTTGACGCATTTGAAGACTCTTCGCTGTCTATTTTTCTCTACTATTTTACCAAAAGCACCCATTGGGATGAATATTTGCAAGTTCGCCAAGAAATTAATTTGGAAATCATGCAAGCTCTGGAAAAGCTCAAACTCGAATTCGCYTTYCCYAGYCGTTCACTTTATTTACATGATATGGACAAACAAGCAGCCGCTACTAATAAAAAGAAATAAAAATGTCTGCCGGACTATTCATAAATACTGCCACGCCCTGACTTGTTCATTTGCTAGAAACGTAACCGCTCAGATTGCCGCTGATATGTCCAAGTGCAAGGCAAGAAAATGTGGCTTACTGTTGTAAGCGAGGCTTTCTTAACGCCGCAATTGGACATATCAGTGGTGAGCTGAGCGGTTGCAAGAAAACGGGCGGTTTGACCGCCCGTACATGCATAGTTGCATGAATATAAAAGCTACGATTTATAGACCGTAGGTTGTTTCCTCATTGGCATCTTGCCAAACATAGGTTGATTGAACGACCTCATCACTAGGAATAAAGAATGTTCCTAATTCAAGCGCTCCGACCACCGTACGTCCAACGGTATGCCCCACACCTTTTAATGTGCCGTACGTAATACCAACAAATGCATTGCTATTATTTGTTYCTAAAGCAATGTTTTTAGGGATTTCACCCCAGCCTGTTGCTGCATTTGCTAATCCACGGGTAAACTTAGAACCCGAATCATTGGCGTAGTCACCCGCCATTGCAGGGCTACCAAACGCCAACACAGCGGCGGCAGCTATAGCCAGTGCTWTTCCTGTTTTATATTCTTTCATCACACACCTCCTAACACAGTGCATCGAGCAGCCAGTGCTGCTGAGCCATCTATCAGAATCATCATCCAAATGGCATACTATTAGTGTAGTTCACTTTAAAAGGCTTACAAAATAATTGCTATCCGTTAATGTGGCGAAATGGGACAGTCTGAATATACTGATACGGTCATAGAAGCCTTTACCGATGGCGCATGCTCAGGAAACCCTGGCCCTGGCGGATGGGGTGTCTGGCTACGCTATGGCAAACATGAGAAAGAGTTGTGCGGTGGTGAAGCCCACAGCACCAACCAACGTATGGAGTTACAAGCCGCCATTGAAGCGCTCAAGGCTTTAAAAAAACCGTCAACGATAACCATCTATTCTGATTCCAAATATGTTATTCAAGGTATCACTGAATGGATAACTGGCTGGAAAAAGCGCGGCTGGAAAAATTCGGCAAAAAAAGATGTCGCCAATCAAGATTTATGGCAACAACTCGACACACTCAATCAGCTTCACGATGTCACATGGCAGTGGGTCAAGGGGCACGCAGGACATGAAGGCAATGAACGTGCTGATGAGCTGGCTCGCCAAGGCATACCTTCCTCCTCTCGCGAGTAGCATTTAATTAGAGGTGTTTAACAGGGCAATCGCATTAAAATATGCCTGTCCATACCCTTAAATATCAGTTGTGTCCTGAATAGTACAAAAAGAACCGTCATTTCCGAGGTTTTTATCGGAAATCCATGATTAAAATGGATCCCCGATAGAAGCATTCGGGGATGACGGATTAGAAGCCATTTGAAAAACATAATGAAACACTTATTTTTTAATGCTATTGCCCTGAGGTATTTAATTGAAATTCTTGTAAGCTTACAGGTTGCGTGTAATTTTCCATCATGCCTGATTTTTTAATAACCAAAGGCTGTCGCCCATCCCGCTGCGTCAGCCACAATACATCCTCAGGCTGAACATCTTCAACAAGCAACGACTGCCGCATTGATTCATACAAAGCAGATGGACGCTTACAACACACCGACACATCATGCTGATTCGGCTGCAATTTTGCATTCAAGCGGCGCAAGGTGTTGGAAGTCAGATTTATTTCTTCACCATTCTCATCGCGCACACGTAACCACAAATCACGCTGCTTTGGCATCGTTGCCAAGACTGGAAGTGTCCCAAAAGATAAAAAGTTCAAAAGAAAGTCAYAGYKCATCAAACCCGATGCAAGTGTATGATGATTTCCCGTAGCAATCGATACATTCGCAGCCCAAGGCAACCATGCCGAATGCCGACTGACCACCAAATCACGATTCAATACTGAATCACCATCAACATAAGCATTAAGCACTTCAATACCTTCCAGCTCTTGCCCTTCCTGCAAATTTAGCTGCCATAGAAAATCACTGCCCAACTGCATTTCATCTGCCTGYAAATTACCTTCAGCACKMACGCTYGCCACKCTTTCCARYAARGCYGCCGCATTTGTRCCAAAGTGCGGTGTCGATAAAAAAACCAAYCTRCGAATRGGGTGTTTRCTATGATGGGTTAAATATTGCCGTACAATCAAKCCACCCATGCTATGCGCAATCACATCAACTTGCTTAAAGGGCAATAAATATCGTTCAAGYTCCTCTTCCAGCACTTCAATAGGCGGAAAACGACCGCCAACCAGTCCTGTACGATACGTGAAAAAAAAGATGTCCCGATGCATATGCGCTTCAAARCGRCGYAAKGCCTCCACATCYGACCAWGTAAACTCACTGCCATTCCAGCCGTGAACYAAAATCACTGGTGGTGCATCAGGATAATCGACTTGCACCAACTCATTGATAGCCTGCCATTGCTTCCACARTTCATCGGTGGCTTGCATGCTTGTCTTGGCACAGCTCACAAGTAACAAGCATAACAACATCACAATCACATAACGTAGATTCAGCAACATACTGCAATCATAGCGTTGTTCTTCAATTTAGATAGCATCTCGCCCATGAAACTTTTACTCGACTTCTTCCCTATTGTATTCTTTTTTATCGCCTTCAAAATGTATGATATTTATGTTGCCACAGCCGTATTAATTATCGCCTCCTTGCTGCAAACCAGTGTCCATTGGCTGATACACCGCCGTTTCGAGAAAATGCATGTGATTACGCTGGTATTGGTCTGCGTGTTTGGCGGATTAACCTTAATGCTACAGGATGAAATGTTTATCAAATGGAAACCTACCGTGATTAACTGGCTGTTTGCCATTGCTTTTATCGGCAGCCAATTTATCGGCAAAAAAAGTCTTATCCAACGCATGATGGGCGACCATATGGTATTACCAGCCAATATATGGCTGCATTTAAACATTGCTTGGACATTATTTTTTATTGCACTGGGTTTTGCCAATCTTTACGTAGTATACAACTTTGATACAGAAACATGGGTCAATTTTAAATTATTCGGTTTATTGGGTTTAACCTTTGTATTTGTCATTGCGCAAAGCCTGTATGTTGCCCGCTTTATTAAAGAACCACCTCAAGATAAAGATTCTGATACACAATAAGCAACCTGCATTGCCTCCAAGGAAAATGATATTTAACAAAAGAAGTGCCGCAATAAGCCATCTTCAAGTGACAATCTATGTCACATGAAAATAAAAATTACCAACACAACTAACATTTCACTTGGCATACGCATTGCGTTAGGTTCCACACCGTCGCTTTGGCGGCAAAAATAAAACTGTATTATATTTCTTGGAGGAAATATTTTTATGTTAAACTTAATTAAAAAAGAAAAAGGCTTCACATTGATCGAATTGATGATTGTTGTTGCAATTATCGGTATTTTGGCAGCAATTGCGATTCCGCAATTTGCTTCTTACCGTATCAAAGCATTCAACACCGCTGCTAAAGCTGATTTGCGGAATGTTATGACTGCAGAAGAAGCAACATTTGCTGACTCTCAATCATACAGTGCGATTACTGCAATAAAGGGACCTGCCACTGTACTGGGCTCGGGTCGTATTTCTAAAAATGTTGGGATGGTTGCTAATATCTTAGGTGCAGCAGGTAGTGCTACAGCCTATGCTGCTTTTTCAGGACATACACAAGGCGACCGTGAATACGGTGGCGATAGTAGCGGTAGAATTAATTACAAATCTGTTACTGGTACTATCTCTAGTACAAATAGCGGCTATACAAAATCCATAGCTGAGGCTGGAACAGATTTATCAGGTTGGGGTACTGCTCTATAAGTAGTAGGATACTCAAGCCTATTACCTGTTAATAATTTAAAGCCTGGGTATATTCATAAGTATACTCAGGCTTTTTTTATGGGGGGATAAACATGCAATTAAAACCTTTTTCAATACAAGGCTTTACCCTTATTGAGCTGATGATTGTAGTTGCAATTATTGGTATTCTGTCAGCCATTGCCATTCCGCAATTTGCAATTTACAGACAAAAAGCCTTTAACATCTCAGCATTATCTGATTTGCACAACTTAATGACCGCAGAAGAGGCAGAGTATTCACTGACTCAAAGCTATACCCCTATTGCAGGAAATATCGGCCCTGCGTGGTTATTTGGTAATACTAAGTTTATAAGTAAAGACATTGGATTTTCTATTATTACGGGTAATTCTAATGCTGAATTCGCTGCCTATACGGCTCACACTCAAGGCAGTAAAGAGTATGCGGGAGATTCACAAGGCAAGCTATTTTTCAAATTAATAAGCAATGGTGCCACTGCAGCTCAAAATGAAACCTCCTAAAATTTAAGTGGCTGGGGCGGATCTTCCCTATAAATCAGTGTGCAGTATTTATCACGCTAAAAGAGACATTTCTATTTTGTTAAATGGTAAACACTTTCACTTTACGCCT
>NVTQ01000080.1 GCA_002401635.1 Pseudomonadota bacterium
TTGATCACCCATGGAGAAGAAATGCCATTGGCTCAAGCACTAAAAAGCGGACAGTTCTATTTTGGGGAAAAGAGGACATTTCTACTTTGCGTTGACAGCATATCCCTTACCTGTACCAGCAGCGACGAAACCATTAATATCGAGCAGCCGCGAACCGTCGTTGGTGTCTCGGAACACGGACACCGTTCCCGACTGTCCTTCGCGATAGAAGAGTGGCTCGTACAATGCTTCATTGAGCATGGCAACGGTTGACCGTAGCTGGCCTCCACTACTCACCGAAAGGAAGAGTAGCGCTACCAAACCGACGAGGGCGGCAGCAATCGGGCGGTGCCCCCCCAGATGGAGCAGTAGCAGCACCGTCACGGCAATCTGAATGGTGGCGATCAGAACAATGCCCCACTGGATGCCAATAAGCGGTATAAGCATGAAACCAGCGAGCAATGGCCCAAAAAAGGCACCAGAGGTATTGGCAAGATAGATGCGCCCCATCGCAAGCCCAGCTGTGTCCTCGCGAACCATAAGGCTGGCGGCTAGCGGAATTATCATGCCTGAGAAGAATGCGGCTGGCGCAACGACTGGCAAGGCAATGAGGCTGTGTACCAGAACCATCTCTCCCCACCCGCTGGTGCGTGGTAACAGCATGTATTCCACCCAAGGGGCGTAACCAGCGGCGTAAAGTCCCGCGAGTGCTCCGAACCCCATAAACGCCTGTGTGACAGCAAAGGCGGTAAATCCCCATCCCCGCATCAGCATTACCCTCGCCGCAAGACTTCCAGCCGCAAGCGCACAGAGGAAGATCGCGAGGATGAGAGAGAAGGCGTAGATCGTGCTGCCTATCTGGAAGACAAGGATACGCGCCCAAAAAACCTCATAGGCCATCGCCGCGAATCCCGAGATGAAAAGGGCACCGAGCAACACACGCGTGTCCCCCTGATTTATTGCTGGGGCTGTCGGTTTGACGGTAGATGGATGTTTAACAAATGAAGCGCTGCGCGCCAGTATTAGCGCGGCTATGGCTATGCCGAAGTTGGTTGCCACCGCTATGTAGTTTGTCTCTTTCAGCCCCAGAATCTCGATAAGCACAAAGCCTGAAAGCAGGACACCCACGACCGCCCCTGCGAGATTAGAAAAATAGAGCCGTGCAATGGTGCTACCGATATCAGCGTGTGTAGTCACGATCAGGCGGGTCAGCACTGGAAAGGTGGCTCCCATTAGCGTAGCGGGAATAATGAGCACACTACAGGCTACGAACAGGCGCTGGCAGAGCAGAGCCGTGCCACTCCCTGACCAGAATTGTGGCAACGAAGCGACAGCATCGAGCAACGAAGGCATGGCGAAGGCGAAACCGCCGATGAAAAGCTCAATGATACCGTAGGCTAGGAGCGGATTACGGTGCCGATCGATGAAGCTACCTCCCCAGCGCCCGCCAATAGCCAACCCAGCCATGAATGTGGCCAGAATGATGCTCACCGCCTGCATCGAGCTTCCCAGCATAAGCTCGAGCCAACGGCTCCAGAGCAGTTCGTAAATGAGTGCGGCGGCACCCGAGAGGAAGCTAAACAGATAAATAGCCACCGATGGAGTCATGCCACGCCGCCGCTCACCGCTTTGGGTAGTTTCAATTGCAACCACGGCGCACCGCTTGACGGATTTCACGCTTCCCGTCGAAGGTAGCGATACGGTACGCACTTCGAGCCCTTCAAAAGAAACAGGGTTAGGCTTTCATAATTAAATAAAGACATAATCAATAGCCTCCAAAAACTACGACAGAAATACTTTTTACACCTTTGTTTCTCACTGAAAAAATATAACAGGTTAAAACTTTAAACTCAAATAAAGGCGGTTTCAARATCCAAGTGCAACACGCGCAAAATGTTTATTGAAAGCCTGACGCTATTTTTTTCCCCTAAACAGACTTGACTACTGCTCACAAAAATCATGTGTCATGGGGTAACGACGATCACGACCAAACGCACGTTTGGTGATTTTTACACCCGGAGGAGCCTGCCTGCGTTTATACTCTGAGTTTTGCAGCATACGCACCACACGTACAACTTCAGCACGATCAAAACCTCGCGCTACAATATCATCAACACTCAAYCGCTCTTCAATGGTCGCCTSYAAAATWGCRTCCAAYACATYATAATCAGGCAGCGAATCGGAATCTTTTTGATCGGGCGCTAATTCAGCAGATGGCGGTTTATCAATGGTRTTTTGCGGAACCACTTCACCYMTACGATTCATATAATTSGCAAGYGCAAACACYTGCATTTTATACACATCCTTAATCACTGCAAAACCACCCGCCATATCACCATAYAACGTGGCATAACCGACTGCCATTTCAGATTTRTTGCCTGTGGTGAGCAACATTCGMCCAGTCTTGTTGGAAATTGCCATCAACAACACACCGCGAATACGCGCTTGAATATTTTCTTCGGTRACATCGGGTTYAGATTTCCCCCAAGCRGCAAARGTATCTRYCAAGGTYTTATCTATGGATGCAACACCATYRGMAATYGGCAAYRTAATRSWTTCMATRSCTAAATTYKCYACCAAAGCATGGGCATCATGCAATGAATGCTCACTGGAATACTTCGATGGYAACAACACACCCAAGACATTTTCAGCACCCAATGCTTCAACGGCAATCACYGCSACCACTGCCGAATCAATACCGCCAGACAAACCAATCACCACTTGAGAGCAAGCATTACGCCGCACATAATCACACACACCCATAACCAAGGCCTGATTTAATTGTGCCATATCATCAGGTAATTGAGCTATACTTTTAGCGCCTTCTTCACCATGCCAAACACTTACTTCCTCTTCAAACATAGGCGCTCGCAAGCATAACTCACCCTGCGCATTCACCACATGTGAACCACCATCAAAGACCACTTCATCCTGACCACCCACTGGATTCACATACAGCACAGGTGCGGAAAACTGCTTGGCTCGGCGTATTGTTAGCGTCTCACGCTCCTGCTGCTTTCCCCAATGAAATGGCGACGCATTCAGATTTAACCATACTTCACAATCATAGCCTTCTTGTTGCTCTGCCAACTCATCTTGCCATAAATCTTCACAAATACCGATGCCAATTTTTTTGCCGTTAACCATAAAAACCGACTCACTAAGACCCGCTGAAAAATAGCGGCGCTCATCAAACACGCCATAGTTGGGCAGGTATTTTTTGTCATAAATGCCAATAATTTTACCATTGTGACACAAAACAGCCGAATTTTTGAGCCCATCCTGATCGCAACGCGGCGCACCAAATATACAACAAACATCTCCCGATGCTTGTACAAGCTCACTCACAGATGCTTCAACCGCTTGCATAAATGCAGGGCGTAACAGTAAATCTTCTGGCGGATAACCTGTGACAACCAGCTCTGGAAATACCACCATCTCACAAACCTGCGATTCTGCATCAGCCATGATGCTTTTCATCATCGCCACATTGCCTGATATGTCACCCACACGCGGCGCGCACTGTGCCAGCATTATCTTCATAATTTCTTCCCAGTCACAAACATCGCATCACCATACGAATAAAAACGATAAGCCTTTTCAATGGCATAATCATAGGCTTTTAAGACTTGTTCTTTACCTGCCAAAGCAGATACCAGCATCAATAATGTCGATTGTGGCAAATGAAAATTTGTCAGCAAAGCATCAACCATTTGAAATGTATAACTTGGATAAATGAAAATATCGGTGCGCCCTTCCCCAGCCTGTAATACACCATCCACCGTTGCGGCTTCCAGCGTGCGTAAACTGGTTGTGCCAACTGCCACAACACGTCGCCCATCATATTTTGCCTGATTGATAATTTGCGCAGCATTCTCAGAAACCACATAAGCTTCTTCATGCATTGTGTGAGCATGCACATCATCGACTTGTACGGGTTGGAAAGTCCCAGGCCCAACATGCAGGGTTATATGCACAAAAATGGCACCAGCATGCTCCATATCCGACATCAATTCAGGCGTTAAATGCAGCCCTGCTGTTGGTGCGGCTACAGCCCCATCATGGGTGGCAAATACGGTTTGATAACGTTTTTTATCATCCTCGGAATCAGGGCGATCAATATATGGCGGCAATGGCATATGCCCATGCATTTCAATGGCTTGAGCCACATTCATTGAGGATTTTGCATCCACCACAAGCTTTACCTCAACACATTTACCATCCCGCGATAACACTTCAGCATAAAATCCATCTGTAAAAAGAACCTTATCACCCTGTTTGAGTGGTTTATTGGCTTTACCCCATGCTGTCCAAACATCGGCAACACCTGTCGGTTCAAGCAA
The DNA here is from genome assembly GCA_002401635.1 of Pseudomonadota bacterium. Classification (GTDB taxonomy): domain Bacteria; phylum Pseudomonadota; class Zetaproteobacteria; order Mariprofundales; family Mariprofundaceae. The sequence continues at coordinate 4,323 of NVTQ01000080.1, forward strand.
CAAGATTTCCACTTTTCCGCCACTGGGTTTCTTGCCCAAAAGACGGGCAGGAATCACCCGTGTATCATTGACAACCCATACATCACCTGCCTGCACCAAGCTCGGTAAATCAGTAATATGACCATCCACAAAACCCTCATCATGCCAACGCAATAAACGCGATGCATCACGTTTTTCTAAAGGGCGCTTGGCAATCAGGTATTCAGGTAATTCAAAATCAAAGTCAGAGGTTCGCATAAGGGATTTATCTCAAAAGTGGCTTATAAGGTTTTCACACCTTCAAGCGTACCCATCAATACAACATCAGCACGTTGATGCGCAAAAATACCATTGGTCACCACACCAGGCACTTCATTCAAATCATTTTCCAAGGCTAGGGCATCGGTAATTTTCAAACCAAACACATCCACAATAATATTACCATTATCCGTAATAAAACCTTCACGAACTTTTGCTTCACCACCCAGCTTGCTAGCAATACCCATCACCAAAGCTTCTGCCATTGGAATGACTTCAATCGGCAAGGGAAACGCACCCAAATAATCCACTTGCTTACTACCATCCACAATACAAACAAACTTATCCGATGCCGCTGCGACAATCTTTTCACGGGTTAAAGCACCACCGCCACCTTTGGTAAGGCATTTTTTAGGATCGAACTCATCTGCGCCATCAATATATACCGAAAGACTATCCACCTGTTGCAGCGCATCATTTAGCTCCAAAACAGCCACACCATGCCCACGCAAACGCTCGGCTGTCACCTCTGAACTTGCCACCGCACCTTTGATTTTATCTTTGATCGTTGCCAAAGCATCAATAAACATATTTGCCGTCGAGCCTGTGCCCACACCAACAATACTTCCTTCCACCACATAGGCTAACGCTGCTTCTGCAACTTTTTTCTTCATTTCATCCTGTGTCATTCAAGCCTCCAGTAACCCTCATAAAACATATTTGGCGCAGTATAACGCAAATGGGCATTTCAATAAACCTCGCACACGTTAATATACTGCCATGTTCAATATAAATGCTGACCACATCATGAGCCTGCTTTTCATACTCGGGTTTTCTCAACTTATATGGGTTTCTGTTATGTTTGCCAAACGCGGCGTTGCACCCGCACTTATATGGCAAAGCAGCATGCCACTGTTTGCTATCTGGGCACTGGCATGGCCTATTTATACACAGACCATCTGGTTGTGGTTTCCTATCGCTGTGTTTATCACCACCGCCCTATTAAGCCACATGATAAAACGACCTTTTTGGCAGTATCTGCACGCAATTTGGGGTGGTTTCTTAAATCAGAAGCGTCGTCTGCCTTGGCATGTTTTATCATTTACAGCCGCACTCGCCATTGCTGTTGCATTTTTTCAAAGCATTCCTGAGTTTGGTTTTGGTTTGGCATTGACTGCTTGCCTAGCATTTCCATTGGCAGAATTATTTGATCGTATTCGTCATATGCAGCTTGGTTTTTCTCTGCACCCCGAGCAAACCCTTCTTGGACACTTAGCACTGATTATCAGCAGTGCTTTTTTATGTGCTTGGAGTGTTCATTTGTATCACGGCATTCATTGGCAACAACTACTGATTGCCACACTTATTGCAGGCATCGCAGCATCATTATGTCGCGCTTTATTGCCACACAACTGGAATCAACCAGCCGCCATACTGGCTATGGGCTGGATACTCTGGCTGCTGTAGGCTCGCCGCATGTCTTATATTCAAACATTGATTGACTTGGCTCTCACCGAAGATGCCGCTTATGAAGATCATACTGCTTTGGCGACCATTTTGGATGTACAACGTGGCACTGCCCGCATCACTGCCAAAGCCGAGGGTGTGTTATCAGGCTGCACAATTGCCAAGCAAGTATTTGCAACCATGGACAATAACATTCAGCAGAACTGGCTTAAAGATGATGCAGATGCCATAAACATTGGCGATGTCATTGTAGAGCTAACAGGTAGCTTGCGTCATTTGCTTGCTGCTGAACGCACTGCCCTCAATTTCATACAACACTTATCAGGCATCGCCACAGCCACCCATGCGTTTGTCATGGCRGTACAAGACACTGGTTGTGATATTGCTGACACCCGTAAAACCACACCTGGAYTACGACTCTTGGAAAAACAGGCCGTGATTCACGGCGGTGGCATCAACCACCGTATGGATTTGGCAAGCGGTATGCTCATCAAAGAAAATCATATTGAAGCCAGTGGTTCCATTGGCGAAGCCATCAATGCATGTTTTAAACACAATCAAGATATTTGGGTTGAAGTAGAGTGTGAAASCTTTGCWCAGGTTAAAGAAGCCGTKGATTTATGCCCWGATATTATTTTATTGGATAATATGAGYCCTGCKCAAGTGAGTGARGCRCGTKYRCTKGTTCCYGCATCKATTTTACTCGAAGCATCAGGAAATATCGGACTGCACAATGCCCATGATTATGCACAAACAGGTGTGGATCGCATTGCCATTGGTGCCATTACCCATTCAGCCCCTGCATTGGATTTATCCATGCGTGTGCAAGCCTTAAAACTCAATCAAGCAGCCAATGACGAAGCCGCATGAAATCCAAGTCACGCCAACATATTCTTAAGCGCCTAAGCACCACTTCCAAGCCTGTATCTGGTGATGTTTTAGCCCAAGARYTGRRCATMTCYCGYGCAGCSATTTGGAAACATATYRATGCCTTACGCAAACAAGGTGCAGATATTCAGTCCCATGCAGGACAAGGTTATCAACTTTGCAGCGATTTTTTTAATGCCGTTACCCTGCAAGCTCAATGTGTTGACCACCGCTGCATCGGAAAAAACATCCAGTACTTTGATTGCCTTGATTCCAGCAACCGTGAGGCCATGCGTCAGGCAGAAGCGGGTGCCAAAGAAGGCTCTGTGATTATCGCTGAGCAACAAAGTGCTGGCAGAGGAAGGCTGGGGCGCACTTGGCATACCGTGGGCGATAGTCTTGCCCTTAGTATTATCCTGCGCCCACCATTATCACCCGAACAAGTACCGCAACTTTCTTTATTAACTGCCGTTGCCCTGCAACAGGCTCTATCCCAATACTGCGATGATATTCGTATCAAATGGCCCAATGATTTATTGATCCATGGGGCAAAAGTATCTGGCATTTTAACCGAAATGCGTGCTGAGCCAGGCTTGGTACATGCCGTGATTGTCGGCATTGGCATCAACATCAAAGCCCCTCAACAAGGCTGGCCAAAAGATATTGTGCAAACCGTCACAGCTTTGCAAAGCCATCATAAAAATACCATATCCCGCTTACAATGTGCTAGCTCTATACTAAAAAGTATGGATCAATGGTATGCCACCTATCTCAAACAAGGTTTCGCCCCCATTCGCGATGCGTGGTGGCAAGCCCATGCCGCATCAGGTCAAAAGGTTCGTGTCCATGATGGTAAATCATATATCGAAGGTATCGCGCAAGCACTGGATGATGATGGTGCGTTATTGCTGAAGACACAACATGGAAACCAACGGATTATCGCGGGTGAGTTGGAGCTACTGGAGGCACAAACAACATGAGCAACCTACTTTGCATTGATGTTGGCAATACCCAAGTTGTTTTCGGTCTTTACCAAGATGGCAAACTCACCTGCCATTGGCGCTTATCTAGCAGTTCRCATGCCACCAGCGATGAATTAAGYTGGCAATTRAACGGCATGTTYACRCARTTYAATCACGACCCCAARACYATGGATGGCATCATGATTGCCAGCGTTGTCCCTCATCTCGATAGCGTATTACGAGAGGCTTGCATGCAAACATGTGCCTGCCCAACTGCCTTTATCTGCGACCCTGAGGTTAAAACGGGTATGGCTGTGGACTATAAAAATCCGCGCGAAGTGGGTGCTGATCGTATTGCCAATGCCATTGCTGCACGCGAGTCTTATGGTAACCCAGTCATYGTCCTCGAYTGYGGTACTGCCACCACATTCGATTTGATTAAYAARCAAGGKCATTATGCYGGYGGTYTWATYATTCCAGGYATGGATATTGCRCTAACAGCMCTRTGCCARCGYGCWGCCAAAYTRCCTGARGTYTCYGTCRCAGCYACARARACWCTGATTGGTCGTGATACCATYAGYAGCATGCAGGCAGGCAGTTATTGGGCMGCAGTCGATGGTYTAWCRGGKATTATCAAACGAYTGCATGCACTYGATGARTAYCGYSATGCRCCMRTKATTGCCACKGGYGGTCYGGCAGATCGAATTCATGCTGATATGCCCAGYATYACCRCATTRSAGCCKCATTTAACMTTAMAWGGTTTRCATMTTCTTGCTGAGCGTCATTTCACATCATGAAACGCCTRTTTATRTTCATCTTTATTGCAGCCAGCATCAGTTTGACATGGCTGGCATGGAACCCACCCACCGTRCAAAATCATCTAACACGAATCCACATGCCTATTCCTGATATACAATCATTGGATGCAGGACCTTGGCGCGTCATGACCCGCCGCATGATATCCAAACAAGCCGTTRATGGGATGAGAACACGCTTRTTGGATGCAGGTTTYCACCCTGARCTCATTCAAAAACGCGAACCCGTCGAACTGCATGCCTTTGATGATCCACGCATATTTAARAARCAATCTGAAGCGGGGAAAGTMAAAGCCAAATGGCGTKCTCTGGGCGTTGARGCCGAYGTACTCCACCACCTCACCAAAGATGATGAAAAGGTTTTTAAAGTCGGRYTRGGWCGKTTTTATATGTCCGAATATGCTGAGGGCATGCAAAAACAACTTAACAGAAGCAAACAACCCTATAACTACGAACGTCGTACCGTCAGCATTCCAAGTTATCATTTTATTTTTCCAGCTATGACCAAAGGTGAGGCTGAAATTTTATGGAAACGTCTGCAAAATATGGGTATCGCTGACCCTGTGATTATGCAACAGAGTGAGTTTGAAAGGCTTTACCCTAAAAAACAACATACATTGCACCACAAGAATTAATCATCTATAACATCCATAGGTATATTTTTGCTTAGCATAGATATGCACTATTCAATGAACACAGGAAGGATAATTATGGCAGGATTAGATGATAAATATGCTCGAGATATTCACAAAGAATTAGATCACTATGCGGGTATTTTACCATGTGAACATGACTTTCAACTCGGTGACTACGGTATAATGCGTGGTAAGAAATTTGAAGTTATGGGAAACATAACTCAAGATTTTGGAATAAAGGTCGAGTCAAAAAATACTGCAGCCTCAGCTTCTTTTGAATACCAATCAGAAAAAGGCGTAACTTTCAAACATGATGGCAACGCAACTGCTCTTGCTGGCAATTTAAAGGCTGGAGCTACAATAGAATTTAACAGAAAAAACTCTTTTTTGGTAAAAGCTGAAGAAATGAGTTCCAAAGCAATTAATAATTATCACTACTGTCCGACGAAATATTGTAGCAAGTTAAAAAAGGTCTGAATTCCCAAGGAATATGTTAGATTTGTAGTTATAGAGACAGCAAATCAAACA
>NVTQ01000081.1 GCA_002401635.1 Pseudomonadota bacterium
TTCATCAAGCACAGTTAATGACGTATATGAAATTAAGCGATGTAAAAACAGGTTTGTTGATAAATTTTAACACAAAATTATTAAAAAATGGCATAAAAAGGGTTGTACTATGAAAAGCTTCGTGCTCTTCGTGTGCTTCGTGGTGAACTAATATGACGGATATTTTAATTATAAACGGTCGTGTGATTGACCCTGCAAACAATATTGATGAAAGCTGCGATGTATGGATAAATGATGGCAAAGTTGCAGGGGTGGGGAAGTTTGAGAGCGAAGCTACGCAAACCATCGATGCGACGGGCTTGATTGTCTGCCCTGGTTTGATTGATATGCATGTGCATTTGCGTGAACCAGGCGAAGAGTGGAAAGAAGATATTGAATCAGGTTCGCGTGCTGCTGTAGCAGGTGGSATTACCAGTATTTGCACCATGCCAAAYACAGAGCCGTGTATTGATCATGCTGGCATTGTGTTGCAAGTGATTGCTCGCGCCAAAGAGATAGGCTTGTGTAACCTGCATCCGATTGGTGCGGTTAGYCGTAAYTTGAAGGGTAAAGAACTAACAGAAATGCGCGAATTATCGCGCTCTGGAGCGGTGGCATTTTCGGATGATGGTAAGCCYATTTGGCATGCGGGTGTGATGCGTAAGGCGTTGGAATATTCATCGAGTTTTGGTTATTTGATTATTCAGCATGCAGAGGAAAAACAACTGACCGAAGGTGGGGCGATCAATGAAGGCTGGGTATCGACACAGCTGGGTGTGCAGGGCATGCCCGTAGAAGGCGAAGATAGCATGATAGCCCGTGATATTATGCTAACACGGCGTGTTGATGCACGTTATCACGTGGCGCATATTTCAACCAAAGGAGCGGTTGAGCAAGTACGCTTGGCACAAAAAGAAGGTTTGAAAGTCACCACGGAAGCAGCACCGCATCATTTTGCACTCACCGAAGATGAAGTATTGAATTTCAATGCCGATGCCAAAATGAGTCCGCCATTGCGCACCGAAGAAGATAGGTTAGCAGTAATTGAAGGCTTACGAGATGGCACAATTGAAGTGATTGCTACCGACCATGCACCACATCATGAAGATGATAAACGCTGTGGTTTATCATGTGCGGCATTTGGTATTGTGGGCTTAGAGACGATGTTGCCTATTTCGCTGGATTTAGAGCGTGCTGGCGTGCTTTCCATGCCGAAGCTGATTGCCACGATGACTTCTAACCCTGCAAAGTTACTCAACCTTCCCGAAGGTTCGTTAAGCCAAGGCAATGCTGCGGATGTTTGTATTTTTGACCCCCAAAAAGAGTGGGTTCTTGATCGTGAAAAACTACACTCAAAAGGTCGCAATACCCCTTGGCACGGACGTACTATGACGGGGCAAGTGCAATATACCTTAAAAGATGGGCAGGTGGTGTTTGAGAAAGGTGTGTTGTAATATAAGTGAGCCGAATAACTGTAATTTTAGGAGCTGGCGCATCTGTTGAATATGGGGCTCCTAGCACTGCGGAACTGACAGATAAAGTTGAGCAAAAACTTAAGCAGGATGATTGGGTAAAGCATAACGATGCTTTTGCGACGTACTTGTTTATAAAAGAAAAGTTGCAAAATTTTTTAGTTGATTCAAAAGCTGTCCATTTTGAGCGTATTTATCATTGTATTCATGAATTAATAAAATTTTCTCGCAAAACTGAAGAAGGGTTTGTTGATGAATATAGATATTTGTTACAGCCTTTTTTATCCTTAGATWAAGCAAGTGGTTTGCTGAAAGAAAAGAAATTAAGATGTTTAGAGCAAAAATATATTCAGTTTATTTATGAAATAGTTTCATCTTCCTGTGAAAATCCAAAACGTAGATTTCAGCCGTTACAAGAGTTTATTAACACTCTAAAATCGAAAAATATACTTAGAGTTTATAGCTTGAATTATGACGACTTTTGTTTTCAAGCAGACCCTAGTTTATATACGGGCTTTGAAGATAAAGCTGAGGGAACTTTCTTGAAAAATGACTTCTGGAGCATGGAAAATAGACACTCTTTATTTCAAGTGCATGGGTCTGTTAGAATGGGCTCGCCTTCACCGAGCAAGAGCTTTGACTTTCATGATTTAGCTTGGTTCCAAAATAGAGAAGAAGCGAAAAAACATGCATTCCGAAGTGGTTCAGGGTCTAGAGAGATGGATGGTGGAAGCTCTCAACTGCACCCAATTATTACAGGGTTAAGCAAGCTGTCTCGAATTCAGCACATACCATTTAACTACTATTATGCGATGCTTCCAAAGGATTTATTTGCTAGTGAAACGGTTATCTTGGCAGGGTATGKAATGAATGACTTGCATATAAATAGCTGGCTTAAACAGTCTCGAGTGGCGAACCCCAATCAAAAGATAATTATTGTTGATTATYTACCTGAGAAAGACCTGTCCTTTTCAGAGGGAAGAAGGGCGATAGAGTGGGTTCATTCGTTAAGGGTTAAGGCGAACGAGCCGTTCAAGTGGAAAATCGCTCCTGAGAAGAAAGACTGGCATTTCGACCCAGAATCAAATGCTGCGGTTTGGATAAATGGTTTTCAGTCATTCTTAACGAGTTGTGCGTATGAAGATGTGCTGTGAAAATTATAACAAGATTTCTATTTAACCTTTGCTCATTCCTAGGCAGTTAAAATAAACCAATTGTCTGCTCTTTACAGGTTGCCCTCACTTTATTCATTTGCGCACTTTTGTTTTGGTATGCCATACAATCGGGTGACTGTTTCATTTCTTGCTGCCATGATTGGGGGATGAGCAATCGAAACACTATTTTTGAAGAGCAAGCCAAAGTATTGGCAAATATTCACCATAAAGGTGAGCAGTGCATTATGCGTTTGCATGCACCGAAAACTGCACGTGATGCCAAACCTGGGCAATTTGTGCATATTCGTGTTTCACAAGCCAAAGCATTGCGCCGTCCCATCTCGATTATGCTTACCAACCCTGAAAAAGGCACCATTGATTTACTCTATAAAATGATTGGTGAAGGCACACACCAATTGGGCGAGCGTAAAGTAGGTGAAGAACTTGCGATGCTTGGGCCGATTGGTAAGCAGTTCGACTTATCGGACACTTCCAAGCGTTATATTTTGATTGGTGGTGGTGTCGGTATTCCGCCCATGGTGTTTGCCGCCGATGACTTGATTGCACGTGGTGGAAAACCAGTGGTATTTGCAGGTTCAGAAGTTGAATTTCCTTTTGCGCTCAAGCCTTCGACATTTATGCTGCCAGGTATTGTAGGCAACACGACCCTAACGATTACATCACTAGAAGAGCGTGGTATTCCGTGTCGATTGGCATCCAATGCAGGGCTGTATGGTTGTTATGAGGGTCATGTTCCTGATTTGGCGAGGGATTACCTTTTGGCTCTTACAGATGAGCAGCGGAGCCAGTGTATTCTATTATCGTGTGGGCCACATCCGATGCTACATGCTGTAGCGAAGTTGGGGCGAGCGTTAAATATTCCAACGCAGTTATCACTTGAAGAGCACATGGCTTGTGCGATTGGTGGTTGTGCTGGCTGTGTGGTTAAAACCCTTGAACATGGTGAAGAAAAATATCGCAGGGTCTGCGTGGATGGACCTGTATTTGATGCCGATATTTTACCTGAATTTACCTGAATTTACCTATGGGCACCTCGAAAAACCTCACTATTTCGTCAAACTTGCTCTTTTTGCCCCTGCCCGCGTTGGATGAAATGAGCAATAGCGTTGCTATTACTCATTTCATCACGCCTTGTCATGAACGAAAAATAGCGGCGCTTGACTCGTGCGAGGTTTTTCGAGGGTCCCTATGAAAATACTGATCAACTCAATGCATGGTAATCATGGGTCTATCATCACCCATTCCTACGTTGGGCATCTTATCAATAGCGGTGCTTTGATCACGATTACTGCCTTGCTCTTGGTTATTTTTCATCGTATAGCGACACATTCAGAGTTAATCAGCGCTTCCCTTGAGAAAGCACCGAATGGAAAGAAGACTGTGAGTCTATGTGTTCTTGGTTGAAATTTAGGCAATTATAGATAATATGCGTTACACTTTTAAGGCTGATGTTGAAAGTTAAAACATGGCACGGCGGGGGGCTGGGTTTGTTGGAAGAGTTAAAAAATCTACTTATTAATGAATTAAACCTTGAGGACATTAAGCCTGAAGACATTGACGTGAATGAACCTTTATTTGGTGGGGGCTTGGGTTTGGATTCTATTGATGCGCTTGAGCTGGCGATTGTGGTGGAGCGCACATACGGCGTGAAGATTAAGTCAGGTGATGATCAGAATGAGAAGATTTTTTCATCGTTAGCATCATTGGCTGCGCATATTGAAGCCAACCGAAGCAAGTAATGCGATGTTGAAGCTGATTCAGTCAGTTGGCATTACCTTACTGGTTTTGATGTACCCCTTGTTGGTTTATTTGGCAATTAGATATGATGTTTCTTGGGTTGTCCCCATGTTGATTGCAGCGGTATGTTTGCGGCGTTTTTAYCGTAGTGATTATTCGGATTGGAAATTTTTGCTGTTTGGTGTTTTATTATTGTTTGGCGCGTTGTTTTTTCAGATATTGAGTGCGAAAGTTATCCCAATATTTATGCATACAGCAATGTTTTTGGTGTTTTATAAGACTTTGCAAACAGATGCGTCATTAATCGAACGTTTTGCACGCTTGGACTTTCCYGACTTACCACCTGGAATTCCTGAATATTGCAGGCAAGTCACTTGGCTTTGGACTGGTTTCTTTGCAGTCAATATAGTGGTGTGTGTTGGCTTGGCATTGTGGGCGGACGATGCTGTGTGGGCGCTATATAATGGTGTGATTATTTATTTTCTGCTCGGTACCTTAATGATGTCAGAATATGTATGGCGACAACGCCGTTTCCCATGGCTTGAGGTTAAGCCTTTTAAACAAAGTATGATGAATATGATTAAGAATGGCCACACTGTTTGGGATCGCAAGGACAGTTGATGTTGACGACGGCTCAACAAAATAATGATAAAGTAGTTTTACGTTTTTCAGATGAACATCCATTCGCTTTATGTGATGATAAAACGATTGAACTGGCTCGCTTTGTGGCTGATTTATCGCGTTTGAAGCAACATCTTGAATTAAGTCGTGGTGACGTGTTGATTAGTTGTAAGGGGCGCTATGCGTTTTCGCTTGCTTTATTGGCGACTTGGCAGGTTGGCAGGTTGGCGATTTTACCACCCAATGTGCATCAGCGAACCTTAGAGCATATTGCTCTCTGTCATGATGTGACAACTGTGTTGGATGATGGTTTTTTGAAGGGCTTGGCAGATTCGGATTGTAGCTTTGAAGAGCCATGCCTTGAGCTTTCCTTTTATGCGCAAGATGCTGCGCTCATTATTTATACATCAGGCTCTTCTGGAGAGCCTAAGGCAATAAAGAAAACGATAGGCAACCTTTTTGCGGAAGCTCTAGCGATTAAAGTAACGTTGCCAGCATTAAACACGCCTTTGGTTGCAAGTGTGCCTCCGAATCATTTGTATGGACTTACATTCTCCATTGTCTTGCCCTGGGTGCTGGGTGTTGCGATTGTTGATGTCTGTCCGCTGCATGCTGAAGAAGTGCTTGATACGATGCATGCAGTGAACGCAGATTTATTGATTACAGTACCCGTACATTTATCGGCGATGTTGAAACAAGAGATTGCCAATGCCCCAACATTCGTAATCTCATCGGCTGGTCGTTTGGATGCAGGGCTAGCGAAGCAGTGGTATGAGCGTTTTGGGCGTGAGATTTTTGAAGTGTATGGTTCGACTGAAACGGGTGTGATTGCCCATCGTCAACAGTTAAGTGATGAGCACTGGCAAGCCTTCCCAGAAGTTTTTATTGATCAATGTGCGGATTGTTTGCAAGTCGCCTCGCCATTTATTCATAGCAGTGAAGGCGAGGTTTTTCAGAGTAAAGATAAGGTATCGTTGCATAAAGATGGTTTTATTTTGCATGGAAGGGCTGACGGAATCATCAAAATTGCAGGCAAACGTGTATCTTTATTGGCGGTTGAGCAAGCGATGAAGTCATGCGAAGGTATTGTAGATGCCGCAGTTGTTGCTGTTCCTGTAAATGGGCATATTCGTGATATGACGATATGGGCGGCTTTAGCCTGTGATGAAGGGGTGAAAATGACCGTGCGTGATGTGCGTGCCATGCTGCATTTAAAATTGGATAGTATTGAAATGCCACGGCGTATTTCGATTCATAAGGCCTTGCCCCGTGAAGATAATGGCAAATTGCGCAGATCTAAAATCTTAGCATTGTTTGAGGCAAACCATGACAGCTAAGACGTTTGTTTATCATGTTGATGTGGGAAAAGATAATGCTTGTTTTGAAGGTCATTTCCCAACATTTCCAGTCTTTCCTGCGGTGGCGCAATTGGCTTTGTTGCAACAAGCTATTGCGGCTTATCATCAACAAGACTGTGAGCTAACTGCTTTGCCGATGGTTAAATTTTTACAGCCGATTGTGCCTGATACGCAGCTTGTCATTGAATTGGAAATGAAAGAGCATGGATGCATGAATTTTTTAATTACTTCAGAAGAGGAAACCTTTGCAAAGGGGCGACTCCATTACAGCGTGAAATATCATGGCTGAAAAAATTTGTGCTTTGGTTCCTGTCTATAACAATCATATGACGATTGCAGGCGTGATAGAGACTTTGTTACAGCAATTGGACTTTGTAATCGTTGTGGATGATGGTAGTGATGATGGTAGTGAGTTGATTGTTGAGGAATTGAAAATTAGCTACCCTGATACGTTACATATTCTTCATCATAAGGTGAATTCAGGTAAAGGTGCTGCTGTTCAGAGTGGCTTGCGGAGTGCTTGTGATTTGGGTTTTAGCCACGCGTTGCAGGTGGATGCCGATGGGCAACACGATTTGGCAGACTTGCCTAAGTTTTTACAAGCTATTGAGAGTCATCCCGATGCTATGTTGTTGGGAGCGCCCGTGTTTGATGATGATATGCCTGCGGTGCGAAAGTATGGACGCAAACTCACGCAGCTCATGATTGCCTTGGAAATGGGCTTTTGGGATGTGCCAGATGCCATGTGTGGATTCAGGGTTTATCCCGTGACTGCGATATGTGCTTTGGGAAAAATGGATGCGCGTATGAGCTTTGATCCAGAAGTCATGATACGGGCGCACTGGGCGGGTATTAAGCTGCAAAAGGTGCCAACTCGCGTACGTTACCTAACGCCTGAAGAAGGTGGCGTTTCACATTTTAGAATGGTGAATGACAATGTTCGACACACTTGGATTCACACCCGTTTATTGCTTCAAGCCCCTTTTCGTTTGCTTATGCGCTTTATGAGGAAACAGCATGGCTGAGTGGGTAGAGAAAAAAGAACGGGGTTCGTTGTGGATGATGCGCGTTGTTTGTTTTTTGTGCAGAAATACTTCTCCGAAGCTGCTTAGCCCTTTGCTATTGGTGATTGCGAGTTATTTTTATTTCTCATCGGGTGAGGTTAAGCGGTCATCTTTGCAGTTTTTTGATAAAGTGACAGGCAAATCTCGTTCACGCGATTATTTTCGACAATTATATTGCTTTTCGCGGACTATTTTGGATCGTTTTTTTATTTTATTGGGTAAAACAGAGTGTTATTGTGTGACGGGTCATGGGCGTGAGCTGCTTTTAGCCGAAAAAGAGCGTGGGCGTGGTATTATCTTATTGGGTGCGCACCTTGGTAGTTTTGAGGCATGTCGAATTTTTCTTAAAGATAAAGTTGCGCTGGATGTGCATATCGTGGCTTATTTTGGAGCTTCGCAAAAAATAAGAGAAACCTTGGATTTGCTTGACCCTGAGCAAGCGAAAAGAGTCATTGATCCGACAGATTCTGATGCGGTTTTTAAGATGCGTGATGTGATTGAAAGTGGTGGAATACTAGCGATTCTTGCAGATAGGGTTGGTTTGGGCGATAAAACTGTGGATGTGCGCTTTTTTGATGAACAGGTGAGTTTTCCTGCTGGGCCTTACCTTTTAGCGCATGTTTTGGGCTGCCCTGTCTATAGTTTTTTTGGTTTGTTATCGAAACCTTATCATTATGATAATTATCTTGAGTGTTTGGCAGAACGTGTTGTTTTGCCGCGTAAGAATAGGCAGGAAGCTTTGGTTGAATATGCACAAGGTTATGCAGATAAGTTAGAGTATTATTGCAAAAAGAACCCATATAACTGGTTTAATTTTTTCGATTTTTGGAAGAAAAAGCCATGAAATCTTTGGCCAAAGTTTGTGTGGAAGTTCCATTTCATGATATTGATATTCTTGGCATTGCTTGGCATGGGCATTATTATAAATACTTTGAAATAGCGCGAACTGAGTTATACCGACTCTGCGGCTTTGATATTTTAGATATGCAACACATGGGCTATACATTCCCTGTCATTGAAAGTCAGTGCAAGTATGTTCTACCGCTCACATATGGGCAAAAAACACACGTGAGTGCGGAATTTTCGGCATACTCAAATTATATTAAAATAGTATACACTGTTACGGATATGGAATCGGGGAAACGTCATGCGTATGGTTATACCAAACAGGCAGTATGCCATTTGAATGGTTCGATGTTACTGGCGGTTCCAGATGACGTGCTTAAGGTGATTTCAGATGCAAAGCGTTGATAAAAAAAGGTGAATGTATCCTATATAAAAGAGGCTTTACTGCTTATTGTTATGCTGCTTTCTTCTCAAGTTGCCTTAGCCCAAGATAGTTTGGTATCAGTATTGCAGCAGGCGGCTAAGCAGAAATTGGTTGTGCTTGAATACAGGGAAGTGAAACATATTATTTATTTGCAAGACCCTATTGAAGTTTCTGGGCGGATGTTTTTAGCAGGTGAACGGTTTGTGCTTGAGCAGTTGCAGCCTATAAGGCAACTGTTGGCGGCAGATAAACATCGTTTTCGCTTGTATATACCTGATAAGCAGTTGCGTTATAGTAAAATGATGACATCACCACAGGTGCAAAAAACCATGCATCTTTTTAGACCTTTGATGTCGGGAGATGTGAAGGCTCTTAAGGCAGTGTTTGAGACACAATTTTTGGTGAAGGCTGATCATAGTTGGCTATTAAGGCTGACACCCAAAGACATAAAACATTCAAAGTTTTCCACGATACGCATACGAGGCAGGCAAGGTCAGCCTGCACACAGCGCGGTACTTGAAATGCGCAATGGCAGTACATCAGAATGGTTTTTCACGCTGATGCCAGAGTCAAAAGGCAAGCAGGAGATGATGGAAAAACTGCTGGCTGAATCAAAAGGCTGATACATTGCATATACGCGTATTATTATTTCTTCTTGCCGCGCCATTTTTATTGGCGGCAGCATTTTGGCAACTTGATGTTAAGACAGACATCTCAGCATTCTTTGTGTCGGGAGAATCTTCGCAGATGAAGCTGCTTGCAGGGCAAATGCAAACCGGTGAAATTTCTCGGCGTTATCTTGTTAGTATTGCTCAGGGTAAAGATGATGAACAAGCGCAAGCGTTTATCAATACGTTGCAGTCGGATTGGTCGCAGATAAAAGGCATTTCTCGTGTTTGGGGTGAAGAGATAGGGGAGGATG
>NVTQ01000082.1 GCA_002401635.1 Pseudomonadota bacterium
CTCCATAATGTTTTTAATACCCCAAATAGTATGGCAGTCCCGACAACCAATATCACGGTACAAATCAGCACCCTTATGCTGCACCTCTTCACTAGCCGAAGAATAAAAGGGAATCCCCTTATCCTCAATGGGATTGTAGGTGTCGTAAACACCTTTTCCAATAGCAGAGACAACAACAAGACCCAAAAGCCCTGCAATCAACCAATCACCTTTTCTCATGGGTTAGATCTTACCTTTCTCTTCTAAAACTTCTTTACGACGAGCTTCTTGTTGTTTAGTCGCTGCTTGCATTTTTTTAAACTCTTCAGGATCCATTTTATCTTTATCATTATCATCAAACACAAGATATTTAATATCTTCGTCAAACTGTTCATTTTTAGCAGCCCAACGCAAGCCGAACACCACGGCAATCAAAATAGAAACACCACTAATCATCCAAATATAAATTGTCCAACCATCACCCCAACTATTCATCATTGCCGTTAGTCCAGCCATTACAAACTCCTTTTTACCTTAAAATAAATAACCATCAAGCAATTGCACAGCTGCAAAAATTGCTGCCACCACCACACCCAACACAATCATAGCCATCAAAACCTTTTCACCTGTTTTCACACTACTCATATCCGTGTGTTTATAAAACAGCGCAATCACACCAACAAATACCAACATAGCAATAATCATAAAAATAAAAATGCCAATGCTGTAACTTTGGCTCCGCATACTTTCAATGCCAAAAGAAACTGGCTCTGCAGCCATACCCTGACTGCCCAGTAATAAATATAAAGAAATTATCAATAGCGTGGAAGTGCGTTGTACCATGACACGGCATTGTATGCAGAAAAGAGAAAATGAAAAGATAAACTAATGCAGGTAAAACTTTTTACTCTGTAAGGTTAAACATCTATCACAGGGTAAGAAAGCCTCAGCTACTCATTTGTTTCATCATTAAGCATTGAAGAAAACTTTCTTATAGGCAAAAAAAAAGGCTCTGTCGGCGTTAAGTGTTGTTCTCATCCCAACGCCTGATTTAACATGATATTTGGAGATAGCTCACCAGCGAACTTTTCAATACATCGTCGCCAACCAAGGTAGTTTGGTAAGTATTTTGTAGCAACTCCATTGAAGTGCCGCATCCAGCCTTTAAGCCTGCTGTCATATGCATTGACATTCTGAATATGGAAGGCGTTTTTTTGTACCCGAACTCCAGCACTAAGGTTCAGGGTGATGTGCTGTATGTGGGATTTTTTAGTGAACACTTTGTAGATGGGGTTTGCATCAGAACAAAGTATGGCATCAGAATCCACAACAGGTGTGAGCACCTTGCTGATGGATTCCACATCAGCTTTGGGCAACATAGCATCCAGAGTCACATGGTTTCGATCACGAGCTATTAATACTGGTATTTGCTCGCTTGAAAGCCCTCGTTTGCTTGCTTTTCCTCCCCGCTTTCGGGGTTGCCGCGAAAGGTGTCGTTCGCCTTTATGCGATTCAAGAAAATATGTTTCATCCACCTCAACTATGCCATGTAAATGAGTAGGTTCATTGCTTGCAATGGACTGCAAAAAACGATGCCGCCAGCGAAAAGCAGTGTCTTTACTTATGCCACATTGGCTACTGGCTTTTCGTACAGATAGCCCGTCTATAAGTGCTTGAGAGTATTCAAGCCAATGTTCTCGATGCCGCAATCTCGCCAAGGGCGTGCCCGTAAGCATGTTGAATGTCTTATGGCATCCCGCGCAGCGATACCGTGGTAATCCATGAGCGTTACCCCACCGTTTAATGTTATTGCTGCTACAGTGAGGACAGCTTTGACACTCTTTATGAAGGATTGTTACAATAGCCGTGCTTTGCTGCTGTTTATTGAAGCATGATAAGGCTTGATCCAATTGCGAGGGGCTAAGCTCCATCACTTTGGACAACCAGAGATGAAAGGCGTTGATACGCATCGTTCTCTCCTGTTTGTCTTTTCTATACACTTAAAGTATAGACCATAACAACACTTAACGCTGACAGAGCCAAAAAAAATGCCACCCAAAAGGGCAGCATTTTTTTAATCAGTCAGTCCAGCTTATTTTTGATGCTCATCACGCGGGTCTGGCGTGCCTTTTTTATGATTATCTACAAAAAAACTGTAAACAAATGGGATCAAAAAAGCTAGGGCAATAACCAGTAAACCACCAACTTGTGTATTATCATAATCAATCATTATACGCTCCTAGTATTTAATTAATGTGCAATGGTGTGATCAGGCTTCCAAGTAATCGGAGGAAGGCGTTTCACTGCAATAATCACGCAGACACAAAAACCCAAGAACCAATACGTTGCAGTGGTATAACCTTTATCCCACCAAGGCTGCTTACGTTCAATTGAACCATCTGCTTTGATATTCCCGAAAAAATTCGCCAGCACCACATCATCACCAATGATTGAATATTCTTCCAAATCAACATGCTGATTTTGAAGCTCTATAATTTTAGGTGCCATAATACGCAAGTCATTCATCGAAATTGGATGCTGTGTACGTTGGAAAGCATAAGGTGAATCATACTTTGCCAAGGCTTTTTCAATCATTGCCATGGCTTTTTCATCAGCCTCACCTGTCGTAATGCTATGATCATTCAAAACATTCTGGACAGGTTGCGAGTTCATCAAAGAGACATAGTCCGTATAAATCGCAGCATTCGGACGCTGACCAAACAACGGAAATGTCCATGCAATTGCTGTAATAAAAGTCAGAATTAACAAGCCAACAACGGGGCGTGGTAACGGATTGTTATTTTCCGCGATCCCGCCCAAGCTTTCGTGCTCCCAAATATGCTGAGCTTTTTCCAGCTGACTATCATTCGTTAACGTATGCAATGGATGGTTTAATTTTAGGTTATCAAATAACGGTAAAAATTTAGACATATAATTCCTCCTTTACTTCAAATCGAGAACGTAGTCGATCAACATACGTATCTCTGAATCGTCTGCATACTCAGGCACTTCTGGTGGATAAACACGATCACCATCACGGTATGCTTCAAACTCTTCATCCCACTTGGCTAAATCAATATCTTTGCCAGCTGCATCTTTACCACCCCATAGGTAATCATAACGGGGCATAATGGAATGCGGCTGTACCAAGCGTGGATTAAAGAAATGCAAAGTCATCCATTCTTTCGATGAGTTGCGAGAGCCAACATGCAACAAATCTGGTGCTTTACGATCCGAACCAAATGTTGTTGGTGATTCACCATTAAAGTCACCCAACATTGGCGGACGACCAAATGACTGCCAATCATGCGTTTGCTCTGGCAGCAACGTATGGCACCACCAGCAACCCTCACGAATAAACATTGTTTTGCCAGAACCWGCCAARATMGTTTCTTCAGCTRCTGACAAWGTTGCATTSACATTCCAGCCACGYGTSGCTGTCGCATATTCAATATAYGGYGTTTCAACACCATCTTTTAYKGATGTYTGMACAAGAAAAACACCACCYTGCTCSACTGTCGCTTTACCTATTTGACCAACAGATGCACTCAAAGCCTGTACATCAKCACCCAAGATATGRTCATGAACCAAACCACTTGGGAATGATGTACCYGGTTTAAACACATAGGCTGAAACTTCATCAATTKCAGCACCTGTAGCAGGGTCTTTTTTCAATGTCACTTTGATTGGTTTATCATCGCCATGAAGAAAYAAATCCCCATARTCAAARCCACTATTTTTACCATAAGTCAGCTGTTTYTSYAAAGCCACACTTGTGGATGATACACTGGAAATATCCAAACCAGGCAAATATATTGTAATCATCATCGATGTAGATAACGCCACACCAAAAAGAATTGATCCAACTCGATATTCACGGAATCCCATTCTAATCGTCCTCCCTCTTTTTTATTTATCTAAGTAGTAGCTAGAGCCCGAAGGCTCTAACCCTATTTTTTTAACGTACGTATGCTACTTCCTGTGGAAGAACACCCATCGGAATCTTCTCACCATGTTTCGCAGTCATATACATATTCCACAACCATACAATGTTACCCAAGAATACCATGGTACCACCAATCCAACGCACGATCATGTATGGATGCTCTGCAATCACGATATCCATGTATGGTACTTCATAGATCTTACCMGCACCTTGAATCAAACCMGCRATGGTCATCGAYACCCARTACAATGAGAAMCCAATCAAYARCATCCAGAAGTGGAAGTTAGCCAARCTTAGAGAGTACAATTTACGACGCAACARWGTTTGCATGCCGTARTAAACCGCAGCYGCTTCAGCAAAGGTTGARAAACCAAGCAATGCCAAGTGAGCATGYGCCACAATCCARCCMGTACCATGAACATACCAGTTAATCGCACGTGTTTGCTGGAAGCCACCTTGCATATTCAAWGGAATCGCAAGYAAYACACCTGTMAWRGTRTATTTAAGCTCAATATTCTCTACAAACATGGACCATTTACCTTGCATGGTTAACAAGATGTTACATACATAAGCAACCGCTGGCACAAGAATCAATACACCCTCAACAGATGCGAATGATTTCAACCATTCAGGCAATGGCGAGCTCATCAAGTGATGCGCTGCTGGTGTTGAATAGAACACCACGATAGACCAGAAATGCAGATGACCCACACGATGTGAATACAATGGGTTACCCGTAACTTTCGGCACAATGTAGTAAGTAATCGCAGCCGCAACTGGSGTAATCAACAAGCCCARYACRTTATGCGCAAACCACCATGTCATATAAGCTTCGTTCAAACCAGTTAAGTGCAAGAATTCWGGCAAGTTACCAATCAAAAAGATGATAATCAGCATAAAGAAAGAACCMGCRAAGAACCAGTTGGTTGTATAAATACCTTGTGTRCGACGATKRACWATCGACATAAAKATATTAACAAACAAAGGYAATACCATRAACAACGCAATATAMAWATCAATTGGCCAGATGAAATCTGAATACTCACGRCCAGAAGTCATACCGAACCACAATGTAGAAAGWGCAAGCATCAAACCAACRTTCCATAACATRCAGTTCCAAACACCCAGYTTTTCAGACCACAACTTGGTATTACCCAARGCTGGMACRATGTACATCGCAGACATCGCAAAGGCACCYACAATCCAACCAAAAATYACTGTATGCACATGCACCTGACGCATATGGCCAAACTGCAATGCATACRAATGTGTAAACCAATCTGGRAACGCCAACTTCGCCGCATTAAACGAACCAATYCCCGTGCCAATAATAAACCACATAATACACGAAAAACCAAAGAACAACGCAGCTGTACCRCCGGGAATAYYCTYTTCTTTCGCAAACAAATACTTAAGCATTTACTTACCCCNTTTTTTTATATTTTWATAYNTTAAAGCTATTTTACTTNTCTTAACGTGGTGTCTCATGACTATGATCTACATGATCCTCGTCATGTTGACCAGGCATCAATAGATACCATGCRAACCACATACTCGAAAATGCCAAAAGAATTCCCAACACCGATGCTACTGCTGCCATCTTACACTCCCTATCCCTTATTTAAAGTTATTCTACTGCTTTGCCTTCACGAATAGCATGTAATTTCAAGGCATAACCAAGAATCCATACAAAAAYARCACCAAAAATAATCATTACCCAGTTACCAAAMCCYTCAAAGGTAAATGGTGAATATGCATCAGCTCCCCATAAGCCTGCTTCAGGAAACGGCCCACGCCCTACTGCCAACTGAGTAGCAATTGTAAACACAGAACCATTACCCATACCAGTAACGAAACCAGCTACAATAATTAGCCATACTGAATTTTTCATACTCTCCTCCCTGTTAAAACTACATTAAATCAATTTTAATCTTGCCAAACATTAAGGGAATTTAACTTAGTGTCAAGCCCATAAGTTGATTAAGGTTATAAATAAGCTGGCATTGCCAAGCCTAGCTTTCATCCGCATAATTCCGCATATGAAAGAATTGCTTATTTATGGCATTAGTGCTTGTGCTTCATTGTTTATCTTAGGTTATGTCGTACACATTTTTATTGGCGGTCTAGTTGAACCTCTGACCGAAACTATTGCCATTGGTGCGGCTGTATCTACAAGCGCATCTGTGATGGCATGGATGGTTCGTGATGTCTTAAAAACACGAAAAAAACGTTAATATAAACGTAACTATTCAGCATCTTTATTCAAACACACAATAATAATTCACCTGATCGAACGTCGTTGAGGCATCTTTTAACATAATCTCTATGAAAGATCCCTCGACTTCGCTCGGAATGACACCTCAAAATATCATGCTGAATAGTTGCATATAAACAAAGGTTACTTATTTATAAAACGCCAACGCCTTGGTCACGGCAATAAAGTCATCTTCAGAAAACTGCCCTTTATGAAACACATATTGYCGCTTTGAGCCACGCTCATCTGYGCCCGTTAAACCAAAAGATTTSCCTGCTTTGTCCGCAAAGAAACGAATATCGCGCATCAAAAGGCGCTGCTTATTGTTTTTAAGCTTCAACGCAATACGCTCTTTGGATATATCCAAAGCAATGGGYGCCGAAGGCATCAGCAAAAGGCGGCGYAAAACACGGCCTCCACCCACCATCAGAAAGAAAAAACCCARAAACATCAACACTTCGCCAATCATCTGMTCATCACCYACATACCAATAACGCAAGCCAATCAGCAGTARAAAACCCACTGTAGGAACATATAACAATAGATCCCARATAATYCCTGCTTTATCTGGTCGCAAAGARCATTGAGCCTCTCGCCATGATTTACTCATTGCCAGCAACCCCCGCTACACGCTTTAACACTGGCTCAATTTCTGCGCGCAACACACGCCCTGGGGCAATATAATCCACTTTTCCTTCAGCATTAATCACAAAAGTCCAAGGCTCCCCACGCACTTGAAAGGCATCATAGGCTTCTGGATTATAATATTGATCCATATGCAGAAAAAGAACCTTATCGCCATAACGATCAAGCATTACTTTTAAAAGCTGTAACTGCTGATCGCATTGTGTGCAATGCCCAGGTGTTGCAAATTCCAAAACAATCGGCTTGCCTTGTTTTAGCGCTTCATCAAAGGACAACTGATACATGCGCGGATCGGGATAACGGTAACTTGTAAGTTTTGACATATCGCCACCAGCATCCGCCAGTGTTTTTGTTTTTAATGACGGCACTTCCTGCCCGATACGAAACACACCACCACCGCCAAAACTAAAATCATCACACGCTGTCAAACCGAAAGCTGCAACCGCACACATCAATATATAACGCATCATTTCGAATCCTTCCAACCAGCACACGTTTTGAAGATATTATAAGCCCAAATAAAGTTCGCGATCAGAACCAGTGTGCCAAAAATACCCATTGTCGCTAGCCACGGCTTAATAATCAACTCAATCTCAGCTGGTGTTGCCCGCACAGCATCACCCGGTGCTCCAGCAGCAATCCCAGCAGAAACACCTGCTGCTGTAAAAAACACCACCATACCAATCAAGCCAAAATTATGAACCCAAAAATGCCATTTAACCAATTTCATACTATAAATCGGACGTTTCACCAAGCGTGGAACGATATAATAAACAGCTGCAAAAATAGCCATTTCCACCCAGCCCAATAAGTTAATGTGCGTATGTGCACGCACAATTAAATTGCCATGCGCACGATGATCTACAAAGTGGCGGAATTCATGAATTCCCCCCATCAAGGCCCCCCACGAAAAGCCAATCATACTATAAATCACACAAGCAAAAACAAACCATAACGTATATTTAACATATTCCTGATCTTCCCATGGCTGCTGTGTCATCATTGCACTCCTTCATTACTGGGTTTTTTATCGCGTATATCTGTATATTTTTCTTTCCACGCATCGGGTGCCCATGTTTTCACCATGGCATCAATAAAGGGTGACTCGCCTTTCGGGGGCACAGGCGATGAAGGAGAGCCTTGCTCTGAAATTAATTGTGATAAATAAATCGCCATCAAGTGCCTATCTTGCTCAGACATTTCCCCAACATAATAAGCCTGCTTGGGTTTTGGGCCATGATCCATCGTTTCATGTCCATATACTTCTTCTGGATTGCGTAAAAAGTCTTCAATCCACTGCACTGTGCGTTTGGTACCAATACCATCAAGGTTATTTCCCATATTGGTTCCGCCACGCATAGCCCGATGGCATTCAGTACAGGCCGCCTCACGAAAAATAAGCGAGCCTTTTTGCCCTTCTGCATTCAAATCATAATGCGTATATTGATTAAAAATAGGCTTATCACTCGTTGCCATCACATATTGCATGATACCAAAAGCAATGCTAGCTAAAACAATAAAAGCTCCAGCCACAATAAATAAAAGCTTTTCGCCCGTTTTCAGAGGTTGTTTTTTGGTCTGTTGGTTGTTTTTTATCATAATGACGGCATTATCAAGCTTCGCTCATACTTTGCAACAAGGATATCCATGTATACTCATCTCAGACTTATATTCATAACCCTCTTCTTCCTATCAGGCTGTATTACCCAAGCCGATCAACAGCAGGAAGCAGATAAAATTATTAACGATCTTCACCAAGCCATTCAACAAAAGCAATGGGATGCCGCAACACAATTATTCAACCCTGACTTTTTCAAAACAGAGCCAAAAAAACACTGGCAGCAACAATTTGGTTTATTACAAGAAAAACTAGGAGAAATCACTGGCTTCCATATAGCTTCAAAGTCCAAAGACCCTCGTTTTGGCGGTGACTTCTATATATATATTATATCCGTTCGACACGAACATGGTTTCAGCCATGAAACAGTAACGCTTTTCAAAAGTCTCGATGACAAACCCCTTGCCATTTCAGGCTACCAAATCAAAGCACAGAGAAACCCATGAATATAAAAACAACAATTTTACTTGCTGCCATAGTTAGCTTACCTGCATGCAGTCAAATGACTGATACCAGCACACCGCAAGCATTGGTTAACCAACTAACTGGCACATGGGTAAACGAAAATCGTGATGGCAAAGTTATTTTTTATTCAGATGAAACTGCGAAAATGGTTTTTTCTAAACATCAGCCACCTATCAAACTCATCTCAACATATGAAACAATAAAAGATGAAAGAATTGGTATCAATTTGGGTGGCTTCTGGAGCGGCCCTGCATTCGTCAATACATCCAAATTGGAAGAACAGTCATTAACCATTGCATTTCCCGATGAAAGCCCCATTACACTTTTCAAGATTCAACCTTAATTACTTCATTTAGAAGTCTTTCAAGATCCAGAGGCATCTCTTTTCCGAGCATGAGGGCGGTGCAAGCCCAATCACTTATTAAGAATAAAGCTTGAACTCAAGCCACTAGTGTCTGGCGAAAGTCGCATATCGTCATACCCGACTTGATCGGGTATGCAGACACTGGATTCCCACCTGCACGGAAATGACGTTCAGGCATAAATATTATTTAGAGCTTCCTCAGAAATTCGATATTTTTTATTTTTTCACCACAGAGACACAGAGAAAAACCAAGTGTGGCGGACTC
>NVTQ01000083.1 GCA_002401635.1 Pseudomonadota bacterium
AATAGCATCACGAGTTTTATTACAAAAACTTTCCAAAGAAGTTATGGGTCAATCAGTTTCTAATGAAACACGTCATGCAGCATATCAAAAAGCATTTATCAACAATTTTGCAGATGCTATACAAGGAAAAGTGCTTGATGAACGACTCAAACAATTTGATATTGAACGACTAGCACAAGAGCTTGTTATCGAACGTGATGATCTCTTTGAATACATGGGATTACAAATTTTATACGAACGATATTTTCTAAGATTGGATGGCCGACGCATAGAACTACCTCAAATTTTCTGGATGCGTATCTCCATGGGATTAGCAATTAATGAAAAAAACCAAACAGAAAAAGCTATCGAATATTATCATACAATTTCACAACTGCACTACTCACCTTCAACGCCAACCCTCTTCAACTCAGCAACTATCCATCCACAACTCAGCTCTTGTTATTTAACAACAATTCCTGACAATCTTCCTGATATTTTCAAATGCTTGAGTGACAATGCTCAATTATCAAAATGGTCGGGCGGCCTTGGAAATGATTGGACAAATATCCGTGGCACCGGATCGCTCATTAAAACAGTAGGAATACCGAGTCAAGGAGTCGTTCCTTTTCTGAAAATAGCCAATGATGTACGTGTTTTGAATATGGGTCCACGTTGTGGTTTGGGTGAGATTACGGTTCCAGCAGTGCAACCAGGCTCATCGATTATGCCTGGTAAGGTGAATCCAGTGATTGCGGAATCTATGGCGCAAGTATGTGCGCAGGTGATTGGTAATGATGCTGCGATTGCATTTTCTGGGGCATCAGGGTTGCTTGATTTGAATGTTATGCTGCCTGTAATGGCACATAATCTTTTGGAATCGGAAAGTATTCTAGCCAGTGCCAGCATGATGTTCGCAGACAAGTGTATTGCTGGCTTAGAGGCGAATCGCGAGAAATGTGAGCAGCAGATTGAATGGAGCATGAGCATGGTGACATCACTGGCTCCGATCATGGGTTATGATAAAGCCTCGGCACTTGCCAAACAAGCAGTCAAAGAGGGTAAAACCGTGCGTCAGTTGTGTTTGGAACAAGGTGTGTTTTCCTTAGATGAACTGGATAAGCTTCTTGACCCTAGAACAATGTTGCACCCCAAAGCATAAGGCTGAGGGTATTTTAAGGAATCTCTGAACAAGTCATAAACGCGCACTTTACGTCCAGAACACCCAAACTCTGCGTTGTGAGTGTTGAACAATAGCCTTGCTATTCCATGCAACTCACGCCTCGCTTAAGAGCGTCTACCTTTGGTGATTTTGAATCTTCTGAATCACAACTTGCTTCATCCAGACTTATTCAGAGCTTCCTTAATAATGACAGGTTTTGAATAGTATTTTATATTTTGAAATGTAAGGCATTGTGAAATTATGGTGGGCGTGTATCGTTCCACCTGCTTATTTGCATGGGCAATACTTACCCCATAGGAGAATAGTTGTGAGTGACGCGATTAAAAAGGTCTTCGAATTAGTCGAAGAGAATGAATGCGAATTTGTKGATGTTCGTTTTACGGATACCAAAGGCAAATGGCAGCATGTAACATTTCCAATTAATACATTTAATGAAGATTGTTTTGAAGATGGTTTTGCTTTTGAYGGCTCTTCAATTGAGGGTTGGTGTGAAATCAACAAYTCAGATATGGCACTGATTCCTGATCCCGAAAGTGCGCGTATTGATCCTTTCTTTGAAGCATCGACGTTGGTGCTTGTTTCTCAGGTAATYGATCCGATTACGGGTCAAGATTACAACCGTTGCCCACGTCAGGTGGCGCAGCGTGCTTTGAAATATATCAATTCTGCAGGTATTGCTGACACAGTATACTTCGGCCCTGAATTGGAATTCTTCGTTTTTGACGGTATGCGTTATAGCAATGAAATGGGTTCTTGTGGTTATACCATTGACTCTGAAGAAGCATCATGGAATTCCAATACCAAGTATGAAGGTGGAAATACTGGTCATCGCCCTAAAGTAAAAGGTGGTTATTTCCCAGTTCCTCCAGTGGATACACTGCATGAAATGCGTAATGATATGTCATTGGTGATGACGGATTTGGGCATGGAAATGGAATGCCACCATCATGAAGTTGCGACTGCAGGTCAATGTGAATTGGCAATGAAATTTGGTGAATTGGTTGAGCAAGCAGATAAAGCACAATGGTATAAATATGTGGTTCACAATGTTGCTGATGCACATGGTAAAACTGCAACATTCATGCCGAAGCCGATTTTTAATGACAACGGAACTGCGATGCATGTGCATCAATCCATCTGGAAAGATGGTGTGAACTTATTTGCGGGTGATAAATATGCCAACCTTTCACAAGAAGCTTTGTGGTATATTGGTGGTATCATCAAACATGCTCGCGCATTGAATGCATTTACCAACGCATCTACAAACTCATACAAACGTTTGGTTCCAGGCTTTGAAGCGCCAGTCATGTTGGCTTATTCAAACCGTAACCGTTCTGCGTCTATTCGTATTCCAGTGGTAAACTCTGATCCAGCACGTCGTATTGAAGTGCGTTTCCCAGATTGCTCAGCAAATCCATACTTGGCATTCACTGCCATGTTGATGGCTGGTCTTGATGGTATTGCCAATAAAATTGATCCTGGTGCTGCGGCAGATAAAAACTTGTATGACTTGCCAGCAGAAGAAGCACTTAAAATTCCAACGGTTTGCTCTAGCCTAGATCAAGCATTGGAAGCATTGGATGCAGACCGTGACTTCTTGAAAGTTGGTGGTGTGATGGATGATGATATGATTGATGCTTATATCTCTATGAAAATGGAAGATGTAACACAACTTCGTATGCGTCCGCATCCCATTGAAATGGAAATGTACTATTCAGTATAAGCTTAACCCAAGGTTGAATGTAAGATGAAAGACCGTCACGCAAGTGGCGGTCTTTTTTCATATCTTCTTTCTGAACAAACTTGCGATGTTAAGCCATGACAATAACAGGAGTCTTTATTGGAATTCATGCTATCTTCAATTGATTATAAAGACCCGCTTTGGATAGCGGTTGCTTTCCTTTTTGGTGCTTTGAGCCGCGCGTTGGGCTTGCCGCCACTTGTCGGGTTTCTAGTAGCTGGATTTTCACTTAATTATGCTGGTGCGCAAGGTGGGGAATTTCTTAATGAGATGGCTGACCTTGGCATCACGCTACTGCTTTTTTCTATTGGTCTTAAATTAAAAATAAAAGAGTTGCTTCGTACGGAGATATGGGGTGGTGCCCTAGCGCATATGTTGATATTTAGTATTGTGTCCATTGCCACATTACTACTGCTCAAGCAAATGAGCTTGCCTTTGTTTGAGGAATTATCGTTTTTGAATATGTTAATTCTTAGCTTTGCGTTGTCTTTTTCAAGCACCGTTTTTGTGGTTAAAGCCCTTGAAGAACGTGGTGACTTTCTTTCTCAGTACGGGCAAATTGCCATTGGCATATTAATTATTCAAGATTTGGTAGCAGTTCTTTATTTGGGTATATCACAAGCAAAAGTACCATCGTTGTGGGCGGTGGCTTTGGTTGTACTCATTATCCTTGCACGACCTCTGATGATTAAATTATCAACCAAAGTTGGGCATGGGGAACTGCTGTTGCTTTTTGGCTTATCAATGGCTTTGGGCGGTGCCTCATTGTTTGAAATGGTTGATATGAAAGCAGACCTTGGGGCTTTGGTGTTTGGTGTTTTGCTGGCAAACACTGCGAAGGCTGATGAGTTATCCAAAGCTTTATTTGGTATAAAAGAGTTGTTTTTGGTTGGATTCTTTTTGAGTATTGGTATGGCTGGTTTGCCTGATATGACCACGCTCTTGGTTGTGGCTATATTATTAATACTATTATTGATTAAAAGTGGTTTATTTTTGTTGTTGTTATCGCGCTTTAAAGTAAAAATATATCCTGCAAGCAAAGCATCCATAGCACTTGGAAATTTTAGTGAGTTTGGGCTGATTGTTACGATTGTCGCAGTATCGCAAGCATGGATATCAACAGATTGGCTGGTTGTTATGGCACTGTTGGTTGCGGTTTCATTTGTTATTTCTTCAACACTTAATAAACGCTTTGATGATTTGTTTTCGCGATTCCAGACAAGCCTACAAAAGATACAAGCTATTGAAGTAAAAGAAGATGGGGCAGCCATCAACTTTAGCGATGTTCAAGTATTGGTCTGTGGTATGGGACGTGTTGGTAGTGGTGCTTATGACTATCTTGTTGAAAGACAAAAAAAGGTAATCGGCTTAGATTTCGATGAGAATATTGTAAAAATGCAGTCTGTGAATGGTCGAGAAACTTATTGCGCTAATGTGAGTAGCTCTGATTTTTGGTCATTCATGGATATAAAGAATACTACGATTGAATGTATTTTTCTCTGTGTTTCCAACGTTGAGGCGAACAAAGAAGCTGCAAACCTGATTAGACAATCGGGGTTTGAAGGTAAGTTAAGTGCGGTGTCGCTTTATCCAGATGAAGAGAAAAGCTTAATGGAGAGTGGTGTTGATACGGTTTTTAATATCTATACAGAAGCAGGCGCTGGACTTGCTCAGCACAGCCAGAAATTTTTTACAATTAAGTAAGCTCTTGTTTGTGATTTACAAGATAGTGTAAAAGTAAGGGTAGGCAATCTCCTGACTCATGCAGCCACGAGGCAGTTCCATTGCACGGATTTTTTCTGTTAATGTAGCAATAGTAGCTATGCATGACCGTGCTTTTTTTCCGTGTTGTATTAGACTAGCTGAATGAAATCAGATTTTTCTACAATGATTCCAATCTCCCAGCAAGCTGATGCAAAACGCTTGTTAGAATGCTCACCCCTGTTTGAAAGTTTAATGCGTATGGCGAATGAGCAGGACTATTTGGCTGTGTTTCATGATAAGCAGCATGCAGTTCTGCCAGATAGCGGTGAGATCTGGATGCCGAGTTTAGATAGCAGTGACATGGCGGAATGTATGCGGCATTTACGCCAGCTTAAACAACGAAGTATGCGCCATATTATTTGGTGGGAGCTAGGTGTTCATGGTGGTATCGAAGCTTCATACCAATCAATTACCCATGTGGCCGAAGCTCTTTTACAACAAGCTGTTGAAATGGCAATGCGATTGATTGTGCCGCGTTTCGGTATGTTGAAGGGCGGTACATTTTGTATCATAGGTTTGGGTAAACTGGGTGGCAAAGAATTGAATTTAGGCTCAGATGTTGATCCTCTATTTATCTGGCAAGGGCATGGCAATACTGAAGGTGGGCGAAATAGTGTGCCTGCCAAAGAATATTATAATCACTTATCTCGGATGCTCATCAAGCTCATGTCGGAGCCCACGGATTGCGGTATTGTTTGGCCTGTAGATATGCGGCTTCGACCAGGTGGTGATGGGGCTGCGATTTGCTTGAATTTGGATGCCACACTTTCCCATTATCTGGATTATGGACAGACATGGGAGCGTGCGATGCTTATCAAGGCGCGACCTGTGGCAGGGGATATAGCTTTGGGCAAAGCATTTGTAGAGGGTGTTTCCCCGTTTGTTTTTAAGCGTTACCTTGATTATAGCAGTGTGGCGGCACTGGCGGACATGAAGCAGCGTATTGATATGCAAGCTGGGCATGTAGAAATTGGTGAAGGTTTTGACGTGAAACGTGGCAGTGGCGGGATTCGTGAGATTGAATTTGTTATTCAATCGATGCAGTTGTTGCATGCTGGGCGCGATACTTGCTTGCGTGTGCAAGAAGGAAAAGCTGCGTTGGATTTATTGCATCAGAAGAATTTTATTTCTGCTGAAGAAGCAGAAAAGTTATTTGAATCGTATTGTTTTTGGCGGCAGGTGGAGCATGCAATTCAGGCACGAAATGGTGAGCAGACTCATATTTTGCCAGATGATTATGAAGACTACCTTTCTAAGGCATTGGGCATCAGCAATATCAAGCAAGTGATGTTAAAATACAGTGCTTATGTGAAAGAAATATTTACTGAGCGTGTATTGCCTGTTTCAGATATTAAAAATTCATCTGAAAGTTGGCTTGTGGGCTCTTGCTTGGATAGCTATTCAAAATTGAATGAGCATGACCGAGAAGTGATGCAGAAAGCTTTAACTCAAATAGATGAGCAGCTGCTGCGGGGGTTGTTGCCTGAGCGAAGTCGCAAGCAAGTGGAGATAATTTTGAGTGTGGCAATGCCGTATTGGTTGGATGATGTGAATGGGGCGCAAGCTGTTAGAGCATTTTCAAACCTGCTGCATTCAATTGCTGGTAGGGCAACATGGATAGATTTATTGGCGACACATCGCGGTGCTTTAAGATGGCTTATTGGTGTGTTATCTGCCAGCCGTTATTTGGCGGAACATATTGTAAAAAAACCATCTTGGCTTGAATGGCCATTGGCAAGTGAGCGTGGCGGCACGGAGATTGATGCTCTATGCGAGAAGCTTGATGCCTTGCAGGGCAATGAGGATGAAGGGGAGTTTCTAGCTTCTTTGGGGCATTTGATTGATCAGGCTAGGGTGCAGTGTGCATTGGCAGTAGATGCGCATGAGGCTGATCCATCCACGATTGGAGATTGGCTGGCAAATGTGGCGGATGCTGCGGTTCAGGCGTGTTTACGCGCTAGTTTAGTGCAATTAAAATTACCGCTGGATTTTCCTATGGTGGCATTGGCATTGGGCAAACATGGGAGCCGTGAAATGGGCTTGGTCTCGGATTTGGATATGGTCTTTGTATTGGCTGGCGATCCAGATATTGATATCAATGGGCGTTCATCAAGAGAGTGGGCACAGCGATTGGGGCGTAGAATGATTCGCCAGTTAACAGGTAACCCACCGTTTGGTGCGGGTTATGAGTTTGATGCGCGCTTGCGCCCATCGGGTAACAGTGGTGTGTTGGTCACAACGCTGCATGGGTTTCATGACTATCAATTGCACGAGGCGCATACGTGGGAGCATCAGGCTTTATGCCGAGTACGTGCGGTCACAGGTTCTGAGGATGTAAGAGCGAAGGTGATGGCTGTTGTGCAAGAAGTGTTGCTTATGCCTCGTGATAAACAAGATCTTGCTACGGACATATTGGAAATGCGCCAAAAAATGTTGGATCATTTGGCGAGTAAGAGCAAAACGATGATAGATTTAAAACATGATGCGGGTGGTTTGGTCGATATTGAGTTTTTGGCCCAATATGCATGTTTGGCATTTGGCTCTCAGCAGGCTGGACATTATTCGACAACCCAAAGCTTGTTAAGCTTACCTGCGAGCTCGCCTAAAGCTTGGCGAGATGCCGCAGATATGCTGGCAGAAGCTTATGTTTCATATAGGGAAATGGAAAATGCTTTGCGTGTTGAGCTTTGGCAATCCATTGGGCAATTAAGTTTGGATAATCAAGCCGCTGAGTGGGAAACGATGCGTCGGCATGCAAGGATCAAGAGTCCGCAAACTTTGCAAAAAATAATGCTGCAAGTGCATGGCTACTTTCAGCAATTGCTGACTTAAATCATGCAACTGTTACGGTGGTGAATATAAAAATGCTTGTTTATAAAGGTGGTGATGGGATTGTATAAACAATCAGGTTCGGTGCGTATGTTGGCAGTGCAGGTGTTGGTGCGTGTATTGGAAAAAAAATATAAGGTGGACTTGACTTTAGAGAAGTTGGGCGCGAATTTGGATGCGCGCGATCGAGGGCTGTTGCATGAGTTGGTATTGGGTGTGTTGCGTCGGTTCTTTTCTTTGGAAGCAGATTTTTCGCGTTTTTTAAAGCAAAAACCTGATAGTGAAGCGCGTATGACATTATTATTAGGAACCTATCAATTGCGCCACATGCGTGTGCCTAGCCATGCCGCAGTATCGGAATGTGTGGAAGTGATGAAAGTATTGCAACCCAAAGCGGCGGGTATGGTTAATGCCGTGTTGCGTAAAGTTGCAGCGAGTGAGCAGCCAAGCAAGTTAAAACCGCATCAGCGTGCTGAGTTACCCAAGTGGATATATAGCCTGTGGCGCGATGCTTGGGGTGCTGAAAGTGTGCAGGACTTTTGTTTATCATTGCAAGTGCCACCGCGTTTATGTGTGGCGGTGTTTATGGATCGTGATGCTTGGATAAAGCAGGTGAGTGAGATGGGAATTGAAGCGGAAAAAGGCGAATTTTCACCTTATGCCGTGTTATTACCCGTAGGTACACAGGTGCCAKCACTRCCTGGTTTTGATGCGGGAGCATTCACAGTGATGGATCAGGCCGCACAAATGGCAGTATTGGCATTGGAGATGCCCAATCAAGGTGTTATTTTGGATTTGTGTGCCGCACCTGGCGGAAAAACTTGTTTGCTTAAACACCAWTTTCCGCAATCGGATGTGATYGCGATTGAACTCAATGCCAAGCGTATTCCCCGATTGAAAGATAATTTAAAACGYTTGCATGGTGAGTGTGTAGCAGTCTTACAAAGCAATGTTTTAAGCTTACCGTTTGCTGATGCCAGTGTGGATGGCGTTGTATTGGATGCACCGTGTTCTGCTTCTGGAATTTTACGTCGTCATCCCGATGCAAAATTCTTACATGATAAAGATGCAGTGGATAGTTTGGCGATGGTTCAGAGGGATATGTTAAAAGAAGCGATGCGTGTATTGAAACGTAATGGACGCTTGGTCTATGCTGTGTGTTCGATACATCCGCAAGAAAATGAACATGTGCTTGAAGGTTATGAAGTAGCACAGCAACAGCGGCTTTATCCTTGTGATAGCCATGATGGCTTCTTTTGGGCGAGCATGACAAAATTGTAAGATATTCATAAGCTAGGCGACTAGGTGTTGTTGGTTTAGATAAGATTGATATGGAGTTGTAATACATGCATGACTGCCGTCCTTTATTAGAAAAAACGGATTTTCCTGCCATAAAGCGTGCYCAACTGACYACATTACAAGTGAATTTGGGTTATTTATGCAATCAAACGTGTGTGCACTGCCATGTTGATGCTGGACCTAGGCGTACTGAAATCATGCAGCGTGAAACAGTCGATACCATCCTTGATTTTTTACGAGCGTCGGATGTCAAAACACTTGATTTAACAGGTGGCGCACCAGAAATGAATCCACACTTTCGTTATTTGGTAGATGAAGCGTGTAAGCTGGGTGTGCAGGTGATTGATCGTTGTAATTTAACCATTTTAAGTGAAACAGGTTATGAAGGTTTGGCTGAATTTTTAGCTGAGCATAAGGTAGAGGTCTCGGCTTCATTGCCATGTTACTTGGGTGAAAATGTGGATGCTCAACGTGGTAAGGGTGTGTTTACTGATAGTATTGCAGGTCTTAAGAAGCTTAATGCTTTGGGTTACGGTGTTGAAGGCAGTGCTTTGATATTGAATCTTGTTTATAATCCAACAGGCACATCACTGCCACCATCACAAACAGCATTGGAAACAGCTTACAAAAAAGAATTAAAAGAGCGTTTTGATATTGTTTTTAATCAGTTGTTTACCATTACCAATATGCCAATCAAACGCTTTGGTAGCTGGTTGATTTCCAAGGGTGAGTTT
>NVTQ01000084.1 GCA_002401635.1 Pseudomonadota bacterium
GGCGCAGCTAGACAGGGAAAGGAGTCCGCCACACTTGGTTTTTCTCTGTGCCTCTGTGGTGAAAAATAAAAAAATATCGAGTTTCTGAGGAAGCTCTACTTAATAGTTTTTATGATGTATCCAGCCTTGGGTGTTTGCGTCAGATTCATGCCATTAAGTGCTGCAATACGGTCGGCGGTAAAACGCCCAAGTATTTGTTTGGATTGGCGTGCCAATGATGACCAAGAATCACCTTTTTTCCATATATGTAGCGCAATGCGCGGAATGCCGCCCGATTTCTTTTCATCGTAGAACTTTAAAGAGTTGCGGATGGCTTTAAAATCAGCGTTGTATTGATCAATATCGTTGCGTGGTGCCCACATAAAGAGCAAAAATGCTTGTGASCCTTTGAGCCAYACSGTGGCATCAATATAGGCCTCGCTTACATGAGGMGCACTGGYTTTAACACGYGCATGTGCAGATGGATAACCCATGAYGGTGCTTGATGTTAGSYYTTCAATRTGRCGTTTNGGGAAAARTNGAYTCCARTAACTTTGCAGCAGTRCGGCGTTTRCTTAATGAYTTRATRGAAAGTTCGAAATAGACTTTTTTTTGACGTATGCGGGCCGTGACTGCTTGAGGGGTGTTTTTGATAACCCAGCGCTCTGGAAATTTAAGTTGCAAATTCAGTTCAGGGTGCAAGAAACGTTGCCCAACCACTGCACCTTGCTCAGATTTATCGCCATAGGGATAACCATCCAAAGCTGAGAGCATACGCTGGTGATTTATTAAACCTTTGTTGTCATGCAATGCTTTTGCTTGTTGGTGTGTTTGTGCGATGCGTTTTTTGGTTTCGGGGTGGGAGGCAAATGCGCCGTGATATTCAACGACTTTATCGCCGACATCTCTTTTCTCTTTTTTGTCAATATCCTCTAGGCGTTTCAGTGTGCCTAACAATTGTTCGACGGCCTGTGTGTCATAGCCTGCTTTAGGGATATATTTGAGTGCTAATTCATCAGCTTGCAACTCTTGCCCACGACCATAGCCGCTGATAAAAGAAGCTGCCAGTAGGTTGGTAAGGTTAGATGTACCAGGTTGCATGGGGACAAAAATTGAGGTGACCAGCATACCCAGTTGATAGCCTTGAATTTGGGTATAGCGCTGAACGGCGTGGCGGGCGGTGACATGGCCAATTTCATGTGCCAATACCGCAGCCAGTTCAGCTTCACTGTTCAAGTGATTTAACAGCCCACGATGAATATAAATATGGCCACCAGGCAGTGCAAATGCATTGATCGTAGCATCATCAACAACAC
This sequence comes from Pseudomonadota bacterium, assembly GCA_002401635.1. GTDB lineage: Bacteria > Pseudomonadota > Zetaproteobacteria > Mariprofundales > Mariprofundaceae. The sequence continues at coordinate 1,296 of NVTQ01000084.1, forward strand.
GGAAGTGATAAAAAAGTTCAGGTCTATCTGCGATAACAGCAACACGTTGCCCCACTTCGTTGACAAACACGGAAAGCGGGTCTTTTTCATCCAATAAAGGCAGTTGTTGATTATATTGTGCTGCTAGTTTTAGCCCCAATGCAAGCTCTGCCTTTTCTGACATTAAGACAAAATCTTTATCTTTACTTGCAGGATTGGTTGCACAGCCAGCCAGAGATATGGCGATGATGAAAAACAGCGTGTGTTTTATAGACATTATTTTAGCTCCAAATCAGCAGGGGAATATAACGTTAAGAAAAACCTTTCCTTGCTGGAGATACGAATTTTGCCACGAACAACAACTTGCTGACCTTTTTTTAAGTGTGGCGGTCTTTTAAATGATTTTCTGTAAGCTTTTGGAATACTTACATGTAAGTTAGCAAGCTTGAATCGCCAGCCTTTTTTATCTGTAATTTGGTCAACGTTACCTTGAACAACACGAAATTGCCCAATATTTTTGCCGGATACTTTTTTGGCTTTTAATAATTTGAAACGTGATGTGTTCCAGATGCCCAATGTTTGATTGCGGGCAAAACGTTCTTCTCTTAGTAGTTTCTTTGTCCAATGGGTATTGGGCTCAAATGTATAAACATGGGCATAGCCCTTTTTCAGAAGCCAGCCATTTACCCATAAACCATCGCGCATCCATACTTGTGCAAGCGTGCGTTTGTAACGATCTTTTTTTTCTTTATCAAAACGTAGACGAACTTGTTTGCCAAGGATGAGTTTTTTTAATGCCTCTTTGGCTGCTTTACCACCGATTTGCCCAGGCTCATCGCGATGGCGGGTTTCAGGCGTGTTTAATCCAAGCAAGCGAATTTTTTCACCCTGACGTGTTTTGAATGTATCACCATCATAAACCTTGGCGACAGTCACCCAGCGCTCTTCTCCAATCAGAGATAATGTGCCTGCCGATGTGATGCTTGGCAGGTAAAGTATAAAAAGCAGGATGACTGCTTTCAACGAACTGTTATTAAAAAGATTTATGACTTTAGGCTTCCTACAAGATCGCTATATGTGTCCATACCATGCTGGTTAAGATACTCACGTAAACCATCGCATATTTTGCCACAAATTAGCGGGTCGTAAAACAGCCCTGTGCCAAGCCCAAGCGCATCCGCACCCGTGATGGCGAATTCAATAGCATCGTTGCTTGTGGTTAGACCACCTTGCCCCAAGATGGGAATGTTATGTTTGGCAGAAACAGCACGGGTTTGATGAATTTTCCATAAAGCGACAGGTTTGATGGCTGGACCAGATAATCCGCCAGATATATTGCCGATAATGGGTGTGCGTTTTTCAATATCTACAGCCATACCAACAAGAGTATTGATGACTGAAAGACCATCTGTACCAGCTTCAATGACCAAACGCGCAGTTTCTGCAATGTCGGCATTGTTGGGGGATAATTTGGTAATCAAAGGCTTATTGGTCATGGGGCGCATGGCTTCCACAACCTTGGCTGCCATCACGGGGTCATTGCCAAAATGTACACCGCCTTCTTTGACATTCGGGCATGAAATATTGATTTCAATGGCTGTAACAGGGGAGTCATCGTACATGCGTGCAACTTCCGCATAATCTTCTAAGGAAGAACCGTTGGCATTTGCCCAGAATTGTGTTTCATGGTGGGGAAGTTTGGGCAGAATTTCATCAATCACATAACGTGTGCCAGGGTTTTGTAGTCCAATAGCGTTGAGCATGCCTGATGGAGTCTCATAAACACGATGTGGGGCATTACCCATGCGCGGTTCGACAGTCGTTCCCTTAAGAATTACAGCGCCTACATCACTATTTTTAAAGCCCTCAATGCGGGTGTATTCTTCACCAAAACCAACACACCCAGAGAGTAATACCAAGGGTGTCTGTAGTTTTAGCCCTGCAAAAGATATGGCAAGGTCGGGGGTGGTTGATTGCACTGTCATGTGGCAATCATAGCGGCATCAAGCCTGAAACAACACCGTATTCGCATTCCTTCATCGGCAGGCAAAGCAGATTTGCCAAAGTGTTGTTTTATGATTCAGCTTGCTGAATGCCTGCCAAATACCATGTGGGATCATCGGCGTTTGGATTATGGCGGAAAATCCATGTTTCATGCATTTCATGGGCTTGTGATTCAATGGATTGAGCGTTGTTATCCAATGTTTCTTCTTTAAGCATGGCATGGAATTGAATGGCAACCCATTCATCATCGGATTCAATCCAGCTATCAACCATGCTTGCTTCTAACATGGCAACGTCAGTACGGGTTTGTGCTTTGCCCAATGATTGTATATCGGATTCGATTTTATCAGCAATCTCAGGGGTACAAAATGAACGAATATCTTGTATGTCTTTTTTATCCCATGCGGTTTGCATGCGTATAAAAATATCTTTGGCAGCAGGGATGAAGTGTGCTTCATCAATATCAGGGCGAAGCATGTGGGCAGATGTTTGTGGTGTTGATTCTGAGGACGTGAATAAATCAGGTTGTGTTGGCTGCTCTTCGGGTTGTTGCCCTGCATAAGCATGTTGTTGCGTGACACCCTGAGCTTTGCGACGCATAAACCAAATAAAACCAAAGATAATCGCGCCAATCATGAAAATATCAAAGAAATTAATACCTTCAAATGCGCCGCCGAAGAACATCGCACCCAAAAGACCTCCGAGTGCCAAACCACCCAGCATACCCATCATGCCACCACGTGCGGGGGCGGTCGCAGCCTGTTTGCCTGGGCTTGCTTTCTTTTGTTGGGACATGCGTGGAGCAGGTGCAACACTTCGTTTGTTGAAACTTTTGCCAAAGCTAGAACCCATACCAAAACGTTTGGCTTCGGCGTGGTCTACACCTGAAACAAATAAACAAAATAGGGCGAGCATGCTAAAGGTCAAAAGTTTTTTCATGATATGTCTCCAGTGCTGTAACGTAATTGTGCAAGCCTTGCCTCAAACATGGCGTGGCGAAGTGGGCGATTTTTGATGCTTTGCAGCTCAGATGCAAGCTGTTTTTTTTGTTGTAGGGGAATGGGCTTGGCTTCAGGCATGTTTTTTGTAGTCTGGATACCAGCCACAGCTTGTACACGGGTGAATATTTTGGCGATTCGCCCGATACGCGCTTGTTCAAAACAAGATTTTCGAATGTCATCACGCAGGAAAATAATTTGTTGTGCCATGGTCGAATGACTGACCGCAATGATTAAGCTACTGCTGCCATCAGCACTGGGTTTTAATTCAATAGGTTCGGTGCGTTGTGCCATCATTGGTCCAACAATATGTGGCCATAGTCTGCGTAAACGTGATAAACCAACCAATTGATCCAAGCGTTCTACACCTAGAATTTCAGCTAGATTATGGTGAATGTCAGTGAGCTTTGAGCGTGCCCGAACAAATTTTTTAGCCATGAGTTTTTAATTAAACCTTAAAATGGAAGCTTTTTGCCGCCGAGAATATGGGCATGCAGGTGAAAGACTTCCTGACCACCRCCTTCACGGACATTGATGACAATGCGRTAACCYGCTTCAAGGTTTARYAYATCATYGGCAATAYARTTYACYTTGCTCATCAAAGTRCCAAGCAARATAGGGTTATCAACATCTGCCAAGGTCGGAATATGGGCTTTCGGAATAACCAACACATGGGTGGGCGCTTTGGGGTGAATATCGTTAAAAGCAAAGACATCATCATCTTCATAAACTTTGTCGCAAGGGATTTCACCTTCGATAATTTTACAAAATAGACAATCACTCATGTTTTCTTCCTTTGTTGTTGATTTCCCCCTGCAAACATACGCCTAAAATCTTCTAAGAACTGTACAATTTGATCGGGCGTAAGCTGTTTGCATTGCTTGAGGTATTCGGGGCTAAAGTATTGGGTAGGGCGTTGTTGTGGAGTCATAGTAACTGCTCCAATGCTTTAACATCTTCGATATCTTGCGGTCTTGCAGCTTCTTTTTTCATGGCGATTAAATCGCTTTTGCTTAAAATCTGTATATTTTGCTGCGTTAGATGTTTGGTTTCTATATTCTTTTCTCTTACATCGGTGGTGATAATAATATCAATGCACTCCATGGGATTGTTGGGGTTTACAAATGACCAAGCGATGAGGTTTTTTTCTTGAATATACATGTCTAGGTTATCAAATAGTTCAGAGGCTTGTATTGGCAAACGGGACTGCAACCCCATTTTTCTTAAAAGAGTTTCAGCATTTTCAAAAGCACTTTTTTCGAGAGAAATAATGATGTCCACATCAATGGTTCCACGAACAGCACCATGCAGAGCAACAGCATAACCACCAACCAAAGCGTAAGGAATATTGGCATTTTCGAAGCTTTTAGCGATGCGGTGTAAGAACATAAGTCGATTTTTACAGCAATATGCCATAAAAGTGAATGCTTTTAAGATTTTGGCTGTTATTTTATAAGTTTTTCTTTTTCAACTTTGCATAACTTTTTGATATTTAACTCCGCTTTAAGTGCTTCGGAGTGATTGCCTATTTTTTTTTGATAGACCAATTCAAGTGGGGCTTTACCACGTAAAAACTTCGCACCTTTGCCCGCTTGATGCTCTTTAAAACGTCGTTGCACATCCGTACTAATACCTGTGTAAAGCACCTTTCCTTTACAGCGAATCATATAGAGAAACCATACTTTTGAATCAGCCATTATATCACGAATACAACTTCAAAATATTTTTCTTTGGCCATGATTTTCAAAGAAAAGTCATCACCTATTGTTTTTCCTAACATGGCTTTTCCAAGTGGCGATTTGGGCGTGATGACGGTAATGGTTTGTTGTTGATAGGAGATTTTCAAGCCGCCAGCATCACCAGCCATCCATARSCATGTTTGTTTRTCATCYTCATCATTGAGCATGATAYATGTTTCCAATGTGATGCTTTTAGATTGTTGTAGTTTTACTTGTTTGAAATAAGCCAAYGAGCGTTCCAGCTCCAACAARCGTGTGCCTTGCCCTTGTGCCAAATAGGAAGCTTCMARCCCCATGGTTTCATATTTACTCGAACCCAAACAATCYTTGTGGGTTGCTGTATCACGCGCCATTTCAACAGCCTGYGCKGAKATRSYKATRTCTGTTTCAAGCTTTGTGATGATTAAGGCGAGAATGGCTGATTTATCGGTGTATTTAATAGGATTGGATTCCAAATTTTAAMAGYAARCGMGGMAGTATATCATCAAGRTTTAAGACATCTTGATCRTTTAATTCRATAAGATTRAAASCATATTTTTCATAAATATCAATTTTATCTTTYTTGCGYTTTAGATATTTGGAATCATTTTCRTAACCCCAATATTCGATATAAACCTTGCCAGTGGGAATATAAAAATCACAATAGACATCTTCTTCGATGGGCAATTTYCGTTCATAAGCATGAATAATTTCTGCCATGTATAGCCAGTTATCAATTAACATTTCAGCCTTTGAACGTACAAAATGACCATCGGTGGCACGGTGTTCCGCTTTAAATTTTTCACGAAACTCAATTTTCTTTTTGGGTGATACTTTTGATTCGCCTTTTACTTCTTCAACAGAGGAGAGCAGGGCACGGTTAGAAATAATTGTTTCAGGCCAGCGTGCAAATGGAATGCCAGATTTATGATCTTCATCCTGAATACCACCTTGTTTGAGTCCTTGTTCGGTGATGCGCCAACCTTTGATGTCCTTTTTAATCCACCCAAGCTCTGAAAGTATGGAATTCATCTTTGTACTCGATAAATCGAATTTACCTCCAAGCGCACGGGCGGTTAAACGTGTTTCAGCCTGCTTTTCAATGGTCGGTGCGCTTGCCATGGATGCAGGCCAAACAATATAACGACCATAYTGTTTRCTTTCTTTGTATTCRCCRCCAATTTTCTCACCCARATTGGTAAGGCACCATTGACCATCGACTTTTTCAATCAGTTGGTCTTTGGTAAATTTGCTAAATAGCTCTTTGGAACTCAAACCAAGCTGTTTGGCGAGTGCGGAVGTGGAAAGAAAYTCRGTTTTATTCACTGTRGACATCGAATGYTTGTTTAYGRCTGACGSGTAAGTGTATTGSTATCRGTATGMTCAAAGGTTTTGCTGTAAATATCYAGCATAATGCTTTGYTCATACTTCAATGWATCACCATCMATGSTCAGTGTTTGYGTAAAYGCTGTGGTACGCGCCTTTTTCTGCATAAATGATGATTGGGCAATRCCRCCATCAAAGCCWGTATCTTCGGCAGAGACTTCAATCATGGTGAGRTTCGGYKYRTCGTCCGTATCCAAWACCCTRCCACATGCCACCACRCCYACACCRCGMGGAATGGTRAAKGAGTGGCTGACCACRCCTGTTTCGCTGTCCCAAGACCAATAACCCACTTGATGATGAAATACATCGCCRCTTTCWGCGCGTTGCACGATTTGTTTGTAATGYAGCACCACAAGGGTTTGTGCTTTTGCATTGCCTACATCACCAATGGCTTCAAAGGTAATCGTTTCAAAGTATGGGTTATTCTCTTCACCATTTGGCTCAGGGGCGATGTCAGTGCCTTTATCGCCTTTCCATGTGCCGATGAGTTGTGCTAATGGACCGTAGTTGATTTCAGTCATTCTTATCTCCTTTCTTTAAACTCCATGGCCTTCTAAGTTGTGCATGTGTTTCACTTCTGTTTGCAGACGAAGACCTGCCGCAGAGTAAGAAAGATACACAAAAAGTAATCGTTACGAAGATGATTGTCACATACTCCTCGTTTACATCATTATCTAAGCTAAAGGTAGGGAGTAAGGAGTAGATTAATAAAAGAACCCAAAGTATAAAAATATACCAACTAACTAATAAATTAACTTTTGAAACTGACATAGGAGGCAAGAGACTTTTATTAGATGGCATAATTGTTTTGTATAAAGGTCCAATATGTTCATCTTCTAGTGCATCTACATGTTTTTCCCAGTTAGCTTGCCAGTATTTGCTCCCTTGGTTTACACATACCCAAGCAAAAGAAAAAACTATTCCTAAACAGGCAATAATAACGGATAAGTCTTGTTTTATTATTGGTTCAAGGTCGGCACTAGCTTGCACTGCCAAGAATCCAGCAAGGGTGGCACCAAGAAATGTCCAAAAGTAAGTGGCTCTTTTCCAATATAAATCAATTTCAAATTTCCTAATGTCTAAAGCATGTTCTAAAGCTTTTTCAGAAACTGTTTTCGTACTTGGTTTTAGATGAAGTTTAATATCTCCGTTTTTGATTAGCTCGACTGTTTTATCTACACCTATATCTTTGATACATAAGGTATTTTCATCAATCTGAAACTTAGATTTATACTCTTCAGGTGTTAAAAGATTATCAGTGGTACCCTGATTCTTATTGCAAAACACTATTTTTTCCTCGAAGCCTTTTCATCATGCCCCGACACACCAAAGCGACGAGCAAGTTCGTTTAACACATCATCAGGGCTTAAACCTTTTTGCGCTAGCATGACCATGGTGTGAAACCAAAGGTCTGCGGTTTCATAGATGATTTCTTTTTTATCATTATTTTTGGCTGCGATAATGGTTTCAACGGCTTCTTCGCCGATTTTTTCCAGCATTTTATCAGGCTTGGCATACAAGGATGCGACATATGATGTATCTGCGGATTCAGATTTTCGCGCTTCAAGAATGGCTGCGAGTTCTTTTAGGATGTCGTTGCTCATGTTCGCTCCAAAGGTGTGATAACACCCGTCATTCCCAACTTGATTGGGAATCCAGTAACCGTAGTCGCCTCAAGGTGTGATTGATAGTATGGATACCCGCCTGCGCGGGCATGACGAAATTGGGAAAGCTTGGTCATTACTCCATTGGCTCCTCAATCGTAACCCAATCATCACCCTGTTTTTGTTTATAAAAGCATGACTCACGGTTGGTATGACATGCTGCACCCGTCTGTTCAATCAACAGCAATAACGTATCACCATCA
>NVTQ01000085.1 GCA_002401635.1 Pseudomonadota bacterium
AAAATCTTCACCCAATTGTCCAAGCATGGACTGGGTAATCACCAATTCACCGACCATATCAATAAGTTCATCAATACGGTTGGTATCCACACGAATATTTGTTGATTGTTGCGTTGGTTTTTTATCACTTGGTCTACGAGAGGCTGTGCGGCGACTCTCAACACGACGACCACCTTGATCATCGGGATCTTCTCTGCGATCACCCGCCCTGCGATCTGAAGATTTACGCTCTGGATAAATGCCTTTAATCAGCAAATCACATTCATCTTCAACCCATTCAAATATTTCAGTAATTTGCTCTTCTTCAACGGCTGAATCCGCATCTTTCTCAAGCAAATCCATCGTCCATTTTAAATAACATTGCTCAGGATTCATGCTGGCGAATGTCGGCAAACTCGCATCATCCATCGTTAATGTCAGCTCACCCAAATCACGCAATTCCGAAAGTAATAAGGATGGGTCATTGCCTGTGGTTAATAAATCATCATGAGGTGCAAATTCGATATGCCAACCAAGTCTTCGTTCACCTTCTTCATGAGAAGCATCATCAGAAGCATCGTCAGAAGAAGCTCCATCAGACTCTTTTGAGGCATTGTTAGACGGGCTAGGCTCCATACCGCAAACCTTTTCTAGCTTCTGTTGCAACACCTGCATCTCTTCAACATCGGGTTCTTCATCGTTCTGATAGGCTGTCATCAAAGAACGCATCTCATCAACAGATTCCARYAGAATATTCACCACATCAGRRTYAGCCTCACGYTTGCCCTCWCGCATCTCATCAAGCAGCCCTTCCATAATATGRGTRAAGGATGCAAGGGCAGAAAAACCAAAYGTSGCACTACCACCTTTAATYGAATGYGCMGCACGRAAAATATCATTCACSACATCCAAATCTGTGCCGCCATCACTCATGCCAAGCAGKCCAGACTCCATGGTGTCCAAACCTTCAAAGCTTTCCTCATAGAAAATCTGTTTGAATTGGTCGAGGTCAATGCTCATAGTGCCYCCRATTAACGYAAAACTTTTTTRATGGTCATAAGYAAYTTRTCRGGATCAAATGGCTTCACCAACCARCCTGTAGCYCCYGCWGCTTTRCCTGCCATTTTTTTRTCTTTWCCAGCTTCNNNGGTARKYAGCAGTNNNATMGGTATGAATTTCATGGCRGGRAGYTTTCTCAATTCACYCGTCAAARTAATGCCATCCATATTTGGCATATTGACATCGGTAATCACCAGKGCGAAACCATCTTGTTCATTGGCAATSSCAAGCGCCACATCACCATCATCTGCTTGCACAACTTCGTGACCCGCATTTTCAAGCGTAAACGCCACCATTTTACGCATACTTGCCATATCATCTACAATCAAAATCTTTGCCATCTATTCCTCCATCGGATGTTCAGAAAGGTTATTATTTTTAATTTCCATTAATTTATTCAGGGTATAAGCATAATAGATGCCATAGGAGGGAAACGTGAATATTCTTGCTTAAATTCTTTTGTTTTTTATTCATCATCGGAAAAGAGATCAATCTCATCGGATTGATYYTGYCCACAGTGCGGRCAATARTYRTGCTCTGATGARATTGTYTKYTCACAWTCAAAACACTTTTTATTCATRTTTACCATGCGWCCAACCCGCACAGCWATCACCGCAGTCATCATAGCAACCACACAAATACCCACCATGATCAATGCAGCGCCCAGCATCATGCCGCCAACAGAATGAGGTACCAAATCGCCATAACCCACGGTACTCATCGTCACAAGGCTCCACCATGCGCCAATAAATGCATTACCAAAGGTCTCTGGCTCTAACATATAAATTAGATTTCCTGAAAAAATAGACACCGTGGCAATCGTTGCAAACACAGCAAGAATCATTTGCAAAGCACCCGATACAGAACGCATCAATGTTGCCAGAACAGGGAAATATTGCGTAACTTTCAAAATACGAACCAGCCTTGCCAGACGCATAATTGACGAKCCCGAACTRCCAAAAAACACTGGTARCACGGTCAATAAATCAATAATYCCATAAAAGCCAGTAACGTACTTTTTCCTGTCTSCTGCTGAGTAAACTCGCAATATATATTCGACAAAAAACACATATATAACAAACATTTGAAACACAGCAATCTCTTCGCCAAAACTATTCCGAACCTCTGAAATTGTATTAAACATAGAGAGGAATACCGACAAAAGAATCAGTAAAAGCACCGTATAGTTTACTATTTTTCCGCCCGTTGTACTTAAATCAAACATACAACGGTTTAGTAGAATCCTAAAACCTCTTCTTTGCCCTAAAGCATGATCTGCGGCCGCTTGTTCAAGAACTGCCTCTTCCTGCATGTTGTCCACCGAACTGCTAGAGTTAGGCTGGTTACCCGCAGCGGCTTCCTCCTCTAATGCTTCGCGCTGCATACGCTGCATCGGTGTCTCTTGCTCTTTCTCACCCATAACAATACCTCAATAGATAGCCCTTAAAATAGCTCAACATCATCATCTCCAGCAATGGTGATCAGTTCGACCACATGTTCTCGACTTGTCATCCATGTTCGTTGTGAGTAAGGGCTTCCGTTCGGGTTAATAATAATTTGATTTTGACGGTGGCAAGTAAATGTTGTCTGCCGTGGGAACAGCACATCAATACCTTTCCAAGCAGGTTCATCTTGTTGATAACGTGTATCCATGGTGTAACCCAGCCAGATATAACCAGCCTCCCTCAGCGTATAAAACAGTGCCATAGGGTCTTCTGGTAGCGGATCAGATACCTGAAGGATTTTCAAGCCCATATCAGAGTCTTCACCCGAATCAGACATTAATTTTGTCAACATATGCCTAAGCGCACGTTTGGCTTCGTAATCCTCATCTCTTTCAACTGCGTACATATGAAATGACGTATGCGCCACAAACACGCCATAAAATTCATTGGGAACCGTGACATGCACCTCTGTCGGAAGCTCATAGTGGCTTAACTCTTTCTGCAACAAGCCCGCCTGCTCCCGATTATCCATCAACGGAAATATCTCTGGCTGAACACCTTCATCCTTACAAATGGTTACAATGTGCGACAACACCGTTGTAATAATAGCGTATGCTGAATGATCCATTGCTTTGGGGCGCGATAGAATAACATGATTGGATTTTACAATATCTTCACGCAAGCGTTCCATATCATTAAATTTCCAAGGCTCGATTCTAATGGTAACCAAATCCACCAAGCCTGGCTCTTCTGCTAGACGACGCTCAAGATAAGCTTGCTCTTCATCCGCCTGCTCTCTTGTTAAGTCATCAAAAATAATCAAATCTAATTCATGATAAAAACGCAACAGACGCTTAAGCAATAAAGGCAAACTACCCACCCACCCCATCACCAAAAGTTGCATTTTATCTTCTGCTTCAACAAGCGTGAGACCCAATGCATCAAGATCATCTAGGGTTTCCGTCACCTGCGGAGCTTTGGGTTCACGAATACAATACATGGCCTCGTCATAAATAGCGGCATCACTAATAGCCACACCTATCAGAGCCTGTATCTTCAAAGATTCAACGTACTGCTCTTCTAAAGCGTATATTGGAATAATTTCCCAGTCTTCAGATACGAAGGAAAAAAGCGTCACGCCACGCTCAAACAACTGTGCCTGCACCGTCAAAACATCTGCACTGTACTTACCATCTGGCGTAAATAATTGCCAAGCATGATTCTCATCACGTTGAATCTTACCAGCCCAGCTTACCAAGTGCGTGGATGACTCCCCCATCAATTCAGGAATCATCAAACGTTGCATTACCTGATCAAAATCACTGTAGCGCAAGATATTGCATAACGCAGTCGCCCTAAAATCAGCCTCAGACAATACGACAGTTGGCTCATTATACGTGCCAACATTATCCCAACCCACTTGTAGCATATGTTTATGGGTATTAAGACGTGGGTGATCCATACCAGGAATCGCCAAACTAAGTTTAAGATGTTTATTCTCTGTTCGTATCGCCAGCATATTATAAAAAGCATGTGATAACGATTCCGCCTCCGACTCTTGCGATGGCAATACCATCAAGGCTTGTTTTGCCGAAGCGATATTGATGCGTTTTAACCCTGCTGAAGAATCAATATCCCCTTGGCGGTATGTCACCCACTTTTCATTAATCAATTCCACAGGCGGATGTTCAGCATCATGCATTAAAACCACTTTTAAACGTGTAAATGTACGATCAGAAATAATCCGTAATTGATCCAAGATATAGGGCGAAGCAGGTGTCCAACCCAAAATCACCATATGGTTTTTTACCGCAATATCTTCATTGCGCAAACGGCGCATCAAACCAGACACAATATTGGCTCCAATACCAATAAAGAATGCAAAAATAAATACACCCATAATAACGCCTGCAATTGTAAACACAGCAACGGTCATATTGTCAGGGTAAATCACAGAGTTTCCAGGGTCTGTCAGCAAACGGAAAGTAAACCAAATGGATGAAAGCATGTCATTTGTAACAGGCTTATCATAAAGACCCATGGTGTAGTCAAAATTTGAAAATGCAAAATGAGCTACGACACCGCCACCAATGGAAAGAATGGCAAGAAAAAGTACAATCAAGTTAATTTCCTGCATAAACTGCCCTTCACGCAACACATCTCGCAAATTGCGAATGATAACCTGCCACGGTCTGAGCAAGCGAATTAATCTAAGCATCCGCAATGCTCCACTATAAGCAAAMCCTGAAACAAAAGGAGTCATGAAAACAGTTGCCACAAGGTCAAGCGCCCAGAAACTCCATTCCGTACGTTTCTCTCGTTTACTTTCAAATTTCATACTGCGCATCACAATCAAGCGCAGTGCCAGCTCAACAAAGAAAAAGATGATAATACCGAGCAGCAATCCACCATCAGCAAAAAATGAGACCAAAATAATCAGGGATATAACCATACCATAAGTCGGTGAGAACATTGCGCTGTGCAAATCAAAATAACGCACAAAACGAAGCGTGCGCAACAAATAAACCCCGCGCATTAATCGAGCCAAAGCTAGATTTTCAGCAGCTATATCAATATTAAGAACGGTAACCAACAAAGAAGAAACCGCAACAATATCAATGGCTAAAAGCAATAAATCAATTTTCTGATTGGTTGATGAGCGGTACGGATTAAGTTTCATCTTGCGTAAAAATAGAGCAAGCCGAAAAATAATTTCAATCGAAAAAGCAACAAACAATACGAGTGCTAAAAGCTGATTGTGTGTGAATGAAAAAGCTATCAAAGCCATCATAAACATGCCAAAACGAGGATGTCCTAAAATCCACTCCAAATGGTGGTACCTTATAGCCCGTTCATTTGATATCACAACATCCCCCTTTCATTAACCACAAAAAACTCAAATATCATAAAGCAAGAAGCAAAATGTTTGCCATAAAATAAATACATTAAAATAATTACGCCAAAAAGATTATACCTAGCCATACCCAAGCATCGTCTTTAATATGAACAGCATGTTGATATTAAATAACTTTTGGCAATGATTGATAGCCACTGTCATTTGGATGACCCGCATTTTTCAGGCGACTTGAAAGAGGTTCTTTTGCGTGCCAAACAAGCAGGTATCCAGCAGCTAATCATTCCTGGTGTGCAACATGGGCAGTGGTCTGCACAGCAAGCTTTAGCAGCACAATATCAAAATATTTCCAATGCTTTTGGTATTCACCCATGGTATTGCGATCAACATGACAACGCGCACTTAGAACAACTTGAAAAGTTACTGCCCCATGCCATCGCAGTGGGTGAATGCGGTTTGGATTTCATGCCCAATAGACCCGACCATGCGACTCAAATAAAGTGTTTTCAAAAACAATTGCAGCTCGCACAACAATTTAACTTGCCGCTTATCATTCATAGCGTTAAATCCGCCGATCAAGTTGCGCTGCAATTACGCCCCTATCCACAACTTCGTGGTGTTATTCACGGTTTTTCAGGCAGCCTTCAACAAGCAAAAGTTTTTATCAAATTGGGTTTTTATATTGGTATCGGCACACGTTTATTACAAAATGAACAGCGAAATCAGGGGCAAAGGATCCATACCTTCTTACAAAACCTACCACTTGAATCACTACTATTGGAAAGCGATGCCCCTGATGGGCTAAAAAATCAACGCAATGAACCCGCTAATTTACTTGATGTCGCACAAAGTTTGGCAACAATACGCCAAATCCCCTTAGCATCTGTGCAAAAGCAATGCACACTAAATACCAAGGAGTTGTTTTCATTATGAGCCAAACTATCAACCCACTTCACGAACGCACCCATATCCTTGTCGGTGATGAAGGTATTGCCAAGCTCGCCAGCAAACATGTGCTTATTGTTGGGCTTGGTGGCGTGGGCGGCGCTGCCACAGAGGCGATTGCACGYATTGGYATTGGRCATATTACMTTGCTKGAYCACGATATTGTYGGTYTATCCAAYCTTAAYCGYCAACTCATCACCCTACAATCCAACCTTGGCGAAAAGAAAACGGCAGTTGCAGCCAAACGCATTGCAGACATCAATCCCGATGCACAAGTCACCATTCGTGATGAATTCATTCATCCTGATAATGTCGATACCTTGCTAGCAGAATTAAAGCCTGATTATGTATTGGATTGTATTGATTCAGTCGTGTGCAAGGCTGCATTAATTCATGCATGTCAAAAAGCAGGTGTTGCGGTTATCACCAGTCTTGGTGCAGGCGGTCGTTTTGATGTGAGCAAAGCCGAAGTCACCACATTGAAAAAAACACATACCTGTGGTCTAGCTCGCGCCTTACGTGCCCGCTTAAGAAAAATAGGCGGTTCACTGGATTATCCTGTCATCTTTTCATCTGAACCAGCAATTAATGCTTCATCCCATCAAGCCATTCCAGGTGATCCTGATGCTCGCCCCAGAGCTACCAATGGCACGATTTCATATTTACCCAATATCTTTGGTTTTATGACTGCGGGTTATGCCATTCAACAAATGCTAAAGGATTAAAAAAATCATAAAATACCATACCATCAAGCAAAGGTATCTATTACYGCYCTGCCTGYTACTATGCGCGCGATTTTAAAGGTTTCTCAACACGATTTGACGAACCATCTGAGGTAAACATTACATGTCACGCAAATTACGCAATATYGCCATCATCGCYCACGTGGATCACGGCAAAACTACACTGGTGGATGAGCTRCTAAAGCAGTCTGGAACATTTGATGATGTTCGCGAAGAGATGGATACCTGTGTGATGGATTCCAATGATATTGAAAAAGAACGTGGCATTACCATTTTGGCCAAAAACACAGCCATTGATTATAAAGGTTACCATATCAACATCGTTGACACCCCAGGCCATGCCGATTTCGGCGGCGAAGTAGAGCGGGTATTGAACATGGTAGATGGCGTGGTATTGTTGGTAGATGCGGCTGAAGGCCCGATGCCACAAACGCGTTTTGTAACCTCCAAAGCTTTGGCTTTGGGTTTGAAACCTATCGTTGTTGTGAATAAAATTGACCGCTCTGGCTCTGACCCTGATGGTGTTGTRGAYAAAACCTTYGAYTTGTTTGCTGCWTTGGGYGCAACCGATGAGCAGCTTGATTTTCCAGTTGTTTTTGCCTCTGCAAAAAATGGTTATGCKATGCTGGAYCACACMGAAGAGTCTGACAACATGACTTGCCTGTTTGAAACTATTCTGGAACACGTAGAAGCACCTGGTGGCAGCTCTGATGCACCATTGCAGATACTGGCAACCACATTGGATTGGGATGATTATATTGGCCGTATTGTAATCGGACGCATTGCCAACGGACGCATAAAAACAGGACAAGAAGTCACCGTAATCCATGCTGACAGCACAGTAGATAATTTTAAAGTTTCCAAATTATTGGGTTTCAAAGGTTTGGAACGTCTCGAAATATCTGAAGCTGAATGTGGTGATTTGGTTGCCATTGCAGGCTTGGAACACATTAACATTGGTGAAACTATCGCAGATAAAACCAACCCAATCGCACTTCCCGTGATTCATGTGGATGAACCCACATTAAGCATGGAACTACATGTAAACAACTCACCGCTTGCTGGTACTGAAGGTAAGTTTGTGACGACGCGTCAAATTCGTGAYCGTCTGTTTAAAGAAGTGCGMACCAATGTTGCSATGAAAGTWGAAGAAACWGATTCYGCTGATATCTACAAAATTTCTGGTCGTGGCGARCTTCAAATYGGTATTTTACTTGARAACATGCGYCGTGAAGGCTTTGAAATGGCGGTTTCTCGTCCAACCGTAATTATTCGCACCATCGATGGCGTGAAAAAAGAACCATATGAAAGTGTAACGATTGACGTTCAATCTGAGTATCAAGGCTCTGTCATTGAAAAAATGGGYATCCGTGGTGCAGAAATGACYRGCATGGAAACTGCYGCAGATGGCATGACCCGTATTGAGTTTATCGCYCCWACSCGTGGTTTGATYGGTTATACCTCAGARTTTATGACTGACACWCGTGGTACYGGYGTMATGAACCATGTMTTCCAYGAATATGGYAACTTTGTTGGYGCACTACCAGGMCGTCARAATGGCGTGTTRATTTCAATGGCTGCTGGTGAAACTGTTTCTTTTGGYATGTGGAAAATCCAAGARCGYGGYAARYTRTTCTTTGGYGCSAATGTTAAAATTTATGAAGGYATGATTATCGGTATTCATGCCCGTGAYAATGATTTGGTKGTSAATGCAACACGWGAAAAGAAACTGACCAATGTACGTTCATCAGGTACCGATGAGGCTGTGAATTTAATTCCACCTATCAAAATTTCATTGGAACGCGCCATTGAGTTTATTGCCGATGATGAGCTGGTGGAAATTACTCCGAAGAGTATTCGCCTACGCAAACGTTTCTTAACCGAAACTGAACGCAAACGCAGCACACCGAAAAAAGCGAAGTAAAATCTACGCAAACAGAAAGAAGATTAAGGCCGCAGCTAACCCCTGCGGCTTTTTTTATGAGCATAAATAAAGCTGGTAAAAATTGTGTAATATATAGTCGTTCAGGAATTGGTTTACCGCTACGCCTTCATGCGACCAGTTTTTCATTTCACCGTCACCCCCGAGTGTTTGTGTCGGGGGTCTAGCAT
>NVTQ01000086.1 GCA_002401635.1 Pseudomonadota bacterium
AGGCGGAGACTTAAGTCTCCGCCTTATAAAGAGCATTTTCTAACCCTGATTTAAGGTAAAACAGAAACCTTAATCATCAAATCATCCTGCTTGATTTGATCCAATACATCCAAGCCTTCAATGACTTGTCCAAAAATTGTGTACTCACCATCCAAATGTGGTGTTGGCGCAAAACAAATATAAAATTGGCTTCCTGCTGAATCAGGATCAGATGAACGTGCCATCGCCAATGTACCATGCACATGTGTGCGATCATTAAATTCAGCTTTTACTTTATAACCAGGGCCGCCCATACCTGTGCCATCTGGATCGCCACCTTGTGCCATAAATCCAGCAATCACACGATGAAACTTCAAACCATCATAATAGCCTTTACCAGTCAAAGCCTTGAAATTAGCCACCGTATTGGGTGCCGAATCAGGGTATAACTCGATTAACATATCGCCATTTTTTGTTTCAATCTTAATATGACTTCCTTCTGGAATGCCTTCATCACCTGCTTGCGGCGCTTTACTAAATAAACCCATTTTATTYTCCTTATTTGTTGTTGATTGATCTGCACATGCCAACTGACCGAAACCTATAAAAGCAAGCATAGCCATGATTAAAATACGTGCATAACATTGATTTATCATTGTTTTAAATCCTTTTTTGATGTGAATATATGTTGCGAGGATGGCAAAATACGCAACGGATGCAAGACCATACGACGCATACCAGACTTTAACTCTGCTGTGCCTAACAGAAGCTCACCACATACAACCGCTACACTACCCTCTTCTTTTTTCTCAAGCTGAATACGCTGCCCATTTAAAAAACGCCAAGCATCATCTTTATTCAATTCACAGCTTGGAAAATCACGTAACCATTGGCGCAATGGCAAGACAGCCTGCTCTTTATCTTCTCTCAAACGTTCTTCACTCACCAACATGGACTCAGACCAACCACCTGTTGATGTACGTCGCAATGCCGTCACACAACCACCCATACCTAACTTCTCGCCAATATCACGCGCTAGAGAACGAATATATGTTCCCTTTGAGCATGACACATCCAAACTTACATAAGGAAACTCAAAATGCATCAAATCTAGCCGATAAATACAAATATCACGCGCTTTAAGCGTCACTTCTTCGCCTTTACGCGCCATAGCATGGGCTCGTTTTCCATCCACACGAATCGCCGAATAAATCGGTGGCACTTGTTGCAGTTCACCTTGAAATAAAAGCAATACATCCATCAATGCCTGTCTATCAATATGATGCTCAAAGCGAGATACAACCTCACCTTCACAATCCAAGGTGTCTGTTTGATAGCTTAAATCGAAGGTAACCGTATAACGTTTTTCAGCATTTAAACCCAATTCAGAGAAGCGTGTCGCATCGCCGAGCAAAATCGGCAACATACCTGTCGCTAAAGGGTCTAAAGTACCCGCATGACCCGCTTTAATACGCTTCTTTCCTGCTATTGAGAAAATACGAATCACTTCATTTACCGCACGGCGTGATGTCCAGCCAAGCGGTTTATCCAAAAATACCACACCCGAAACAATCATGAATTCAGTATGTCCACCAAGGCATGGTTAATTTCTTTCTGCACCTTATCCAATGAGCCAAACAGTGTGCAGCCTGCTGCATATTGGTGACCGCCACCACCCAGTTTTCCAGCAACAATACCCACATCACAAGGCGCTTTGGCACGAAAGCTAATCTTCCATTCCTGCGGCTTCTCTTCACGTATAAAAATAGCAATATCCACACCTTCAATACTGCGTGCGTAATCAATAAAGCCTTCTGAATCCTCACCACAAAGACCCGTCTTTTCATATAAGTTATAGGCAATAGAAATCCATGCTGTGCGACCATCATGGCAAATATTTAGGCTATCCAAAGCATATTTCAACAATTCAAAACGCGCTGGTTTATGGCTTTGATAAATCGATTGGGCTGCCAACTCAACATCTGCACCTGCATCAATCAAATCTGCTGTCATACGGTGTACATCAGCACTCACACTTGCCAAACGAAAGCTTGCTGTGTCGGTCAAAACTGCTGCATAAATCGCCGCTGCCGATGATGCATCAAGCGGTACATGAAGATGCTGCAGAAAATCATAAATCATAGCACCCGTGGCACAATAACGGGCATCAATCACATTGACATCGCCATACAAGGTGTTGCTAGCATGGTGATCAATATTAATCAGCATTTTGCCTTCAAAATAAGAGGCTTGCATACCCAAACGCCCCAATGAGCCTGCATCGACTGCAATCACAAGATCAGCATCCATGACTTCATTCGGTATTTCACCGTGACCAATATCATGCACGGCAGGCAAATAACGGCAAATATATGGCGCAATATCCCTATTATGCATGATAACACGTTTACCCATGCTTTTTAGTGCATGATAAAGCGCCAACTGCGAACCAATGGTATCTGCATCAGGGCTAACATGTGCAATAATATGAATCTGTTTTGCCTGTTGCACAGCATCCAAAGCTAACTGCCAGTTCACATCGGCATAAAGAATACTCAAGCGCGACCCAGTTTATTCAATAGTTCAACCATATCATTACCAGCATCCAGAGCTGTATCCCAAGAAAAATTCAATTTTGGCAAGCGTTTTTTACCAAGCGAACGACGCAAAGCATGCTCAAAATGCGGTGTCATACGCCCCAAACGCTCAACCAGTATATCCGCTTCATCACGTTTCATACCATGCACTTTAATCACGGCATTCTGATTATCGCGCGATACATCCACCGATGTAATGACCATGCCCAAAAAGCATGGGTCATTCACATCGCGTTGTATCAGCGTGGTGATTAAACGTTGA
This sequence comes from Pseudomonadota bacterium, assembly GCA_002401635.1. Classification (GTDB taxonomy): domain Bacteria; phylum Pseudomonadota; class Zetaproteobacteria; order Mariprofundales; family Mariprofundaceae. Next base: position 2,839 of record NVTQ01000086.1, read on the forward strand.
ATATCCGTTTCTATACGGTGTCTTGCTGGTGATTTATCTGCCATATCAGTGATTTACAGTGTTGCCGCAATTTCCTCAATGATATAAAACTCAAATACATCGCCTTCTTTCACATCATTGAATTTGTCTACGCCAATACCACACTCATAACCAGCCTTCACTTCTCTTACATCGTCTTTAAAGCGACGTAGAGAAGCCAATTCACCATCATAGATCATCACATTGTCACGCATGACACGCACTTTCGATCCGCGTGTAACAAAACCTTCCGTAACGTATGTACCAGCCACAGCACCAATCTTCGGCACCATGATAACCTGACGAACTTCTGCTTCACCGGTAACTTTTTCAACTTGATCTGGCGACAATTCACCCGCCATTGCAGCACGAACATCATCAATTGCATCATAAATCACTTTGTAGAAACGAACATCCACACCATGATCACCCGCTAATTTTTTCGCTTTGCTTTCAGGGCGAACATTAAAACCAATCACAATCGCACCCGATGCCGATGCCAGCATAATATCCGATTCTGTAATCGCACCAATGCCTTTATGTATAAGTTTAACTTGCACTTCTTCTGTACCCTGCTTGACCAAAGAATCCGCCATGGCTTCAACAGAACCCGTTACATCACCCTTAATAATCACAGGAACTTCTGCCATATCGCTCTTCACAGCAGCAAACATATCATCAAAGCTTGCACGTTTGGTAGAGGCTTCTTTTAGCTGACGGGCTTTTTCTTTACGATAAGAAATAATATCACGTGCTTGCCTATCATTGGCAACCGCCACAATATCCGCTCCTGCTTCTGGCACAGAGTCCAAACCTAGCAACTCAAATGGAATCGATGGACCAGCTGTACGATGTTGCACAGCATTTTCATCGACAATCGCACGAATGCGACCCGTAACCATACCAACCACTACAATATCACCTTTATTAAAGGTACCATTTTGAACAAGTACCGTTGCCACAGGGCCCCGACCTTTATCCAAACGCGATTCAACCACAACACCACGCCCAACACCTTCGGGATTGGCTTTCAATTCCAATACTTCGGTTTGCAATGCAAGCATTTCAAGCAAGTCTTCCAAGCCTTGACCTGTGTGTGCTGAAACTTCCACAAAAATACTATCACCACCCCACTCTTCAGGGATAATCTCATGCTCAGCCAACTGACGCTTCACATTTTCAGGATTCGCACCATCTTTATCCATTTTGTTAATGGCAACAATAATTGGTACACCCGCAGCTTTGGCATGGTTCAGAGCTTCAACTGTTTGTGGCATCACACCATCATCAGCAGCAACCACCAATACCGCGACATCCGTCAATTTTGCGCCACGTGCACGCAGGCTTGTAAATGCTTCATGACCAGGTGTATCAACAAATACGACACGTTCACCGCCATCAAGCTTCACCATATAAGCACCGATATGCTGGGTAATACCGCCAGCTTCACCATCGGCAACATGGGCCTTACGCAAAGCATCAAGAATCGATGTTTTACCATGATCCACATGTCCCATAACAACCACGACTGGAGGACGAGGCAACAAACCTTCATCATCTTCATCAATGACTTCAACCAACACATCTTCCACGGCTGCTTCATTGATAAGCTTAGGTTTATGACCAAACTCTTCTACAAGTAATATCGCTGTATCAGCATCAATATTATCATTGGTTGCAACGATTGAGCCCATTTCCATCAACTTTTTCAAAACCTCTGTCGTTTTGGTTGCCATACGACTGGCCAATTCAGATACAACAATAGGATTGGTAACTTCTACTTCACGAATCACAAAGTCTTCATCATCTTTGGTAATAAGATTGGCACCACGACGACGACCGCCTTTTGCCAACCTAGCCATGCGCTCTTCCTGCTGAGGCGTAAGCACTTCATGACGCTTGGATGAATAAGAACGACGCGCAGCTTTTTCACCTGGTGATAAACGACGTTGTTGTTGACGCTGTGGGCCACCTGGACCACGACGTTTGATACCTGTTGGTGCCGTTGGTGCATTTGGGTCTGTTGTCACTGCAACCGATGGTCGACGTGCTATACCTGCACCTGCATTTGCACCTACTGGGCGATTTGGGCGACCTGCACCACGATTCGCATTGTTTTCACGACGGCGATCATTGCGCTCTTTGGTAATTTTCGCTTCAATTTGTTTCAATGATGATTTTGGCGCTTTCGATGCAGCAATTTGCGCGGGTGTTAAACCTGTACGAATGGTTGTTCTAGGGCCTGATGCGGGACGTTTTTGCTGACCTGTTGGACGATTCGGATTCGGACGTGCTCCAGGACGCATGGGACGGTTCGGATTCGGACGTTCACCAGGACGTGTTGGACGGTTCGGATTCGGGCGCTCACCAGGGCGTGTTGAACGGTTCGGGTTCGGACGTTCACCAGGACGTGTTGAACGGTTCGGATTCGGACGCTCACCAGGGCGTGTTGAACGGTTCGGGTTCGGACGTGACGCACGTGCTTCAGCACGTTTCGCTCGTTCTTCCTGTTCACGAAGCTTGGCTTGTTCTTTATTTTTCTCAACTGCCTGAGCTGCCATTTGAGCTGGCGAAAGTTTTTTAACAGCTGGCTTCTTGGCTACAGCAGTTTTAGGTTCGCTCTTCGCCGCAGGCTTTTGAGTTTTTACAACTGCTTTCGCTTCTGGGGCTGGCTTCTTCACTTCAGGTGTCTTTTTCACCACTGCAACTTGTGGCGCAACTTCTTCCTTGACCACTGGTTTTTCAGGCGTAGCTACTGGCTCTTTTTTTAATGAAAGTTTGCCATCTGAAGGCACTGATGATTTCAAAGTATTATCTGTAACCACTGGCTTAGATGCTGCACGACGGCGGCGAACTGCAACTTGCACAGTGCGACCTCTGCCTTCAACGCTGGAACCACGCTCTTGTTGCCCAGCAACAACAGGGCGACTCAAGGTCAATGTTTTCCCTCCAGAGCCACTTTTTGTAGGTTCTTTCAAGTTCACCTTGATTTTACCCATGTCTTGATCATTCAACATCGTGGTTGGACCTGTAACAGCAACRCCACAGCTACTYGCTGCGCGTTTTACATCTGCTACTTCAACATTCAGTTCTTTTGCCAATTCGAGCACGCGTTTATTCGCCATTGCTTACCTTGCTTCCTTTTATTCGCCCATACCAGGCGCAATACYGTTGCAGYTTTGCTGTTTTCTTAGAAACAGACAATGCCACCACAGACATTTTACCTCGTTGAAAGACATTCACCAGACAAGCCTCTGGCAAACCATCCAACGATGTTGTTTTCAACCCTGCCTCACCACGCTTTTTAACAGCATCCATGACTTGCCGTACCAAAGCCTGACCCGCTTCTTCTGCCAATAGCAGCAGAAGCTCCGCATTCTTCCACATTTGATGCATCACTGCATCTCTTCCAATTGCAGCACCTGGTTTCAAGCGCGTTAACTGCAAAGCAATATGTTGCGAGAGAATATCCAACAAACGCTCTTGCAACCCATGCCACTGTGGAAAAACTACTTTATGTTTGTTTCGCAACACACCCAATCGTTTGTCATTCAACGATGACAGGCATGCTACATCCATACATAAATAAAACCCTCTTCCAGGGGCTTTTGCCAATAAATCTGGCCAAATCAAGCCAGAATCATCAACAACCAATCGCAACATAGATGATTTCTCATCTTTCTTGCGACAGGCAAAACATGACCGTACAGATGTGCGGTTATGTTTTAAATCATTATTCAAACCAACCACTAGCCTCACGTGCGGCAATAATCAAAGCATCTGCCGCTTCACGCTCCAGCCCTTCAATGCCTTCCAGATCATCCCCAGCCGCATCCGCCAAAGCTTCCACTGAAAGTAGCTCACGTTCTGCCAATTGCGCGGCAATTTCACGTGTCATGTTTGGTAAATCTAACAAAGAAACACTGCTTTCATCACCATCTTCTGTAGATTTTTGCAATGCTTGGTCAAGCAAAGCATTACGCGCACGTTTCTGAATCTCTAAAGCCAAATCATCATCCAAGCCTTCAACCGCAGCGATGTCTGCAACTTCACAGTACGCCAAATCAGCCAACGACATAAAACCTTCCGCCACCAACAAAGCAGCAAAATCAGCATCCACATCCAAGCCCGTTGTAAAGGCTTCTTTGGCTTCACTCACTTCACCTTCACGTTTTTCTTGCTCTTCACCYGTGGTCATCAACTCGATATTCCAACCCGTCAATTCCGAAGCAAGGCGAACATTTTGACCACGGCGACCAATCGCAATKGCCAARTTYTCTTCATTCACAGCCACTTCAATGGTATTGCTCTCTTCATCRACAAGCACACGRTCAATCTCAGCAGGRGCTAGCGCATTKATCACAAATGTYGCTGGATCTTCTGTCCATTCAATAATATCAACACGCTCGCCATGCARCTCATTYACCACAGCCTGYACACGYGMACCACGCATRCCAACACATGCACCGACAGGATCAATACCAGCATCCATCGAAATTACAGCAATTTTACTACGTGAACCAGGATCACGAGCAATGGCTTGAATGGTAATTAAGTTATCTTGGATTTCAGGAACTTCCTGTTCAAACAAACGCAATACCATACCTGCATCAGCACGCGACAAGAAAACCAATGCTCCTTTTGGCTGATTGCGCACTTCACGCAAATAAGCCCGTACACGATCACCTTGACGGTATGATTCACGCGGCAATAAATCTTCGCGATACATGACCGCTTCACCACGCCCTAAATCTACATATACATTACCACGTTCAACACGCTTCACGATACCTGTAATTAATTCGCCCACACGTGGTTCATATTCAGCAACCACACGGTCACGCTCTGCTTCACGAATTTTTTGATTAATCACCTGTTTGGCAGTTTGCGCTGCAATGCGGCCCAACTCAATGGGGGCCAATGGCTCACGAAACTCTGTGCCCAGCTCAGCATCTGCCTGCAATTCCTTGCCTGCCTCTAGCGTCAACTCGTTTTCTTCATCTTCAACTTCTTCAACCACAGTACGCACATGCGACAAACCAATTTCGCCCGTATCACGATCCATCTTGGCATCAACAACCTTATTACCATACGTCCGACGTGCCGCCGTTTTAATAGCTTGTTCCATTGCTTCAATTACTAATTCACAATCAACAGCCTTTTCACGTGCCACTGCCTCGGCAACCTGCATCATATCAACACTCATTGTCGTTAACCTCGACTTACTCTATTTAGGAAGCGCTGAACAAGTTATAAACTCGTATCTTGCATCCAGAATATCCAAACTCTGCGTTGTAAACCTTTGCAATAGCTTTGCTATTACATGCAGCTTACGCCTTGATTTTGAATATTCTGAATCACAATCTACCTCATTCAGACTTATTCAGCGCTTCCTTTATTCTTTCCCGCGCGGGATATTGCTGTCCAATTCACTGCGCGTGTTACTCTCACAACTTCCGACAAATTGAATTCACGAACCTTGCCCTTTGCATTGCGTAAGCTGAATTCTTCTCCATCAAGTCCCAAATTTTCACCTTCAATCGCGGGACCATGCTCCAATACCACTTGAATCCAATCACCCAAATAACGGTCAAAATCTGCCTGCGTTTGCAATGGCCATTCAAAACCTGGTGTCGTAACTTCTAAATTGTACTTACCTGGAATGTAGTCTTCCACATCCAGCTGCAAGGCCAAACCACGACTAATGCGCGCCAAATGTTCCGCAATCACACCACCCTTGCAATCTACAATGACCTTAACCAAGCGTATTTGTTTACCACCGCCAAGCACAATCTTAAGTATTTCCACACCCAATTCATCGGCAATCGGYKTCACAAGTTGCTGTATTTTATCTTCTAAAAGCAATAKWTCAGTCCTAAMNCCCATATATAAAACAAAAAAAGCGAGCCAGAGCTCACTTTTAACGTCGCGAATCATAGAAGGCACTATTAAAAAAGCAAGGAAAAAGGGCTTTGATTCAAAGGGTGACTATATAATAATGCAAAATAGTGTCCAGTCAGATGGGGGAAGTTCAATCGCCCTCTTTTCAATTAGAATCAAGGAACTGTTGGGTGACGAGACTGAAATTCCGATTCAGCCCTTTCATTCCATAAATCAATAGCAATCAATAGGGTCAGACTCTAATACCGCTACCTGAGCACATAAATCCAATAAAACAAGTTAGTTAGCATATTCTTTCCTTGGTTTTCTCATCAAAGGATAAGCTTTAGGTCTTCTCT
>NVTQ01000087.1 GCA_002401635.1 Pseudomonadota bacterium
ATTATGTGAGCTTGCACATACACCATGCCGACTTATGCCTGATGCCGTGAATGGTGAAGGTTTTGCGGGTTATATAAGTATGTTTGACTTGCTGCCAAAGGTGGGCTGTAAATGTTTTTATTAACCAGTCTGGTTGCTTGCCTTATTTTGGCAGTTGTGATGCCTTTTCTGGGTCGGCGCGTGTTGGAACGACGCATTGTGTTTGTCGATCTCGCGCTGGCACAATTTGCAGCAACAGGTTATGCGATTGGTCTAGCAACGGATACTTCTGGTCCATTATGGGCTGGAGGTATCACTGTGCTGGCGGTCTTTGCCTTTGCAGCACTTCCTTATGCTTCAAAGCTACCAAAAGAAGCGGTGATGGGGGCAATGTATGCAGTAGCTGCTGCGGCTGGCATGGTGATTTTAACCCAACTACCGCATGCCGAGGGTCATATGAGTGATTTGATGTTTGGCTCCCTGCTTGGCGCAAGTTGGTTTGACCTGATGGTATTGGCTGGGCTAGGTGTTTTGGCAGTGGTAGCGTTAAGGTTTGCAGGTGATGATAGTTACAGTCAACGGGTGATGTTTTATCTTGCGCTGGCACTTGCTGTTGTTCCAGCCATTCATGCTGTCGGTATTGTATTGGTATTCGGCATGTTGTTACTGCCAGCATTGGCGGCTTGGCGGGGTTATCAAAATGGTCCTGTATGGCTGGCACTGATTGTCAGCATATTGGGTGCGGTGTTGGGTGTTTTTGCGGCGGAATACCTTGACCTTCCTCCTTCATCAAGTGTGGTCTTGGCACTGTTTCTTTGTGGGCTGCCTGTATTTGTATGGAATGTCAGAAAATACGCGTAATGTTTTTGAGGCAGTTTCTTAGAGCTTGATATCATAAGCTTGCATGTTTACGTTTGCGGCATGCGTTATTTGGCATGGGTTGCTATTTTTTCTTTGCAAATGGGAATGTTTGTTTGCGGTGCGGGCATTGATGTATGCCACGCGGCGGATGCTCCTGCGCATATTGAAGCGACACAATCCAACAATAATTCAGATGCTGCACCTGTGGATTCGACTTGTGCAGCGCATGCAGCACACGTCTTTTTATCACCGCCTACCTATAATCAAAGCCAGTCTGACAATTATGCTACGTTGGTAAATGCAGCATTACCTATGAACCTTTTCGAGGTTCACTATTTAATCGAACACCCTCCCAAACTTTTGCACAGCTAATTTTTCTGCCTTTATTTTCGTTAGAATCAATCATGTATGATTGTTTTTATGACATAAGAGCATATTGATTAAAATTAGCTTCCCCACATTTATTAAATTATTTCACAGGGGGAAACTGTGCGCACACGATTTTTTATGATTGGAATGCTGTTTTGCATTCACCCATTTTATAGTTATGCAGATACATTGCAGCAAGCTATGGAGACAGTCGCCAAACAACATCCTATGTTGCAAATGGCAGAGAAAAACATTGAATCTGCTAGAGGAAATCTAACAGAGAGAAGCTCATATGCTTATAACCCAGAGCTTTCATTGGAGCCGCAACGTCGYCGCTTAAATGGCGGAGGYACAAGCAACGATTATTATATTACTTTATCGCAAGGCATTGAGTTGGGTGGCAAACAAGGGTTTAGAGAGCAATCGGCTCAAGCCACATTGAATACTGCTTCTCAAAGTAGAGACGCGACACAGCAGCGYTTGGTGATTGAAGCATCGCGGGCTTATATCACACTCTATTTTGCAGGTAAATTATATGACTTGCGCAGCCAACAGAGCACGGTTYTGGATAAAGTCAGCCATGCCGTAACGCGGCAATTGCARTTGGGAGAGTCTAGCCARTTGGATGCAAACCTTGCGCAATCGGCCTTTGCTTCGGCTTTAAATGCRRSCACGATTGCCAARCAATTYTTAACCAAGAGYAARCAGCGYTATTTGATTGCTTTGGGWGAGGTTTCGGATGCTAGRTTAAGCTCTTCTTTGGAACTGCCTRAATTRTCSCTGAATTGGCAGCCGCCTAYRGATGCATACAASGTTGCGCTTGCATCACGCCCTGATTTTTYGGTRTTRCAATCMAAGTTRGAKCARTCCAATGCGCAAGCAGAGCTMGCCAGTGCATCACGTGTTCCAGATGTRACCTTCARYGCCATGGYTGCCCGTGAAGCAGGTGAACAGCTTGTTTTATTGGGTGTTACGATTCCATTTCCMGTSYTMAATAGTCAYAAAGGKGCTTACCGTGCCGCGTTGGCTGAAAAGGAACGTGTRAAYATGGGGCTTGSTTGGTCAAAACAGCARCTVCACTATGAGGTGCAAAGCGCACTKGATAAYCATCAMAATGCCATACAGGCYTTATCCAATATGATRAAAAGTGAYATGCAAAAMAATGCRGARARCACCATYACRCTGGCTCAAAAATCGTACAACGCAGGTGAGCTTGATTTGGAAGCCTTGGTCATTCATATCAATCAGGGGCTTGATGCTCAAATAACCGCACTTGAAATGATTAAACAGGCTTGGTTAGCGCGTATTCGCCTAGCCGAAGTGTTAGGTCATCCCGAATATATTCTTAAAGGAACGCAATTATGAAAATCGCAAATATRTTGATTACAACAGCATTATTTTTGGCAAGCCCAGCACTTATAGCGGCTGAGCATGGTCACGACCATGAAGAAGCTGCCCATGAGACAAAGAGTGATGCAGGACATGGCGCACATGAAGGGCATGGYGGRCATGAAGAAGARGGYGGGSTTATYAAATTRACACCAGCCCAAATAAAACAGGCAGGTATYRTSACCMAAGCAYTGCAAAMAMGASCMGMAYTACAAGCAATCAMTGCGCCTGGCACRGTTGCTTTTAATGGTTATGCGCTGGCAGATATTACCACCTTGGTTGATGGTGTGGTGCATGCTCGATATGCRCGTTTGGGTGATCAGGTGAAAAAAGGGCARCGATTGGCGASSTTAAACAGTACGGCACTTGCACAAGCAGAAGCCAACTATTTAAAAGCCCAAGCTGAACATCATCGAAGTCAGCAGGAAATCACACGACTCAAAGAGCTTGCAGCGCAAAAGATTGTTTCTCAAGCACGTCTGCAACAAGCAGAAAGCACCTATCAAATTATGAACGCTAATTTGGCAGCGGCAAAAGCAACGTTGTTTTCCTATGGTTTAAATAAACGCGATATTTCAGGTTTACTCAAACAGAAAGAATATGGTTTGCTTATCCTGCGAGCTCCGCATGCAGGCACCGTTGTCTCGGATGATTTTCGTATTGGRCAACATTTTGCAGCAGGTAGTCAGCTGATGCAGGTGGCRGATGAGTCGCATGTATGGGTTGAAGTGAAAATTCCTGAAAGTGCCTTGAGCGATATAAAAATTGGGCAATTGGCATCGGTTACCCCGAAAGGCGTAAAAGCGCATTATGAGGGTAAGGTGATTAATATTCATCATCAGTTGGATCCAGTTACAAGGACTGCGGGTGTTCGTTTAAGCATTCAAAACAATGATGATTTGCTTCATCCTGGCATGTTTGTAAATACAGAAATTGCGACAAGTACGGGCGGCAAAGGTTTGCTGATTACTGAGCAGGCTATTCAACGCCAAGGCAGTGAGTTGATTGTTTTTGTTGAAGAAGAGCCCGGTCATTTTGAACGCAGGGAAGTGGAGATTCATAAGTCCAATATGGGGCTTGTGACAATCCTTAAGGGTGTGAAAGAAGGCGAGATGGTTGTTGTACAGGGCTCATTTGTGCTTGCTTCAGAATTAGCGAAAGCTGGTTTTGAAGTACACAACCATTGAGGTAGCAACCATGTCTAAATTAATTGATATGGCGGTAAACAACCGCCTACTTATTCTTATGTTGCTGATTGGTTCAATGGCTTATGCCATGTTTGTTGTACCGAAACTGAATCTTGATGCTTTTCCTGATGTAACCAATGTACAAGTGCAAATCAACACCGAAGCACAGGGCTTGGCATCTGAAGAAGTGGAACAAATTATTACCTATCCGATTGAAGCGGTGATGTATTCGTTACCCGATGTTGAAGAGGTGCGTTCGATTTCTAAAACGGGCTTATCTGTGATTACGGTGGTATTCAAAGAAGGCACAGACATTTATTTTGCCAGACAACTGGTTTTCCAAAAACTGCAAGATGCAGCTCAAACGGTACCTAGTTGGGCAGGCACACCCAAAGTTGGTCCCAATACATCGGGATTAGGTCAAGTATTTCAGTATATTATTAAAGCTGACCCCAGTGCTGATTATAGTGCGCTGGCACTTCGCTCTTTGAATGATTGGGTGGTCAAATTGATGTTGATGCCTGTTGAAGGTGTCACAGATATTCTCTCCTATGGTGGTGAGGTGCGCCAGTATCAAGTGCATCTTAATGCGGAACAATTGCTCTCTTATAATTTGCATGTGAGCGATGTGGTTACGGCAATTGAAGCGAATAATCGCAATGCGGGTGGCTGGTATTTACCGCAAGGTGATGAACAATTGGTGATTCGTGGTGTGGGCTGGGTTCCGGGTGGTAAAGATGGCTTGGCAGCCATTGCCGCGATTCCAGTAAAAACAGTCAATGGCACATCGATTCGTGTACGGGATCTCGCAAGTGTGGCTTTTGGTGGAGAAATTCGCCAAGGCTCGGTGACCATGACTGAACGTGCTGAGGATGGAAGCATCAATTCGCTTGGTGAAGTGGTGGTTGGCATTGTTTTAAAACGTTTTGGTGCCAATACAAAAAACACCATTGATGATGTCAAAGCGCGTTTAAAAATTGTGCAAAAATCCATGCCCAAAGGTGTGACGATTCAGCCATTTTATGACCAGTCCGAATTAATCAATAAAGCAGTATGGACAGTGGAAAAAGCATTACTCGAAGCATTTGTGTTGATTATCATTATTTTGTTTTTATTCCTGATGAATGTGCGCGCTGCAACATTGGTATTGTTATCGGTACCTATTTCGGTGTTATCAGCATTGGCAGTGATGGAGCATTATGGCATTTCGGCAAACCTGATGAGCTTGGGCGGCCTAGCGATTGCCATTGGCATGATGGTCGATGGCTCTGTGGTTATGGTTGAAAATATCTTCAAACATTTGGAGAAAGTTAAAAAAGGTGATCATGGCATAGCTTTGCGTATTACCGAGGCCTCCAAAGAGGTTGTGAGACCGGTATTGTTTGCGGTATTGATTATTTTGCTGGTGTTTACGCCGTTATTTTCTTTAGAGGGCGTGGAAGGCAAGATGTTTACACCGATGGCATTATCGATTTGTTTTGCCATGTTTGCATCGCTACTGGTGGCAATCTTTATTATGCCTGTGTTAGCAACGTACGTGTTCACCAAGGGCATTGTGCATAAAGAGAGCCCTGTATTGGCTCCGATTGCACGGGCTTATCATCGTTTGTTACGGTCTGCGTTGAACGCACGTAAAAAAGTGATTGGTGGTGCAGCAATAGCTTTTGTAGCGACCATTGCCATTGTTCCCTTTTTGGGCACGGAGTTTGTGCCTGAACTGGAAGAAGGAACCTTGGCGATTCGTGTGACGCTGGCACCCTCTTCATCACTATCGTATGCCAAAGATATGGGTGAAAAGTTGGAGAAAGTGTTGATTGAAAACTTTCCAGAGGTGACTTATGTGTCAGCCCGCGTTGGACGTGCAGAAATTGGGGGTGATCCAGAACCTGTATCGAATGTGGAGCTTTTTGTAGGTCTAAAACCTGTGTCGGAATGGACAAGTGCCAGTGATAGACCCGCTCTACAGAAGCTTATGCGTGGAGAAATGGAAGTCGTGCCTGGTATTTTGGTAGCATTCACCCAACCGATTGCTATGCGTGTTGATGAATTGATATCGGGTGTGAAAGCGGCTTTGGCGATTAAGCTTTTTGGCCCTGATCTCAAAGTATTGGCAACCATGGGCAAAAAAATCGAGGCATTAACCAAAACTGTTGAAGGCACGCGAGATGTTGCTATGGAGCAGATTGAAGGTGAATCGCAATTGGTGATTCGCCCTGATCGCGACAAACTGGATAGGTATGGTATTCCTGTTGATGATGTGATGAGCTTGGTTGCAGACGCTATTGGCGGCGCAAGTGCTGGGCAGGTTATTTCTGGTAACGAGCGTTATAATATCTACGTGCGCCTGGCGAAGGATTTTCGCGATAATGCCGAGGCTATTGGCAGCCTTATTCTGCAAGCACCCGATGGCGCATGGGTACGGCTTGCGGATGTTGCCTCTATTGGTGTGGAGCAAGGGCCACCGATGATTAAACGTGATGATGTACAACGTCGTGTGGTGATTCAAAGCAATGTTGAAGATAGGGATATGGGTTCGTTGGTGGCGGAGTTGGATCAACGTATTCAAGATGAAATTGACCTGCCTACTGGTTATACAGTGGTATTTGGTGGGCAGTTTGAAAATCAGCAAAGGGCGCAAGCCAAGCTGATGATTGTTGTGCCGCTATCGCTATTGATGATTTTTATATTGCTTTATTTCATGTTTCATTCTGTGGGGCAAGCAACATTGATTATGCTCAATGTGCCTATGGCATTGATTGGTGGTATTTTGGCTTTATGGGCATCGGGTCAGTATTTATCTGTACCATCAAGTATTGGTTTTATTGCTTTATTCGGTGTGGCTGTGCTCAATKGCGTTGTGCTAGTTGATGCGATTAATCGACATATTGATGATAGCAATGATATGGATGAAGCGATTTGCAATGGTGCGGAGAGCCGTTTAAGACCTGTGTTGATGACTGCCATGATTGCAGGTTTGGGTCTTGTGCCTTTATTGCTTGCTACGGGTATTGGTTCAGAGATTCAGAAGCCTTTGGCAACCGTGGTGGTTGGCGGRCTGGTATCTTCGACACTGCTAACGCTGTTTGTCTTGCCTTGTTTGTTTGCTCGTTTTAGTAACAACAAATTAAAGGAAACGTGATAAAAAAATGATAGTGTTTTATTCATGAGCCACGCTGATCATCACCACTCACTGAATGCTGCTTTTTGGTTAACGGCAGTCTTCGCCATCGTGGAGTTGGTTGGCGGGCTTATGGCAAATTCGCTGGCATTGTTGGCAGATGCAGGACACATGATGTCGGATGTTGCGGCACTGGCTTTGGCGATGTTGGCCAGAGCCATTGCTGCACGCCCTGCCCATGCWCAAATGACCTATGGTTAYGGTMGMGCCAAAGTAYTGGCTGCRCARTTTAATGGCATGGCATTRTGGTTTYTRAGTGCTTGGATTATMTGGGAAGCGGTKGGWCGTTTATCCAAYCCRCCMGTGGTGCAAGGCAKSCTTGTRMTATGGATTGCTGSTATCGGMYTGTTGGTKAAYCTKATTATTATGCGYTGGYTGCATGGTAGCCATGATATWAATACWMGGGCTGTKTATTGGCATGTATTGGGTGATGCKYTGGGTTCAGTYGCSGCAATCATTGCTGGWGCYGTKATTYTAYTAACAGGCTGGATGCTTATTGATCCATTGTTATCATTTTTGGTGGCAGCTATTTTGGCATGGGGTGGCTGGCGATTGGTGCGTGARACAACGTTGGAATTGATGGAAGCTGTGCCAAAAGAATTGGATTGCGATAACGTGGTACAAGCTTTGCAATCCATTGAAGGTGTTGTTGGCATTCATCATATTCATTTGTGGCGCTTGCCGATTGGAAAATTGGCAGTTTCTGCACATATTCAGGTGGATAACATGGAACAATGGCCCGCTTTATTGCCATTATTACTTGAAACACTAAAACAACAAAATATCGAACATGCTACCTTACAACCTGAGTTACGGTGTTATGATGATTAGATGATTATTTAGGCTATAGTGATTCATGTATGAAATTACCGTCATTCTATGATCTTCACGCTCGTCATCCCCGAAAGCTTTTATCGGGGATCCATAATGAATGCTAGACCCCCGATACAAACACTCTGGGGTGACGGTGAAATGAAAAGCTGGTCGCATGAAGGCGTGGCGGTAAGCCAATTCCTGAACGGCTATACCATGCTCTTAAATTGATTKATGCTTAAGAAACCAAGTCATCAATATCAACRSCTAATGTTGTCGCAAGCYTTTTKAGAAGRGATATAGATGGRTCTTTCTTACCGCTTTCTATGCCAGCAATCGCKGCCTGACTAACCTCTACTTTCTCTGCCAATGCYGCTTGCGTTAATTTTCTATATTTACGGTACTCCATGATAGGATTTGATCCATCACACAACCGTTCAACCAATGTGGCGGGGAATGTTTCACTACCATTGGATTTAAAAGAAATCGCATCTGCCAAGTCYTCCGCATTCTCCAATGCTTCACGCATAGCTTCGTATTCTTTGAAATCAATGACTGCATATTCAGGCTCGCCATTATGTTCAATAATTTGCACATTCATTTATAAACACCTCCACGCGCATCTATTTTCACAATAGAAATGAGTAACCGATCATCTTCAACAATATAAACAATGCGCCAATCAGCGACGCGCAAGCGATACACATTTTCGCTACCCGATAATTTCTTAACATTGGCAGCGTAGAAAGGGGCTGATGCTAGTGTATTGACCTTCTCCATAATGCGATGGCGCATATTTTTAGGCATTTTACGCAAAGCCTTTATTGCTTGTTTGCCATACTCAATACGGTACATGCATTATATTATATCCATATGTTATATTTTGTAAATAAAAAATAACCACTTATTAATTAAGGCACAAAATAAGATAGCTGTATGTCTTCGTTTACATTAGAAGCTTAATAGCCACCAGCTATTAACCCTGAATATGTGACCTTGGAACCCGAGTTGCGGTGTTATGATGATTAAACTATTGTTTTGCTAACGCTCAAAAATAAATAATATCGAGGATAGTTGAGTTTATTTAGTAAGCTGTCGCCGCGATTAAAAACTAACTTAGAGGTGAATATATTATGATAAAGATTTCAGTAAGTATTGATGTCTCAGACTTGAAGAAAGCAGAGATTTTTTATATTGAAGCTCACTACTGTCCGACGAAATTCAGCATAGCGCAAGCCGCAACTGATTCACATGAATTTCTGGTGGCTTTTCAGGTTCTTTTTGCAGGAGTAAATCATA
>NVTQ01000088.1 GCA_002401635.1 Pseudomonadota bacterium
CCACCATCTAAGGATGAAAATCGACCAAAACCTAACCAAAGTTTACGGAAATCATCTGGTAAAAACCCTGGAGGACAACGGGGGCGAGAAGGTAAAACAGGCGTAATAGACAAAAAGGAGGCTAAAAACTTCTAAAGGGCCTATCTTTGTTGGTCTAACGTTAAATCAAAGGCTTTGAATAAAAAAAGTGCATTTATTGTGGTAGCACCATCATCAAGAAAAACGGTATTCGCAACGAAAAACAGAAGTACAAATGTTATGTCTGTAAGAAACAATTTTTAGCAGGAAATAGAATAGATATTGTAGTTCTTTGGAAAGAATATACTCAAGGAAAACAGACCTATAAACAACTAGCAAATAAGTATTGTTATTCCAAACGAACTATTCAAAGAAAGATTGATTTATACAATGTCGTTATTCCTAAAAAAGCAGCTCGAAAAATTGTTGTTTTGATGGATACAACTTATTGGGGTAGAAACTTTGGGGTGATGCTTTTTAAGGATGCTTACACAAAAGAAAACCTTCTTAAATACTATGTAAAAACGGAATCAAACGCGTTATACATTCAAGGGATTAATGAATTGCAAAAACAAGGTTTTGAAGTGCTTGCAATAGTCTGTGATGGACGTAAAGGGTTGCTTCAATCATTTGGCAACATCCCAGTGCAAATGTGTCAGTTTCATCAAGTAGCTATCATAAGAAGATATATCACTAAAAACCCAAAACTTCCTGCATCTATTGAACTTAAGGAGTTAGTTGCGATGATTAAGATAACAGACAAAGAGTCTTTTGAGGGAGGCTTAGATCTTTGGTACACTAAATGGAAATCATTCTTAAACGAAAGAACAACCAACCCAGAAACAGGCAAAAGTTATTATACTCACAAACGATTAAGAAGCGCATACAGAAGTCTAAAAACAAACTTAAAATGGCTTTTTATTTGGTATGATTATTTTGAGTTAGAAATCCCAAATACAACGAATGCTATTGATGGACATTTTTCAGATTTAAAGAATAAACTTAGAAATCATAATGGGCTATCAAGGGCTAGAAAAATTAAATTTATTAATGAGTTTTTTAAGGCATAAAGACCTCTTAAAATATCAAAAAAAAGGCTCAAAAGAACCTCTTAATTTTAACATTTTTGTCGGTCATCAAGATATCCCTTGAACGGTTGCTCTCCAGCAGAGCCAAACTCTGTTTAACTTGATAAATCAAAGATAAAAAATAAGAAATTAGAAAGCAAAAACGGTAGGAAAATACAGCCTCCTTTTTGTCCACTTGAAATAATTTAGTTGAAATCAGCCTCCTTTTTGTCTATTACACCTATTATCATAAATTTCGTATAATTAAAAAGTCTCGAGTTTCCTCGAGACTTTTCTTTTCTAATTAAGCAATCATGCAAAAGAAATAATATTATCGTCCCCACAACGGTAGTATATTATTGTCATACTTTTACTCTTAACACAATCAGAAAACGAACAATTATAATAAATTAAAGAAATCGTCGTCCCCACAACAGTAGTATTATCTTTAATTGTTACAACTATAACTGAAAGATTTTCAAAAATTTATCTTTTACCCAATTTTTTTTCAGTTAATATTAACAAAATATCATCAAAATAAATGAGTAATCTTTCCTAACACCCAAATTATAAACTTTTAAAGCGAGTAATTATTATTCAAAAATAAACAATTTAATTCAACTTCACGAAAACATTATCGTAAAAAAAACGAATGTTTACTTACATGCTATAATGCAAAATAGTACTTTTGCAATTCGACTCAATTAAATAGTTTTTATCAAATGAAAAAAATAACTAAAGAAACCTATATCAATTGGTATAAAAACATGCTTTTTTGGAGAAAATTTGAAGACAAGCTTGCAGCTCTTTATATTCAACAAAAAGTAAGAGGTTTTCTACATTTATATAATGGACAAGAAGCTGTATTAGCAGGTGCTTTGCACGTAATGGAAAAAAATGATAAAATGATTACTGCCTATCGTAATCACGTACAACCAATTGGTTTGGGTGTAGATCCTAAAAGAATTATGGCTGAATTAATGGGAAAAGATACAGGTACTTCTCACGGAATGGGAGGTTCAATGCATATTTTTTCACCTGAACATAATTTTTATGGAGGTCACGGTATTGTAGGTGGTCAAATACCTTTAGGTGCTGGATTGGCTTTTGCTGATAAATATTTTGAAAGAGACGGTGTAACACTTACCTATTTTGGAGATGGAGCTGCACGTCAAGGTTCACTTCATGAGACTTTTAACATGGCAATTAACTGGAAATTACCCGTTGTATTTATTTGTGAAAATAATGGATACGCTATGGGAACTTCCGTTAGCAGAACTTCAAACCATGAAGATATTTGGAAATTAGGTTTAGGTTACGAAATGCCCTGTGGACCAGTAGATGGAATGAATCCTATTAAAGTTGCTGAAGCTATGGATGAAGCGATTAAACGTGCAAGAAGAGGTGATGGACCAACTTTATTAGATATTAAAACATACCGTTATAGAGGACATTCTATGAGTGACGCTCAAAAATACAGAACTAAAGATGAAGTTGATGAATATCGAAAAATTGACCCTATAACACAAGTTTTAGATATTATAAAAGAAAAAAAATACGCTACTGACAAACAAATTAAAGTTTGGGATGCTGAGGTAAAAGAAAAAGTGGCTGAATGTCAAAAATTTGCTGAAGAATCTCCATACCCAGATAAGCAATTAATGTATGATATTGTTTATGAACAAGAAAATTATCCTTTTTTAAAACATAGATAAATGGCAGAAATTATAACAATGCCCCGCTTAAGTGATACAATGACCGAAGGAGTTGTTGCACAGTGGTTAAAAAAAGTAGGTGACAAAATTTCAGAAGGTGATATTTTAGCTGAAATTGAAACAGATAAAGCTACAATGGAATTTGAATCCTTTAATGAAGGGATACTTWTGTACATTGGTTTAAAAGATGGTGAAAGCGCTCCAGTTGATTCATTACTAGCAATTATTGGTGAAAAAGGTGAAGACATTGATGCAATTATTAAAGATTTTAATGTAGTAGCTCCTAGTGCTGAAAACACTTCAAAAAAAGAAAAACCAAAAACCGTAGCTATTGAACCTGCTAAAAAAATGGATGTTGCAATTAAAGCTACACAGACAGCAACGGTTGTAAATAATGGTAGAATTGTTGCTTCTCCACTAGCAAAAAAAATAGCTTCTGACAAAGGAATAAATTTAGCAACTGTTGTTGGAACTGGTGAAAATGGTAGAATTGTAAAATCTGATGTTGAAAATTATGTACCAGTTGCTTCAACAACAAGTTCCCCTTCAATTTTATTAGGTGAAGAAAGTTTTGAGGAAACAAACAATTCTCAAATGCGTAAAACAATTGCAAGAAGATTAGCCGAATCTAAATTCACAGCTCCTCATTATTATTTAATGTTAGAGATTGCTATGGATAATGCTATTGCTTCTAGAAAAGCAATTAATGAATTGCCTGATACCAAAGTATCTTTTAACGATATTGTAGTAAAAGCAAGCGCTATGGCATTAAAGAAACATCCAAAAGTAAATTCTCAATGGTTTGACGACAGAACTCGTATTAATCACCACGTGAATATTGGTGTTGCTGTTGCAGTTGAAGATGGCTTACTTGTACCTGTTATTCCTTTTACTGATCAAAAAAGTATGACTCAAATAGGTGCTGAAGTTAAAGATATGGCTGTTAGAGCTAAATCTAAAAAATTAACTCCTGCAGAAATGGAAGGAAGCACTTTTACAGTTTCTAATTTAGGTATGTTTGGAATTGACGAATTTACTTCCATTATAAACCAGCCTAATTCAGCTATTTTATCAGTAGGTGCAATTGTTCAAAAACCTGTAGTTAAAAACGGAGAAATTGTAGTTGGAAATGTTATGAAAATTACATTAGCCTGTGACCACAGAACAGTTGATGGAGCTACTGGATCTGCATTTTTACAAACCTTAAAACAATATATTGAAAATCCGGTGACTATGCTAGCTTAACCTAATTTCCATATTATAAATTAAAAACCCAATGCTACTAACATTGGGTTTTTAATTTATAAAACTTTTTGTCTATTAAGCCAACTTTTGTAATAGACTTTTAAAATTTAGCTTTCACTTGGTTTAATATTTTGATTAACACTAAAGAAATTAGTTGGATCATATTTAGCCTTTATTTTTGCTAATCTGTTATAGTTATGCTTATAGCTTGCTTTAACACGCTCTTGCCCTTCATCCATCATAAAATTTGAATAGGCTCCTCCAGAAGAATATGGATGTAATGCTTCCCAATAACTTTTGCACCAATCTGTAATTTTGTTGGCATTATTTGGATCTGGGTCCACCCCAACAATAACACCAGCATATTTTGCATCACGATAAGCCCAAGGCGTATCTTCTTTTCCAACTCTGCTTGCAGCCCCACTAATTGGATACAAATGCATTTGAGAAAGTGGTGTTGGTATTTTAGAACCAAATTTTAAATGTTGTGCTCTTACTTCTGCTCCAAGTTCGTTAAAGAAATCTGCTCTCCAATACCACTGTAATCCTGGTGGCATTAAACCATCAAAAAGTGTTTGTATTGATGGATATGGCATTTCTCCAACGTGTTCAAATACTGGATTCATAGCTAAAATAGGTTTAAATGCATCTTTAGCCTTACCCATATCTCCTGTATAACACCAAACAATTCCACAAAATTGTTTTAGGTGTAAATGTTCTGGAAATGGTGGCCCAGGAATAATCATAGTTGTAATAAATCCATTTAATTCATCTGGTGCATTATTTAAAAATGTATGATACCATTCCATTATTTCTTCAATTTTTTCAATTGGCCACAACGTTGGACCACCAAAAACAGTTTTTACAGGATGCGCTTGAAACTTAAAAGAAGTTACAATTCCAAAATTTCCACCTCCACCACGTATTGCCCAAAATAAATCAATATTTTGACTTGCGTTAACCGTTACAAAACTTCCATCTGCCAAAACCATATCAGCTTCTAATAAATTATCAATAGTTAATCCATACTTACGTGATAGATGTCCTACACCTCCACCAAGAGTTAATCCACCAACACCAGTTGTGGAAATAATTCCAGCAGGAACCGCCAAGCCAAATGGATGCGTTGCGTGATCCACTTCTCCCCAAACATTTCCACCACCTACTCTTACGGTATTGTTAGAAGTATCCACGCGAATAAACTTAATTCCTGACAAATCAATAACCAAACCATCATCACACAATCCTAAACCTCCACCATTATGTCCTCCTCCTCTAACTGCAACTAATAAATTATGCGTTCTCCCAAAGTTTACAGCAGCAATTACATCTGCAACATCAACACACATTACAAACATCCCTGGATGTTTATTTATCATTCCGTTATACACTTTCCGAGTTTCATTGTAAATAGTATCTGATGGCACTACAATGTTTCCTCTTAGTTGTGAAGCAAATGCTTCAATTGCAGAAGCATCTAAATTTTTTACAAGGTTTTTCATATTATTTGATTTTAATTAGTTACTATTTTTAGTTAGAAATTATTATATCACAAATTTTAAAAATAAATACGCCATTAAATGAGACATTCAATTCAAAAAACAATACAAATCATTCAATATGGGATTTATTTTTTATAAATAAAGTATAGTTTACGTTTTATATACTAGGTTACATTTACACTAAAATTAAATACGTCTGGTCTTGCATAATGCCCAGCTACATCAAACTTACGTTTTGCGGCGATGATATCTTTTAAATTTATTTCTGCATAAAGTATACCTTCCTTTGAATCTAAAGGTCCTGCTATTATTTTACCACTTGGATTAATAATACAGCTATTTCCTGTGCTAATCCATTGTTTCCCTTCTACATAAATCCTTTTTAATTCATCGGGCATATTATTAATATGAAGTATCATACAACAACTTATTAAAAAAACACCGCCTTCTCTAGCTATATGTTGGACGGTTCCTAACCAATTAGCACCTTTATCCCAGGTTGGAGCAACATAAATYTGAGTACCCGCTTCATAAATAGCATTTCTCGCCAGTGGCATAAAATTTTCCCAACAAATAAGTCCTCCAATTTTACCTAYAGAAGTATCATATGATTTAAGTGTACTACCATTTCCTTGWSCCCAAATCATTCGCTCACAATTAGTTGGCATTAATTTTCGGTGTTTTCCAAGAATTTCACCATTTTCATCAATAAATAATAAGGTATTAAAAAGGCTTGCGTTACTACTCTCTTCATTTCTTTCATTCATTCCCATAACCACATTAATTTTTGCAGCTTTTGCAGCTTTACAAAGTTGATTCGTAGTRTCATCGGGAATAGAAACTGCATTTTCAACTAATTTTACATAAAGGTTATTTAGTTGTTCATTTTGATTGGCTGGAATTGACCAAACCCAATCTGGATATCCAGAAAGAAAGGCTTCAGGGAATACAATAAGTTGTGAGCCATTTTTACCTGCTTCTAAAATTGCATCAATAGCTTTTTTTACGGTTTCTATTTTATTCAAAAACACAGGTGATAATTGTGCTGCTGCAACTTTTATTGTATCMGATTTTTTAGAATTTGTTTTTGTTTCCATAGTGAATTGTATCTTAATTATTTTAGTTAGACTAAAATTATTACAAAAAAATATGGGATTATGTCAGTATTACCTCAAATACTGTAACAATTGGTTCATAAAAAAGTACAAACAAATTGCTATTTAGCAAAACTTTTTATAAAAGAAGTAGGTAGAATTTTAAATCTTTTTTTGAATACCCTTGTAAAATAGGTTGGGCTGTTAAAACCCAAGTCGTATGCAATTTCGGCTACTGTATTGGTATTATTTTTAAGAGCTCTAAGTGATTTTTGAAGTCGTAATTCTTGAATTAACTGATTTGGTGAAAACCCAGTAACAGATTTAATTTTACGATATGATTGTGCTTTACTGAGTCCTAATGCTACATTCAATTTTTCAAGATTAAAATCTGGATTCTGAAAATTTGAATTAAAAACAGCACTAATTTTCTCTAAAAATGAGTAATCATTCAAACCAACTATTGTAAATACTTCTGAACTTAGCTTTGGAGATTGTGGTATTTTAGCTAGTATAGTTTTTGTTATTTCATCAACATAAATGGTGTTATTTAACCCTATTCTCCCTAAAATATTAATTTTCTTCTTTGTTTCCTCAAATAGCTTTTCACCATCAACATCAACAGGATTTCCTGTAACTAATGCCAATCTATATTCGTAGTTATCTGGAATAGATTTTAGCAATTTTTCAATTGTAATCGCAGAAATAATAGCATTTTTAGCATCTATAAAAGACATCAAAATTCCTTTGTTTGCTTGCGCAATATTTATACCTTCATATCGTTCTATTATTTGATATATTCGATTGGTATAATGATTGTATTTACCTGTAAAATCAATTGTGTTTACTAATAAAAAAGTTCTATATCCCGCATCAACCTTGTCTGAAAGTGTATATGCTAAGTCCTCTTTACTTTTACCAATATTTAAAAAAAGGTTGTATTCATCATCAGAAACTTCTATAAGATTGCAAGCTGTGTTTCCGTGAGACTCTAAATGCACCGCATTACAGGCTTCTTTACTTGGGCCTTCCATTAGGCAGAATATCTTTTTATTTTCAACATCTACCCAATATTTTATTTGAATTACCCCAAACTTTTCTTGAACAGCCAAATCTTGCATATGAGCAGTAACGACATCTTCCACAGAAAAATTTTCTGAATCAACAATATGAATATCCATGTATAATGGCATATTTAAAATATTAAGAATTAGAAAAATTATACTTTGCGTAAATTGAAGGAAGAATTCCAAATTTTTTCATGAAACATTTAGAGAAATACGCAGGGCTATTAAATCCTGTCTCATAAGCAATTTCAGAAATATTTCCATGCTGCCCATGTAATAAATCTAA
Organism: Pseudomonadota bacterium; assembly: GCA_002401635.1. Classification (GTDB taxonomy): domain Bacteria; phylum Pseudomonadota; class Zetaproteobacteria; order Mariprofundales; family Mariprofundaceae. Next base: position 7,995 of record NVTQ01000088.1, read on the forward strand.
AGCTTTTTTCAACCTAAATTCTCTTATAAAATTATTAGAAGATTTCCCTGTTAAACTTTTTAATTTTCTATACAATTGAGATTTACTACAACCTAACTGTTTACTCAAGTTACTAACCTTAAAATCAGGTTTATTCCATGTTTTTTTAATAGACTCCATTAATTGAGTTAGAAATTTTTCTTCCTTAAAATTCAATACTTTTATCAATTTAGAATCTATGATAACATTTCTATTTTCGCTTTGGTACAATTCTTTTACTTCCCTTGAAATAACTAACTTATTTTTAACCACTTCACACATTCTAGTAGCTAAAATAATGGCATCTTCAAACATATTTTCATTTTCAGTTACAGGAATCCCAGAGGTCAATGCTATATTTACATTACGATATGCTAAATCAAATTTAGGCGTTGTATATTTAATATTGCATAAAATTTTTAAGGAACAAGCAACTGCATTACTAACAGATTTAAAAGAAACTAAGTAATTATTATTATCACTTTTTACAATATTACCTTTAAACTTCTTTATAGATTTTGAAACACTATTATGAAATTTTTGAGCAAAAAGCCCAAATTGATTTGACTCCAATCTGTATAAATAATTATTAGATTCAATTACCATAATAATTCTAAAAGCCGGATCATCAATAATATTTAAAGTATTGTTCGATTTATTTTTAGGATCTTCCATTCTCCCTAAAAAGGATTCTACCAAATTTTCATCCACTTCAATAATTTTATTCGGTAATTCTCCATGTGCTTGATTATGCATTTTTTGAATAGCTGCTTTGTTTGGAGCTTCCACCAAACAAAAAGCAGTTTTACGATTTCCATCAAACCAATAGGTTAAACCTTTACAATTAAACTTATGTTCAATTTTTAAATCCTCTTGATGTAGTAGTGCAACATGTTCGGCCGTAACTTCTTCTGACACCTCATGTCTATCCATATAAATAGGCATAATTTTTTAATGCAATATACTAAATTATTACAAATCAATAAGATAC
>NVTQ01000089.1 GCA_002401635.1 Pseudomonadota bacterium
TTTAGCAATCACTTGCAACACAATACCAGCATGATCAATACATGGTTCAGTATTGGGCATGGTACAAATCGTGGTGACACCACCTGCCACAGCCGCCTGCGAACCCGACTCAATATCTTCTTTCCATTCTTCGCCTGGCTCTCTTAAATGCACATGCATATCAATCAGCCCAGGGCAAACAATCAAACCCTTGGCATCAATCCTTTGTTTGGCAGCGCCATCAAACTTACCAACACCTGCCACTTTCCCATTTTCAATCCACACATCACAGACTTCATCAATSTKSYYTKCNGKGTSMWTCRYGSKWCMAYWTSTNATTWSWMYATSANTCATMAWTCTATCMKYTCTTRCGGTATTTCTGTARYTTACTATTRGGTTTATCRGGGTGTGTCATTTCAATCAKRYCTGCTTCCAAKGCWGGCTTTAAATARCGCTYTCGAAATGATTTYCTATCCTGAARCCCTAACATAGMTTGTAATTCTTCGCGGCTCATCKCGCCCTTCATCCCATCCAACAACAATTGTACTTGGGGGGTAACTTGRGGGYTRTCTTGGGGKGTAGCCTGTGAAATWGCATCTAAAATTYGWGCTAACATAAACTGAATAAAATKAGCAGAATYAGTRTCTTCCGTACTCTTCTGCAAGGCATGGTAATAGTCTTSYTGRTGTTGGTAGACCAAGYTTTCAATCGGCATATCMRCAAAMAWWGGRTTCCACTGYTGCARCATCAAAGATTGCCAAAGCCTACCCATACGYCCATTYCCATCGGCAAAAGGRTGAATAAACTCAAATTCATAATGAAACACWGARCTCATAATCAATGGATGGTGTTCAGCAYCTTTAACCCACTGCAAYAAATCAGCCATCAGYAAWRGWACRCGTCCAGCGGGTGGTGCCAYATGCACAACCGCTTTGCCCTTYATSACACCAACACCACCTTGACGGTACACCCCATATTCATCAATCAGCCCAGACATMAGCACTTCATGCGCTTGCAATAAGTCAGACTCTAAATGCGATTGCCATTGATTCATTTGATCATAAGCTAAGATAGCATTTTTYACTTCCYKAAYYTCTCKTGGCGGTGCAATCACAGYCTTACCATCCAAAATAGCYGTGATTTGTTGCTCGTTTAAAGTATTYCCTTCAATTGCCAGTGAACCTTGAATAGTGCGAATMCGATTAATYCGCCGCAAACGCAAATCATAAGCTGGCTGCACAGACAAACGACCCAGCGCTTCGCTAATTTGTGCAATCCAATCAATGATTTGAGGTGTGATGCTAAAAGGTGGCTGATAACTCACAATATTTCACCATTTGACTTAACCCTCTTCATGACATGTCTGCCACGGACTGTTAAACTCATTAAAAACATTTTTCCCTTTAACTGGTTCATTATTTAATAAAACGAATTTGAAGGTTAAGGTTCATATACAGCTTCCCTTGTTCTTCAAAAATGACCCCAAAGCAATGACGCGAGCTACTTGCTGTATCTAATTTTGTATTATTTAATAAATAACTTTCAAACTCATTCCTATTGTAAATATGGTAGCACAGCACATCCCCATTCTCTTTTACAATAAGGTAGCCCCCTGTAGCATCATACTTCCCTGACCAAACTTTGGAGGGCATCATTCCCAGTGCAACATCTGTTAAAAAGCGTTTTACTTTATAGGTATAAAACTGATGCCCACTAGAGTCATCAAAACCTAAAAYATTTCTTTTTTCAATGACYTTCACCAAATCAGTCACTTTTGAATAAGGCGAATGGTAAAACTCGAAAACAAGATCCGCTAGTAACTCTGGAAGCTGACTATCAATGAGCACAAGATTATTCGAAAAAATATTTTGTTCCGTTGCAACAAACTGGAACTTCCCTCCAAGCTCACGCACACCTTCTATTTTATCTTTTATCTTGCTTCTAGAATTAATATTATTTATTCGTGCTATATCTTCTTGGCTAATATCACCCATTATTTCATATTTAAAGTTTGTTGTTTTCCCCGCATTAAGGAGCGTGGAAGGGTTACCCAGTTGAGACTTAATACTGAATCCAAGTTGCGGGGTTTGGTTCGTTCGTTCATCATGAATAATAATGGTTATATCTGTTTTCACAGTAGAGGATGCTTTCAAGCTTGAACAATGCATCTGACGCATAAAACTCTCAGCTTCTGGTACTGAAAAACTTCCTTTATTATCTTTAATATGCTTAAATAAAGATAAAGCTTGAGCTTGGAACTCTTGCACAGAAATACGATGTAGAATTTTCTTGTCGGACGTTACAATCACAATGTTTTGGTCAACTGTGTATTCAAAGTTTCCTTGCAACTCTGCCCTTAATACTTTCACAATGGGRTAAGCTAAATTTTCAATTTTTTCTAAAGTTTCACCTCCAGAATATAACTTTTTATCACCCAACACCTTAAAAAGTGTATAAATTTCGCTCCACTCACCTTTATTACCACTAATCGCCATGGGGAACCACCCTCTCAACAATTCTCTCRCCCATTGCTTGAATCGCGGGAACTGCAACAGAATTACCAAATTGCCTATATGCTTGTGCATCCGCAACCACAATTTTAAATGCGTCAGGAAACCCTTGTAACCGCGCCCACTCTCTCGGTGTCATTTTACGAATACCTTGACGATTCACTTCACCTTTAATATGCGTAACTGGTGAAAAGTTGGTAAGCCTATGATCATAAATAAGGTTTCTTTCTCTACCCATCCCACCACAAACAACGGCATTTGCGATATTATCATGGTCAATGATTTCATACCCAAAACCATTCCCCTTACTTGCATGTCTAGCTTTGTGCTTCACCAAGGTGTTTAAATATTGATTCGACAAATAGTATTTAACAGAAACCTCTTCTTCCTCAAGAATATCTTTGATTGCCTTTCGAAGCTCGCATCCCCTTGGGTATTCGAACCCCTCAGCATCTGATATATCGCGAAAGCCTGCAATAAAAACCCTCTCTCTATTTTGGGGCACGCCAAAATCTTTAGCATTTAACACCTGAAGTTCAGGTACATGATAACCCAAGTCCTCTCTCAATGTATTTAGAATTGTCGCTAAAGTTCGCYCTTTATCATGATTCATTAGCCCTTTTACATTTTCTAAAAAAAACGCCTTGGGTTGATGCTTTTTAATAATTTCCGCCACATCAAAAAATAAGGTTCCGCGTGTATCTTCAAAGCCGCCACGTTTACCTGCGATTGAAAAAGCTTGGCAWGGRAAWCCWGCACAWARAAYATCAAARTTWTYAGGKATATAAYTTTTWGTYTCRGGYTTKGTWATRTCKCCAAAAGGWAYTTCSCCAAARTTRGCTTSATAWGTYNTTTTGNGAATATTTATCCCACTCACTTGAAAAAACACATGCCCCACCCAAGTTTTGCATTGCAAGGCGAAAACCACCTATCCCTGCAAACAAATCTATAAATGTGAATGTAGGGCTTTCAGGTTCTGGGAAAGGAACTTCCTTTTGCAGTTCTGGCAAATAGTATTGTAGTGCGCTTTCTGCAACCTCTAAAGACACATCTTCTTGTGGAAACTTCGCTGTTAATAATTCTCGCACATAATCAACCGCACCTCTTCTATATGTATCTGAATGTGCATGATACAAGAAGTGAGTAAAGGAAGCTTTTGTATTATCATTTTCTTCAACCCTTCTTGCCCGAAGTGGTTTGCGATAAAAATCTTCTTTCGATATTTCATRCTCTAAATTCAATGAAAACGTCCAACACTCTGAAATGTTAAAACCATTATCATGCTCACTCCTCTGTCGCCCCACCACACAATGCGGTCAATGCTGCCATGCGAATCGCTACACCATGTTCAACCTGCTCTAAAATAAGGCTTTTCATGGAATCTGCAACGTCCGTTGATATTTCCACACCACGATTCATCGGACCAGGATGCATCACCATGCAGTGATCACCCGCAGCTTTTAGGCGTTTCATATTCAAACCATAAGTCTCGTGGTATTCACGAATCGATGGAAAACAACAACTGGTGGTCAATCGCTCTGTTTGCACACGCAACATATAAAGAATGTCCGTGCCTTCCAGTGCGGCATCAAAATCATGAAATATTTCGCAGCCATAACGCTCCACAAATGCGGGAAGCAATGTTTTCGGAGCAACAAGGCGCACCTTATAACCCATAATCTTCGCCGCCAACAAGTGTGACCTAGCCACCCGTGAGTGGGCAATATCGCCAACAATGGTCATTGTTTTACCTGTAATATCACCGATATTATGTTTTAACGTTAACAAATCTGTCAGAATTTGGGTTGGATGCTCATGCGATCCATCACCCGCATTAATCAGCGCAGTATTATCCAAATATTCGGATAAAAACTCACATGTTCCCGCCACTGAATGACGAATCACCAACACATGCGGCTGCATCGCCGCCAAGGTTTGACCTGTATCCAATAAAGTCTCGCCTTTTTTCGTCGCTGATGTTGAAGCTGAAATATTGATAACATCTGCGGATAGGCGTTTGCCAGCAATTTCAAAGCTGGTGCGGGTACGGGTTGAATTTTCAAAGAAAAGATTAATCACTGTTCTACCACGCAACGTCGGCTCTTTTTTGATACTTCGTGTGTTAATCTCAATAAAATCATTGCCTAAATCGACCAGCGATGTGATTTGCTCACGGCTTAAATCACCAATGCCAAAAATATGTTTGAGTCCAAATAAAGGTTTAGGCATGTTTTTTCTCCGTAAGCTTTGGGTGGGCACTAATAAAATCTTCCAAAAAAACGGCTGCTGCTGTTTGATCCAGCTTAGCGCGCATGCGCTTCTCATTCAAACCTTGGGCAAAAAGTCTCTCTTTCGCAGTCCATGTTGAAAGTCGTTCATCTTGAAAGAAAATAGGTAGATTGGTGAACTCAGAAAGCTGCTTGGCAGCACTGCGGCAATCTTCTGCCTGCGCACCCTCTGTACCATCCATGTTTTTGGGTAATCCCACAACAATGCCTTTACTGGCATACTCACGCACAATCTTGAGCACTTGTTTTGGCCAACCTTGATCATTGCGAAACAAACATGTTACGCCACGACAAGAAATCCCCAAACGATCTGAAACAGCAACACCAATGCGCTTGCCGCCAATGTCTAAAGCAAGCAAAGGCAGGGAAATATCAGAAGTTTCGCAGGATGTGATCGTCATTAAATCCGAGATTGTGCAAGGTTTGTGTGCAAGCGTCCACCATCACGCTCATGCCAGCCAAACAAACCACTGTATTTTCACCACTTGGCGCATCATCTTCCAGTGCATGTTGCACATAACCAACAGGCCCTGACCAATCTTCATGACCCGTTGTTAACGAAATACTGACATCAATATCATGATCCGATAAATCACCCATTTCATCGGTAAGAAGGCGGTGAACAGTGCTCAAAAAACCCGCATAAATGGATATTTTACCATAATGCTCACGTTCTTTAATCAAGGATCGCCAAACACTACGCAATGGCGCAATACCTGTGCCCACACCCATAAGAATCACATCTTTGCCTTTAAACGCACTCAAATCAAAACCTTTGCCCATCGGTCCTTCAATTTCGACCTGACTTCCCAAATCAAGCTCGGAAAGTTTTTGAGCCATACCCGATACGCACTTAATCACAAACTCATAAGCATCTTTATCATAGGGTGATGAAGCTACAGCAAAATACGCGGGCGCAGGCTCTTTCAGCTTCGGAATACCCATGCGTACATATTGACCAGGAATAAATGCTTGCAGCACGTCGCCCGACAATGGCGCAATGCTGACTTTGATAATTTGTTCATCGCATGTGGCATCGGTTAAACAAACGCGTTCTTTCAACTGCATACGATACGTGGAAGACTGCTGCACAAAATACCTCTCATTGTCTAATCAGGTGGGCGATTTTCGAGAAGGAAAGAGCATAATGCAAGCAACAACATGTTTGGAGTTAAGAATTGATGGCGATGCAGTCGATGAAGCCGCCTTTTTACAACTATCTGAATCCCAAAATACACTGGGAACATCTATTGAAACGGATTATAACAGCAGGGCTGAAACCCATGTTGCTTGGTTTTCGCTCAGTGATGAATTTWGCYTMGAAGAGCAGCGYGCSCGCCTTGCCGCAGGCGCTTTATTAMTCGGAGCKWKRCCTGAACARGTCAAAATCACCTTRYTSGGYGATGAYTGGGAAACSGCTTGGCAAAAAYACTGGAAAGCYATGCCCGTYGGYAAAAMRTTATGGGTKCGMCCYTCTTTTTGCGATGYSCCCACRGATRATCGCATTGATATTGTCCTTGATCCAGGTATGGCATTTGGCACTGGCACACACCCTACAACCTATTTATGTTTAGAGGCGATTGAGCGTTATTGCTTGCAACATGCACCCATGAGTGTGCTTGATATGGGAGCTGGCTCTGGTTTATTAGCCATTGTCGCTGGTAAATTTGGCGCAACAGATATTCATGCTATTGATTATGACCCTATCTCTGTGGAGGCAAGCAGTGTTAATGCGGGTATCAACCATGTTGAACTTACGTCTACACTCGGTGATACGCCACCCRCACGCACATTTGAGCTTGTGATTGCCAATATCCTAGCTGGACCACTGCTCGGCATGGCAGAAACACTGGCAAAATGTGTTGGTAAACGACTCATTTTATCAGGTTTGCTAGAATCGCAAGTTGCTCTTAATATCCGCACCTATGAAGCTGAAGGTTTATGCCATGCTCAAACCCACATCATGGGTGATTGGGCATGTGTGGAATTCACGTTAGCTTAATCTTTATACTGGCATTATTACACCATAAAACGCTTCACCCCCTTGAAAACAAACAAGGCAAGAGCCATATAGAAACTGCAAACTTATTCTGGAGGAATACGACACGATGAAATCATTCAAAGGCATTGGCCTACTTATTATCACCAATATTTTAATCATGGTGACRCTGATGATCAGTGGCACATTGATTATTAACTTTGTRYTGCCAATGTTTGGCATTGATGTGCGCGGCTCATTCAATTCAATGAATCTRACATGGTCATTGGTATTTGGTTTTGGTGGTGCATTTATTTCRTTGTTTATGTCCAAATGGCTCGCCAAACGYGGCATGAAGATGCARCARGTCACCAAYCCAAGCACWGCCAAAGAAAAGYTGGTATTYGAAACTGTGGARGCATTGGCACAACGSGAAGGCATYAAAATGCCAGARGTTTGGGTTTATTGGGATGATGTTCCCAAYGCYTTTGCSACAGGYCCAACCCGTAACAAYGCTATGRTTGCGGTATCWTCAGGCTTGGCGATGAAYCTTAATGACAAAGAATTAAAAGCTGTGCTCGCCCATGAAATGGGCCACGTTGCCAATGGTGAYATGCTTGCTACAACCTTGCTGCAAGGGCTTATGAACACCTTTGTATATTTCATTGCACGCATGATTTCCGAGCCTGTTCGCCAGCGTAACTTCTGGGCTGGTTTTGCTTTGAATATTGCTTTGCAAATGATGTTATCTGTATTGGCGATGATTCCAATCTCATGGTTTTCTCGTCGCCGTGAATTTGGTGCAGATGCTTATGCTGCCAATGCTGTGGGTGCCGAATCGATGATTTCAGCGTTACGCAAAATTGAGTATCTTAGCAATCAATCGGAGGCGTACATCAACGCACCCGAAGAAGATACTTCCTTAGCAACCATGAAAATTTATGCTGCACACAGTAAATTAACTGGCTTGTTTGCCACGCATCCACCGATTGAAGCACGGATTGAAGCTCTACAAACCCGCAAATAAGTGGTAACATTTTAACCTAACACTTGTTTGAGAGGTCTGGATGAAAATCACCATTTATAGCGCTCAGCCTTATGATAAAAAATATTTTCTTATGGCAAATGAAAAATTTAACCATCAGCTGATATTTCATGAGGCTCACCTAGAACCAAGCACCGTAGAACTCGCAAGAGGTTCGGATGCAGTATGTGCATTTGTAAATGATGATCTTGGTGAGTTAACCATTGAGGCGCTCAAGGCTATTGACGTGTCGATGATTGCGCTGCGTTGTGCAGGTTATAATAATGTCGATTTACACACGGCGGACAAACTTGGCATCCATGTTGTCCGTGTTCCCGCATACTCTCCCTATGCTGTTNCTGARCATACMGTTGCATTGATGCTTTCRTTGAATCGCAAAATACACCGTGCCTATTCCCRCGTYCGCGATGGCAACTTTTCTCTGCAAGGTTTAACTGGCTTTGATATGCATGGGAAAACAGTGGGYATTRTCGGAACKGGGCGCATTGGTTCCATTGTTGCCAATATCCTGCAAGGTTTTGGCTGCAAGATTATTGCCTTTGATACCATCGAAAGCGAAACCTTAAAAGAGCGTGGTGTGCAATACCTTCCCCTAAATGAACTGTTGGCACAGGTTGATATTATTTCATTTCATTGCCCGCTTACACCAGAAACCTTTCACCTTATTAATGAAGAATCCTTAGCACGCATGAAAGACGGCGTGATGATTATAAACACCAGTCGCGGTGCTATTGTCGATGCCAGCGAAGCAATCAAAGCCCTGAAATCAGGGAAAATATCCCATCTTGGTCTGGATGTTTATGAGCAAGAAGGCGATTTGTTTTTCCATGATTTATCCGACACAATCATTCGTGATGATGTCTTTGAGAGGCTTTTAACATTCCCCAATGTTTTGGTTACAGGGCACCAAGGCTTTTTCACAGAAGAAGCACTGGTGAATATTGCAAATACCACACTGGAGAATATTTCTTGTTACGAGGCGGGCAAACCCCTGCTAAACGCACTGCACTTGGATCAAGCTATCGCAGGGTAGTTTACGCTTAAGAGCCTGCCTGCATGGCTTTTTCCACTTCTAACACATGCATGGTGTAGCGAGTAGACAGTCGGGGCTTAATGACATCGATTCAATACCTTCACGAACCAAAAACGCAGAAAAAGGGGTCAGAGCCCTTTAATGATGTTTTGGTG
>NVTQ01000090.1 GCA_002401635.1 Pseudomonadota bacterium
CAGTGCTAAATGCACAGTCTCGAATCAAAGGGCTTTCCTCGCCGCAAACAAATGATGCCTCATTTGACTGCGTTTACGAGATACAAGACTCGATTGATTATACATAATCAAATATTATCCTTTAAAACAAGCAATTCACATCGCCAATAGACATAAAATAGCCCCTTTTAAAAATCAATCGAGTCTGACCCCATTGATTGAAGCTATATCAAGGTTCTTGGTCTTGATGGTTAATGCATCCGATGCTGATATATTGGCACCAGCAATCGTAGTCGTTTCATGTGTATTGATATGAATATTGCTGGCAACAAGCCTACTGTTCGTATTGCTAATACCACGGCTCGAGCCTTTGGCACTATCCGCGCTGGCAGTGACGCTGCCACCTGCTGTACCATAGCTGATATTCAGATGTGCATGCTTTTTGCTGTTGCTGCTGTTGCTGCTGTTGTTCACATCTTGTGATGCGAGGATATTGGTATCCTTGGCATTGATGTTTATCTCATCATTTGCATTAAGATTACTACCACGCACCGTGGCTGTGTTATCCGCATTGATATTGATATTCTGAGCCGTGATATTGCTGGCAACACTCTGCTCTTTATATGCTGCGAACTTCTTCTCCAAGACATCAATATCAAGCTCCAACGAAGCACTGAAACCATAGGTGCCGCTGGCAGTTGTTAACCCCAAAAGGAGGAAAAACAACAAATACGTTCGACTCATTTGCAACACCGTTTCCCTCCTAATTTCTTAAAACAACCTTTTCACCCTCAAAAAGTAACATCTAAGACCAAAAACACCCCTTATATCAAGCATAAATAACAATATATCAATCACTTAGGTTGGTTAGACCCCAACTTAGCTACATTTAGTACACTACATAAATATCAAATTATAAAAGCCTGACCCCGATTTTTACTTATTTCAAGCATAAATATCAATATATCAATCACTTAGCTTGGTTCGACCCCGACTTGACTTTCGACCAATATATCAATCGCTTAGCTTGGTGCGACCCCGACTTGCGCATCGGATACTCCTTCGGCGATAGTTTCGCCTATTTGTTGTATCCGTTAAACTGGGGGAGGCTCACTGGCACTATTTTCCTTATCATTCTTCAATCATTTCATATTTCACTCTCATTTTCTCTGAAAAATCTCTATCCATTAGCAATGTTCTATGGTCTTCAAAAAAACTAATACAAGCAGAAATTATCTCAAGCTTATCCATGTTTTTATCTTTGTATTTCTCCTTTTCTACGCCATTATTATATAGTTCCATAGTCCATCCAATATCATATTTATTACCTTCAAAGTGCTCATCCTTATATAAAACATCATCTGGAAAAGCATATTCAATCCATACAGTTTCACCATACCGTTCAAAAGTAATAAAAATAATCAATGCCTTCGAGACATAACGGATTTCGAACTCACTTACCAATACAAACTGCATTCCCTCATCTTCCAAAAACGAGCAAATGCCTCTTAATTCTGGGGACACAATACTTAATTATTTAATGGCGAAGGTGTTTATTACGCAGGCCAGAGTTTTAGACCGAGAAAAATAAAGCTGACGGTTAAGGCAAAACATAGGATGGTTGTCGTGCCGTATAGTGTTTGGAGGCCTGTGTTCTGAATATGCTTGATGCCAATATATGTTGCAGCAGCAGTGATGAAAAAAGCGAACTCATTCATAATCAGCAGGCTTAAAAGTGGGATGCGGGTGATGCCCGCAGCATTTATTTCACTGCCAATCGTAATAATAAGCATGAAAATCAGAGCCAAAGGCAAAGCTAAGTAGGGGAAGTGGATTTTTTGCATGTTGTGGCTCCGTAAGGTTTGACAAGCTCTTGGCGAATAATTTTCTGAATACTAGCAGAAGAGTATTGCATTGCTTCTTTAAATATATGTGATTTGATAAGTGTTAAGGGCTACTCTTTGGGCTTATATACTTTTGCATGCCCACCATAGGAATCCATTTTGAGCCAAACACCTTTTTCAGACCTTAAGCTACAGACGAAGTTATTAGAAAATCTATCATCATTGAATTATGACATGATGACACCGATTCAGGCGAAAAGTCTGCCTCATATTTTGGCTGGTAAAGATGTGATTGCACAAAGTCAGACAGGCTCAGGAAAAACGGCTGCTTTTGGGCTTGGACTATTGGAAAAGCTGAATGTGCAAAAGCTTCATGTGCAAGCTCTGGTGCTTTGCCCGACAAGGGAATTGGCAGACCAAGTGGCAAAAGAATTGCGGAAATTAGCACGCAGCATTGCCAATGTTAAAATACTGACATTGTGTGGTGGCATGCCGATGCGAGCGCAATTGGGCTCGCTGGAATATGGCGCGCATATCATTGTAGGTACACCAGGGCGCATTGAAGATCATTTGAATCGCGAATCATTGCAGTTGCAGGGCTTGCAGATATTGGTGCTTGATGAAGCCGATAGAATGCTTGAGATGGGTTTTCAGTCGGCCTTGGATGCGATTGTGAAACATACACCTTCACAGCGTCAAACATTGCTTTTTAGTGCAACATTTCAGGCGCAAATAAAATCAATTGCCAAACGTATGATGCAAGAGCCTGTGATGGTACATGTGGCATCCACCCATGATGATAAAAGTATTGAGCAGCACTTTTATCAAGTGAATAACGATGATGATGCACGTTTGCAAGCATTGCGTTTGCTACTGTTGCAATATCGCCCTGAATCGGCGGTGATCTTTTGCAATACCAAACGTGAGACAGAAGATGTTGCCAACGCTTTGATTTATGAAGGTTTTAGTGCGCTGGCTTTAAATGGTGATTTGGAACAGCGCGATAGGGATCAGGTGATGGTTCGTTTTGCCAATAAAAGTGTATCGATTCTTGTGGCGACGGATGTTGCTGCGCGCGGCTTGGATATTGAAGGCTTGGATGCAGTGATAAACTATGAGCTTGCCCATGATCCAGAGATTCATGTACACCGTATTGGGCGTACTGGACGAGCTGGCAAACAAGGTGTGGCATGTACGTTATTCACCCTTCGAGATGATTATAAAATGACTGTGTTGGGTGACTATCTTGAACGCGACATACAGGCAGAGCCATTGCCCTCAAATGAGATTTTGAAGGAGCCAGCTTTCAAAGCTGCGATGACAACATTGCAAATTGGTGGCGGGAAAAAACAAAAGTTGCGCCCTGGTGATATTTTGGGGGCGTTGACAGCAGGTAAGGACATTGCGGGTAATCAAGTTGGCAAGATTCATGTGATGGATCAGTGGGCTTATGTGGCTGTAAGCCGTGATGTGAGTAACCTTGCTATAAAAAAACTGGGCGATGGTAAATTAAAAGGTCGCTCATTTCGTGTTCGTACCATTTGATGGAAGAGCTGAACAAAGCATGAGCTTTAGACTTATACAGAGCTTCCCAATAAATAAGTCTATACTCATTGTATGTTAGCAGAGGAAACATTTGAACGGGTAGAAGGCTTGTTGCACCGTTTGGCTATGCTGCGCAACTGGTCGCGTCAGACACTTGCTGCTTACCGCAGTGATTTGATGGATGTGCATGCATTTTTACAAACATCACAAACCACGCTGTTTGATGCCCAAGCAGAGGTGCTTGTGTTGTATTTGGGTTCACTGATGAAACGTGGTTTGCGCCCCAGTAGTATTCAGCGCAAACGCAGCACGCTATCGACGTGGTATAGCTTCTTACAACAAGAAGGCTTTCGGGAGGATCATCCTGTACGCAACCTTCCCAAACAACGGCGCGGACGAGCCTTGCCCAAAAACATGTCCGAAGATGATGTGAATAAGCTGTTGCAGGCTCCTGATGTGGATAGTGCGCACGGATTGCGGGATCGCTGCATGTTGGAATTGATGTATGCTACGGGCATGCGGGTTTCCGAATTGGTGGGCTTGCAGTTGGGTTGCTTGGATATGCAGGCGGGTGTTTTGCGTGTGGTGGGAAAGGGCGATAAAGAGCGATTGATTCCCTTTGGTGAAGAGGCTGGTTCGTGGTTATCGCAATGGTTGCAGCAACGACCCCATACCGCCAATGCGTTTGTGTTTCCAGGGCGTGCAGGCAAGGCGATGAGCCGCCAGAATTTCTGGCTACGCATGCGCAAGTATGCAGAGAGTATTGCTTTGAAACCATTGCCRTCRCCGCATGTGTTRAGRCATGCRTTTGCAACACATTTRTTGAATCAYGGYGCKGAYTTRCGTAGYGTTCAAATGATGTTGGGGCATGCAAATATCACTACRACRGAAATTTAYACACATGTGAGYCGTGTACGKTTGCAYCAATGGGTTGATGCAGYACACCCMTTGGGRGGYGGYTCTTGAACGTGCATGTGCTGATGMKRCAAGCCCGCAAAGCTGCCAATAAAGAGCAGTATGAAGAAGCSTGTGGCTTRTATCAGCAGGTGCTTGMTAGCGATGCTATGMAAGATAATTTTGATATTCAGTTGCGCTTGGCTTGGTGTTATGAGCATTTGGGGCAAGCAGATGAAGCTTGCAGCTTGTATCAGGGTGTGATTCAGCAATACAAAGATGATGGTGAGCTAGGAGCTGCGGAAGCGTTGCAGAAGTCTGTGGATGCACTTCTTGCGCCAGTAGAGGTCTTGGAAGAGCCTGTAGAAGAAGATATTCAAGAAGTTATAGCGTTGGATAAAGTGCAGTTGATGGAAGCATTGCAGGCAATGGGTGAAAACATTGAACTTTTACCAGGTGATATGCTGTGTGATGTGGGCGATATGCCTGACACCTTGTGGTTATTGATGCTGGGGACGTTAACGGTACATATGCCAGATTATACGGAAGATGCACCCGATAAGTTATGTGCTCAAGCAGGTGAATTTGTATTGGTGGGTGAGTTGGGTGTATTTACCGAACAGCGACGCTATGCCACAGTGTATGCCGAAGGTTCATGTCGTTTGTGTGCGATTCCATCGAAAAGTATCCGAGCTTGTAAAGATTTAGCATTTCAGGCTGGCATGGAGCGTCTTTTACGCAAACACTGGGTGGATCCAGTGCTTGCTCARCATGCRATTTTTGARCGTGTGAACGATGTKGATCGYCTRSSYTTGAGCCAGTCTTTGGAAGTTGTTGAGCTAGAGCCTGGTCAGTGTTTGATTGCCGCCAAAGAAGAGCATGATGGGGCTTATTTATTGCAAATGGGCTGTTTGTTTTTTTTGCATGATGTTGATAGCCCGATTGATGATGARCTTGATGATGAARATGGYAATTTGCTGACCAGTGTTGTGCCAGGKGACATGATACATATGGGTGGTTTGTTGCATGGCTATCAAAGCCCATACCGTGTGGTCGCGGCTACCCCTGTACGTTTGTTGCATTTATCCAGAGATGCCTTTGAGTTTTTTGCATTGCGCCGACCATGGATTGTCCAAGCTGTAGTCCGTTATTGCCGTCGTCCCGTGCATTTGCAAGTGATGCGTCCTAAGGACGACTATTTATGGAAGAGCGATAGACATATCGAATTGCGTAGAATCGTCTAAACTAAGGAGTAACGACTTTTTGGGGGTAGTAATGCAGGACTTTCAAAAAACATTTCAACGGGCACGTGATGCTGCTGCCAAGGGCGATTTTCAGACAGCCCGTAGGCTGTATTCAGAGTTATGGCAGTCTCCGACATGGCATCATGATACAGATGTGCAGTTAAGTTATGCTTATTCTTGCGAACGTACGGGTGATTATACGGAGGCTTTGCAAGCGTATAAGGCATTAATAGGCAATAGTGTAAGTCGCCCGAGTTTGGCGGGTGAGCAAGATTTGGCAGAAGAGAGTATGACACGTTTACGCGAGTTAATGGCTGATGTGGGAGAGTCTGAAGATAACGCTGTCATTGATGTCAATCGCGATGCTGCGGAAGCCAAGTTTATAACCCGTTTGTTTGAGCATGGTTATAAGCGTTCATTGTTGCCCGGTGATATGTTGTGCCATCAAAATGAGCCCGCTGGGCATATGTGGTTGTTGCAACAAGGAACAATCGATGCGATTTTACCTCACCAAGTAACATCAAAGCTGGAAGGCACGGCGAGTCGCCCATGCCTGTTGGGTGAGCTGGCATATTTTACAGGWATGCGAAGRGCCGCGACGCTATGTTGYGCAACGCATGTTGAAGTGATTGAATTATCCTATGAAAGTATTCGGGCATTGTTGCAGGAAGATGAATCGCTGTATGAGATGATGGAATACTTGTTTCGCCATCGCCTTGTTGCGCATGTGTTATCACGGCATCAAGTATTTAAGTTATTTAATGAGCCTGATCGCAAGCGTTTAACAACGGTTTTTGAAAACACTGTAACAAGGGCNKGTCAAACGCTGATGGAGCAAGGCGAAGATCACCCGCATGCTTATATGGTACAGAGCGGTGTTTTACTTCTGCTGGATGGTAGTCAAAAAGAGGAACGTTTGCTTGCTAGTGTGCAGCCAGGTGATTTTTTCCATCTTGGTGGTTTATTGCGTGGGCATCATACTGCGTATAAGGTGGTATCGGGCACGTCTTGCCATTTATTACGCTTACCACGCCATGGTTTTGAGCCATTTATGCTTCAACGCCCATGGTTGATAGGGGCGATTTTAAAACATGTTCGATTATCGTCAGGCGAGCAGGTTATGCGCCCAGAGGCTGGCAATGTATGGGGTGCAGATAATTATATTGATATGAAGTAAGTGCTGGAATTCCGTGGTTCAATTGTATGGTGTAAGAAATAAGTGCTGGATCTATCTAGCCCGCATTATTCATAAATGCTGCCGCGCCTTCGCTTGCCCCTTTGTCCGCAACGAATCCTTTGCCAATCGACTGTATGCGTGGCTACGGCACTCATGGCAAAAAATCCGTTGCAAACAAAGCTTCGGCGCGATCATCACGGCGATTCATGAATAATGCGGGCTAACATGAACGATGCAGTATGAATAAAACAGGCGCATGGCAGTATTTCATGTTAAAATGCGCCGAGTTATATTGGTTTATATGTTAGGAGAGTGAAAATCATGGCGAAGAATCAGGAAATTGCGTGTTATTCACCCGGCTTGGCAGGTATTCCTGTGACAGAGTCATCCATTTCATCGGTGGATGGAAAAATTGGGCACTTGGAATATCGCGGCATTGATATTGAGCAACTGGCTGAGCAATCCTCCTTTGAAGAGACTTCATTTTTATTGATTTATGGGCATCTTCCAAGCGAAGATGAGCTTGCTGAATTTACCAATGAATTACACCATCACCGCCGTATTAAATTTCGCATACGGGACATTATGAAATGTTTCCCCGAATCAGCACACCCCATGGACTCCTTGCAGACGACTGTAGCAGTGATGGGCATGTTTTACCCTTTGCCACATAGCTTAGATGGGCATTTAAGTGATGAGCATGTGCGTACGGTGTGTTTAAATTTGGTGGGCAAATTGCCAACCTTGGTAGCTGCTCATGCGCGTATGCGTAGGGGCGATGATCCGATTCCACCCCGTGATGATTTATCGCATGCTGGCAACTTTTTATATATGTTAACGGGCAATGAGCCAACCCTTTTGATGGAACGCATTATGGATGTGGCGATGATTGTACATGCCGAACATACGTTGAATGCCAGTACATTTTCAACGATTGTGACAGCCTCAACGTTGGCAGACCCTTATACTTGTATCAGTGCTGCGATTGGTTCGCTTTCTGGGCCTTTACATGGTGGTGCCAATGAAGATGTACTGCATATGCTGGATGAGATTGGGCATGTTGATCGTGCAGAAGCTTATTTGCATGATAAGCTGGCAAACAAAGAAAAAATTGCAGGTTTGGGGCACCGTATTTACAAAACAAAAGACCCACGTGCAACCCTTTTACAAAAGCTTTATGTCGAGCTAACCAAAGAAATGGGTGAAGATCCGACCTATGCCATTGCCAGCCGCATTGAAGAGCTTTCACGCAGCACCTTGGGAGCCAAAGGTATTTGTCCGAAYGTTGATTTCTATTCGGGCATTGTCTATCGAAAATTGGGTATCCCAACAGATTTATTCACGCCTATTTTTGCCGTTGCGCGTGTATCTGGCTGGTTGGCACATTGGCGAGAGCAGCTGGGTGTCAGTCGTATTTTTCGCCCTACGCAAATTTATACAGGCGAAAATGGGCAGAATTATATTCCTATGGAAAAGCGTTAATTCTAAAAGCCTCGTCTTGTAGGTTTTATGCCTTCTGATTCCCCTCATGATCTGATTGTTGTTGATTTAGACAATACGCTTTATGCGGCAGGTAATGGTGTTTTTGCCCGTATGGATAAGCGCATGACAGCATTTATTTGTCATGCTTTGGGCATACAACATGCAGAAGCAAATGCGTTGCGGGTACGTTATTGGCGGCAATATGGTACAACGTTGCGCGGTCTTGTTTTGCATCATGGTATTGAACCAGAAACTTTTTTACATGATGTGCATGATGTGAATGCACACGAGTTGCTTTGTAAAAATGCACAGTTGGATGCCGTATTATATCAGCTCCCAGGTCGCAAAGTTATTCATACCAATGGTATTTATGAGCATGCAGAACGTGTTTTGGATGCGCTTGGCATACGCCACCATTTTGAGGTGATTTATGATATTCGTTATAATGAATATTTGCCCAAGCCATGTGCGGCGACGCTGAAAATGCTGTTGCATGATGAGGGTGTGTTGCCCGTGCGAGCCTTGGTATTGGATGATATGCAAGAGAATCTTGTGGTGGCAAAAGAGCTTGGCGCGCGAACATGTTGGGTAACCGCAGAGCCATCGCAGCATGATTGGGATTATCAGGTTGCTGCGATTGAGGAGCTTGCGACACACTTTAAGTCATAAGGGCGAAAGTGGTTTGCGAAGGGTTTGGTTTTACCCAAGATCCGATATTGACTTTGGATGCAGGGTGTAATCATTTGGTTTGTATGGGGTTTCACAAAATCATGTAGTCACCTTGTTGGTGATGAGTGATT
>NVTQ01000091.1 GCA_002401635.1 Pseudomonadota bacterium
TCACACCCCAGGGTGGTCTCTCTGCCTTCGGCATTCACCTTCCCCCAACCCTTTCCCTCAAGCGGGAGAGGGTGTTTAGTCCCTTCTCCCACTTGAGGGAGAAGGTTAGGATGAGGGGTGATATGGGTAAAGAATAGGGTAAATCAATTGCTGAATGACTATAGTTGGATAGAAATGTCTGAATGAGTGGTGCCCGGAGCCGGAATCGAACCGGCACGATTGCAATAATCGAGGGATTTTAAGTCCCTTGTGTCTACCAGTTTCACCATCCGGGCATACAATAGGTAATCAATCATTCAAGGTGGAGGCAGGGGCGAGAATCGAACTCGCGAATAAAGGATTTGCAATCCTCCGCCGTACCACTGAGCCACCCTGCCATTCTACCAAGAAATAAAAAGGGGTCATAAAGACCCCNTTAATTTGGAGCGGGTAACCGGGCTCGAACCGGTGACCTCGACCTTGGCAAGGTCGCGCTCTACCAACTGAGCTATACCCGCTGAACGACGCGAACTGTAGCGGTGAAGCTTTTCTTGTCAACCGTGTTTTTTAAAGTTTTCTAAGGTCGTGTTATATGATTAATTATAGCTTATGCGAGAACTTGTAAAATATGCAAAAACTCGTTTTCTTCATCGTAAATATATAGCGTTTGCAACATGACTGAATATTCTGCTGATTATATCCAATCTTTAAAACCTGACCTTTCACACTTAAAGGGTGTGCGCGTGGTTGCTGCCATGAGTGGCGGTGTGGACTCTTCTGTGGTGGCAGCGCTTTTAAAAGAAGCGGGTGCGGATGTATTGGGTGTGTTTTTAAATGTTTGGGAGTATCGCCGAGAAGAGGTTTCTGGGCATGGCTCAYGTTGTTCTTTGGATGATGCCTATGATGCACGGCGGGTATGTGACCAAGTCGGCATTCCTTTTTATAATATGGATATGCGCGAGAATTTTCGCCGTGATGTGATTGATCCKTTTATTGCYGATTATGARTCAGGRCGTACGCCRAACCCATGCGAGCGMTGTAATCGWTTTGTGAARTTTGGSGCRTTATTGGATGCKGCAGATAASYTRGAAGCYRAATATGTRGCGACAGGSCATTATGTGCARCGSATTGATGATGAGGCAGGCTTGCATATATATAAAGGCAATGATGATAAAAAAGATCAAAGTTATTTTTTGGCGACGACAAGTAAAGAGCAGGCTAAAAGGATTTTGTTTCCTGTGGGGCATTTGAAAAAAGATGGTACACGTATTTTAGCGCAGCATTATGACTTAATGACTGCGAATAAACATGAAAGCCAAGATATTTGCTTTATTCCTGCGGGTGATCGTATTGCATTTTTGAAGCGTGAAGGTGCTCAGGCGGGGTTTCGTGCGGGTGATATTGTGGATAGGGAAGGGCATATTCTTGGTCGTCATGAAGGTATTGCACATTATACGCTGGGACAACGCAAAGGCTTGAAACTTCCTGATGGTCCGTGGCATGTCGTGGAGCTTGATGGTGTAACAGCTCGGGTGGTGGTTGCGCCACCAGCAGATGCGTTGATTCAAGAGGTGAAAGTTGGTGATGTGGCATGGTTAAGGGATATGCAAAGCTCTGAGGTCGTGACTGCTAAAGTGCGTTATCAGATGAAGCCTGCCGATTGTCAGCTACAAATAACGGGCACAGATGTGTCTATTATATTTGGGGAACCACAAAAGCCGACTGCCCCTGGGCAAGTTGCGGCTTTTTATGTTGGCGATGAGCTGCTGGGTGGTGGTATTGTCTCCAGCATTGTTCGATAAGTTTGCCACCTGCTAGGTAGCCTTCTAGGGTGCCGCTGCCGTCATGGCTGACGGTTTTTTTAATAAGCGTTTTAAGTTGTAAATACAAAGGGGAAAAAATGGCAATTCAACGTACACTTTCAATCATCAAACCAGATGCAGTCGCAAAAAATGTAATTGGTGACATTATCCGTCGTTTCGAAGAAAATGGTTTAACTGTTATTGCAACAGGCATGCGTCACTTGAGCGCAGAAGAAGCAGGTCGTTTTTATGCGGTACATGCAGAGCGCCCATTTTATAAAGACTTGTGTGAATTTATGAGTTCAGGTCCAGTATTGCCAATGGTATTGGAAGGCAAAAATGCTGTAGCTTTGAATCGTCAATTGATGGGTGCGACCAACCCGAAAGAAGCTGAAGCGGGCACGATTCGTGCGGATCACGCTGATTCTATTGATGCCAATGCAGTACATGGCTCAGATTCAGAAGAAAATGCAGCAACTGAAATTGCTTTTTTCTTCAGTGATTTAGATTTAAATAGCCGTTTGTAAGATAGAGAGCATATGAGCGATTCAAACGTGGTTGATTCTGATTCCAAAATAAATCCAATGCCAGTAGAGAAAGTCTCTGAGCAAATTACGGTTCGCCGCAATAAGCTAAGTCTCCTGCGAGATGCTGGGCAAGCATATCCAAACACATGGCGTACAGACGCTTTCTCTGTGGGTATTCATGCGAAATATGGTGAATATGAGAAAGAGGCTTTGGATGCGTTGGCTGTGGAGGTTGCTGTGGCTGGGCGCATGATGGCGCATCGGGTGATGGGCAAGTCCAGCTTTGTGAAAATCCAAGATGCTGAAGGGCAAATTCAGCTATTTTTGAATCGTGATGTTTTGGGCGGGGCAGAGGTTTATAACCCAACCAAAAAATGGGATTTGGGTGACTTGATTGGTGCCAAAGGTGTATTGTTTATCACCAAAACAGGCGAATTGTCAGTCAAGGTTTCACACATTGAAATGGTGAGTAAATGTTTGCGTCCACTACCTGAAAAATGGCATGGTTTGACTGATATTGAGACCCGTTATCGTCAGCGTTATGTTGATTTGATGGTGACACCTGAATCGCGTGATACTTTTCGTACACGCTCGAAAGTGGTTTCTTTATTGCGCCGTGGTTTGGAAGAGCGTGATTTCATGGAAGTGGAAACGCCGATGTTGCAAAGCCAAGCAGGTGGTGCAGCAGCACGCCCATTTGTGACCCATCATAATGCTTTGGATATGGAATTGTTTTTGCGTATTGCCCCAGAATTGTATTTGAAACGTTTGCTTGTGGGTGGCTYTGATCGCGTGTTTGAGATTRACCGTAATTTTCGTAATGAAGGTTCGGATGCGACGCATAACCCTGAATTTACCATGGTGGAGTTTTATCAGGCGTATGCTGATTTTAATGACGCTATGGATACCACAGAAGGTTTGATTCGTTCGATTGCTGATGAATTGGGTGTCTCTAACGTGACATGGGAAGGCATAGATGTTGATTTAACACAACCATTCAAACGTATTCGTATGGATGAGGCAGTGTTTGAGTGTCGCCCCGACTTGCGCGGTCATGCCAATGATAAAGCGTTGCTGGCAACGGCATGTTTGCAGGAAAATCCAAGCGTTAAACCWYTGATTACTTGGAAAGCRGGRCACTATTTGCTYGARCTTTTTGAAAYCTTGGTTGARCCMAAATTAGAACAGCCWACGTTTATTACCCATTAYCCMGTGGATGTRTCGCCTTTGGCACGMCGCAATAAYGAMGATGATACGGTAACAGATCGTTTTGAATTGTTTGTAGCWGGGCGTGAAATYGCCAATGGATTTTCGGAATTGAATGATCCCGATGACCAGCGTGAACGCTTTGTRGCGCAAGCYCAAGCCAAAGMWGCGGGYGATGTTGAAGCAACRGGTGTGGATGAAGATTATTTGCGCGCCTTGGAATTTGGCATGCCGCCAGCAGCAGGTGTGGGCATTGGTGTGGATCGTTTGGTGATGTTGTTAACCGAGCAGCATTCGATTCGTGATGTATTGCTATTTCCGCATATGAGACCTGAAACAAACTGATTGATATGTAACTATTCAGCTTACCACTGATTTATCCGCTATCAGTGTTGGAAAATGCTCATGTGCAGTAGCACACTACGCTTTTCTGCCTTGATTTCTAATAAATCATAGGCATTCTGAACAGCTACATTGAAAACACTAATTGATAAACAAACCGACATGCATTGAGGAGCGTCTATGCTGGCTGAAAATACGATGGTGACTGAAGTCACAACAGCACATGTGAATGACCGTGTTTGTGATGTGTTGGAGCGAATGCGAGCTACAAAGTTGCGCATGCTTCCTGTTGTGGATGATGCAGGCATTGTTGCTGGCGTGATTTCGACCTTTTCAATTATGGAAAATCTTGTGCCCAGCTATATTGTTAGTGGTGATCTTAACCAGATTCCATATGCGCCTGATATGGGAATTTTGCGTCGTCATTACCTTGAAGTAATTGAAAAAGATTTGTTATCCGTAATGGAAACAAAACCTTTGCTGGTTAAGCGTGATGAATCGCTGTTATCAACGGCAGCAGCATTAACAGCCTTTGGCAAACATGAGTATGCGTTGGTGGTTGATGAGGACAAACGTTTGATTGGTGTCATTTCGGCGGGGGATATTCTTGATCGTTTGGGTACCATGGTAGAGAGCGCAGAAAACGATGCATAATACAGAACATGTGGTTTCATCATCGGTGATATTTGGCTTTGACCCTGTCTGGATAGCCGTGTCTATTTTATTGCTTATTTATGGCGTGATTATGGCAGAGAAGTTTAATCGTGCTGTATTGGCTTTGTTGGGTGCTGGTTTGATGATTCTTTGCGGTGTGTTGAATCAACAGCAGGCTGTATCGGGTATTGATTTTAATACCATTGGTTTATTGACTGGTATGATGGTTATTGTGGCGATTAGCCAGAAAACGGGCATGTTTCAATATGTTGCTATTAAGGCAGCTAAGATGGTAAAAGGTGAGCCTTGGGGGATTTTGGTGATGTTGTCGTTGGTGACAGCTGTGTTTTCAGCTCTTTTGGATAACGTTACGACTGTGTTGTTGATTGCACCTGTAACATTATTGATTACCGATGCTTTGGGTGTGCGCCCTTACCCTTATTTATTTGCATTGATTTTAGCATCAAACATTGGTGGTACAGCGACCTTAATTGGTGATCCGCCCAATATTATGATTGGTTCAGCAGCACATTTAAATTTTACTGATTTTTTAATAAATTTAGCGCCTATTATTCCTGTTATTTTTATTGTGGTGATTACTGTGATTTGGTTCATGTTTGGACGTGATTTGAAAGCCACGGATGAGAAAAAACAGTTGATTATGCAGTTTGATGAAAATGCAGCGATTAAAGATGTGCCTTTGCTTAAAAAAAGCCTGTTTGTTTTGGTTGCGGTGATTACAGGCTTTACTGTTGCCCACACCTTCCATCTAGAGCCTGCAACGATTGCCATGTTTGGCGCGGCTGTATTGTTGTTATTACAAAGCTGGGGGCAACCCTTACACGATAAAGATCATGCTTATGAAGGCATTATGGCGGAGGTGGAGTGGACAACGATCTTCTTCTTTGTCGGCCTGTTTATTATTGTGACGGGTGTTGAGCATACAGGTATTATTGCCATGCTAGGAGAAAAAACCCTTACCATGACAGGTGGCGATTTGGCGGCAACAGCTGCTGCTGTGTTGTGGGTTTCTGCGATAGCTTCTGCATTGATTGATAATATCCCTTTTGTGGCAACGATGATTCCATTGATTCAAAGTATGGCACCCACATTTGGTGGTGAAGAAGCATTGATTCCTCTTTGGTGGGCGCTGGCTTTGGGTGCATGTTTGGGTGGCAATGGCTCGTTGATTGGTGCATCGGCAAACTTGATTGTGGCGGGATTTGCGCAGCGAGCAGGTCATCCGATTGCATTTTTAACCTTTATGAAACACGCGTTTCTGCTTATGTTGTTAACCATTGCGATTGCCCATGTGTATCTATACCTGCGTTACTTAAGTTAATGGGCACTTCGAAAAACCTAACGACTTCGTCAAACTTATCCTTTTTGCACCTGATGGCGTTTGACTCGTGTGAGCTTATTCAAGGTGCCCCAATGTTCATACGTTTTTTAGGTTATAAATAATGATGAAATCCTATGAATGGATGTTGGCGCGTCGTTATTTAAAATCCCGCAGGGATGAACGTTTTGTCTCATTGATTGGCTGGAGTTCAGCGGTTGGTGTGGCTATTGGTGTGGCTGCATTGATTATTGTGATGTCTGTGATGTATGGCTTTGATGCAGAATTAAAGAATAAGATTCTTGGTTTTTCCTCCCATGTTGATATTCAAGGCTCCGATGAGACTTTGGGTGATTGGCAGGGCTGGTTAGAAACAGCTGAACATATTGATGGTGTTGCCAAAGCGGCTCCTTATATGACTGCACAGGTATTAGCCAATCATGGACGGTATTCGACAGGTGCTATTTTAAAAGGTGTTGATGTTAATCGTGAAAAAAATATTGCCAACCATGTTATATCAGGGCGTTTTGTATCAGACTCGAAAACATCACCCTATGAAGTTGTGATTGGAAAAGATTTGGCGCATAAACTGCGGGTAACTGTTGGTAGTTCGTTGCGTTTGATTTCTCCAGCAGGTGGTATATCTCCAGCAGGCATGGCTCCACGCATGCGCGCATTTCGCGTGGTGGGTATTTTTGATTCAGGTTTTTATGAATATGATGTTGGTTTAATTATTGCACCTTTATTGGGCGTTCAAAGGCTTAACCGCACAGGTGATCGGGTGAGTGGCATTGAATTGCACTTATATGACAGGGATCAAGCTGGTGTGGTTGCGGCAAGGGCACGAATGCAATTGCCTGCTGATGCTTGGGTAACAGATTGGATGCACCGGCATCGCTCTTTTTTCCAGGCATTAAAAATGGAACGTTTGGTGATGGGGATTATTTTATCGCTTATTGTTATCGTTGCTGTGTTTAATATGGTGTCATCATTGGTGATGGTGGTTATGGAGCGGCGCAAAGAAATTGCAATTTTAAAAACGGTTGGCGCGACCCATGCATCGGTCATGCGAATCTTTTTAATGATGGGAACGTTGTTATGTGGACTTGGAACGCTGCTGGGCGCAAGCTTTGGTCTACTATTGGCTTGGAAGCTGGATGCCTTGTTAAGTTGGTTCGAGCAGGTGACAGGTATAACGATTTTATCGGGCGATGTTTATTTTATTGAACATGTACCTTCGGTGATTGATCCTGTGTCGGTGACTTGGATTGTGGTTATTAGTTTATTGATGGGAGTTTTGGCAACATTTTATCCAGCTTGGCGTGCTGCCAATGTGCCGCCAGCTGATGCATTGAGGTATGAGTAAATGTCTATAGAAAAATTGCGAAAYAAAGCAAAAAGGGCGTTGCTGGATGGTAAATACTCTAAAGCATTGGAATTTTTCGAAGGTTTACACAAGGCTGAACCAAACGATTTACGAACCTATGTAAAGTTAGCGGAATTACGTGAGAAAACAGGTGATTCTGTAGCGGCTGTGTATGATTATATCAAAATTGCCAAGGCGTATGCTGAGCAGGGTTTTGTGGTTCAGGCCATTGCAATTAATAAGATCATTTTGCGAATTAACCCAGAACAAACCGAGGTCCAAGAGCGTTTACAAGAGCTTTCTTCAGAGCGTGGAGATCATTGGGCCGTTTCTACTATTAAACCACAGGATCAGGTGCGGGCTGATGATGTAAATTTAGGTAAACAAGCAAAATTAAATGTTGAACGTACACCCTTGTTGGCGGATTTGTCAGGTGATGAGCTTGAAGCATTTATGGATTCATTGACGCTAAAAAACTTTGCTGCTGGTGAGCATATTTATGACTATGGTGTTGAAAGCGACTGCTTGTATTTAATTGGTATGGGTACGGTACGTTTGAATATACAACTTTCATCGGGTGGGAAACGTGTGTTTTCTAGATTGTTTGATGGTGATTTTTTTGGTGAGCATGCATTTATGTCACGTACGGCACATACAGATGTAGCTGTTGCAGAAACGGAAGTCAGTTTATTGATAATTGACCGCGAAACATTTGATGTTTGGGTTAAAAAATATGCCAAGATTAGAGAAACGGTGGAGAGTTTTTATCGTCAGCGTGTATTAGGCCGTGTGTTAGCTATGACACCTGTTTTTGAAGATGTTCCAGCTGATGCACGCATGGCATTAGCAAGGAAATTTAATATACGCTCATTTGTTGCAGGGGATATTATTGTAGAAGAGGGTGCCCCAGGGGATAGCTTCTTCCT
Organism: Pseudomonadota bacterium; assembly: GCA_002401635.1. GTDB lineage: Bacteria > Pseudomonadota > Zetaproteobacteria > Mariprofundales > Mariprofundaceae. Next base: position 8,142 of record NVTQ01000091.1, read on the forward strand.
GATACGTTCAGGGCACGTTGAAGTATCAACCAGTGATATTCGAAATGGTGACCAGCAGATAGCATTAAGTGTTATGGGTGAGGGTGCTTTTTTCGGTGAAGTGGCTTTATTGACCGATAAACCCAGAACAGCAACTGTTGTGGCCAAAGATGCATTGGAATTGATGGAGTTAACACGAGAAGATTTTAATGCCATCACCCTTGAGTACCCTTCAGTGAGAAGCATTGTAGAACAATATCAAAAAAAACGTGTGCAAGACACCATTAAAACATTGATGCAGCGAGACAGTTGATTTGCTAGATTCTATACAGAATATATTACTTAAAGTTACGAATTTAAGTAAATCCTTTTATGGTTCGTCAGGCACTTTGCATATACTTAAAAATGTAGAATTTTCCTTATGTCGTGGTGAATTCTTAGCGGTTGTGGGTGAGTCTGGTTCAGGAAAAAGTACGTTATTACAAATTTTAGGAACATTGGATGACCCTGATGAGGGTAATGCATGTTTGGCAGGGCAAGAACTTTTTACTTTAAATCAAAATGAACGGGCGCATTTACGCAACCGCTCTATTGGTTTTGTGTATCAGGCACATCATTTAATTCCTGAATTAAGTGCCTTGGAAAATGTTATGTTGCCTTTGCTTGTTCGAGGTGAGAGTAAATCTGAAGCAGAGA
>NVTQ01000092.1 GCA_002401635.1 Pseudomonadota bacterium
CATCCAATTCATAAAATTGGGGGTCAGGCTTTTAAAATTGGGGGTCAGGCTTTTATAATTTGATATTTGCAGGATGAGTAACTAAAGTTAGTTGATGGCAAGAAAACCAAGGGTTCACATAGATGGCGGTTATTATCATGTCATGCTTCGTGGTAATGGTGGAGATGATATATTCTTAAATGATGATGGGCGTTATCATTTTTACCTTTTAATGCAAGAAGGAGTGGAGAGATTTGAGCATCGTATACATGCTTTTTGTTTGATGAATAACCATATTCATTTGGTTATCCAGGTGGGGGCAATATCGCTTTCACGAATTATGCAAAATTTATCATTTCGATATACACGCTGGTTTAATAATCGTCAAAAACGATTGGGGCACTTATTTCAAGGGCGCTTTAAGGCTTTGTTGGTTGATGAGGATAACTATTTACTTGAACTCGTTCGTTATACGCATTTGAACCCTGTTCGAGCAGGTATGGTTTCAAATCCATCTGATTATTTGTGGAGTAGTCATTTGGCCTATATAGGTGATGAAACTTTACCTTGGTTGACGAAGGATGTTGTATTAGCACGTTTTTCATCACAACTTGATTTGGCKAGGAATCGTTATGTTGATTTTGTGTTTGATGGCTTATCAGAAAAACATAGAACTGAATTTCATATTGGTTCAAGTGATGCGCGCGTATTGGGCGATGATTATTTTGCCGAAAAAGTGCTAGCAAGTGTTGSTATGAAAGAAGAAAAAGTGCTTRGTTTGGCGCATTGTACGGCTGTAGTTTGCCAAGTTTATAAGTTGCAAGCTCTTGATTTGTCTGAGCGTAGCAGGGCTAGAAAACCATCGGAAGCACGMGGGGTGATTGCATGGCTGATGCGAGCATATGGGCAGGTRACATTGACAGAAATTGCGGCATATTTTAACCGTGATGTTGCCACAATGAGTATTGTTGTGAGAAAGATTGAGGAGAGAGTGTTGGATGATAATGATCTACAAGAAAGAATTAATGAAATTAAGTCCAATATCAAATTATAAAAGCCTGACCCCGTTTAAAAGCCTGACCCCATTCCTGGTCGGATTGATGTGTAAAGCATGAAGCTAAGCGACCTTGGTTTAGATAGCTGGTTTGAAGCTCATGCGTGTGAGCTGTGTGCCTCAAAACACAGTGTGGCTCGCGTGGTTGCGATAGATAGAGGTCGCATTGTGGTTCATGATGGTAAGAGCGAACTTTTTGCCGAGTTACTTGGCAAGTTTTTTTATAAGGCTGAATCGGCTGCAAAGTTCCCATGTGTTGGCGACTGGGTATGCCTTGAACAGCATGGCTCTGGGCTGAATGATGCCAAGCATTTTGCGAGTATCCATAATGTTTTGCCAAGAAAGACATTATTACAGCGCAAGACTGTCGGTTACAACGAAGAGTTTCAGATGTTGGGCTCCAATATTGATGCCGCCTTTATTGTGATGTCGTGCCACTACGATTTTAATGTGCGTAAACTTGAACGCTTTTTGGTGATGACCCACGAGGCGCATATTGAGCCTGTGCTGCTGTTTACCAAAACAGATTTAATCAATAAAGAGGCCCTACAGCGATTGATGAAGGATGTTCGAGATGCTGGAATCAACATAAAGATTCTCGCGATTAGTAATACGACAGGTGATGGTTTGGATGAACTACGTCAGTTTATAGAGCCCAAAAAAACCTATTGTTTGCTTGGCTCTTCAGGTGTTGGTAAAAGCTCTCTGATGAATCAGCTTATAGGCAGCAATGCTTTTGAAACGCAAGCAGTGAGCGATTCAGGACAAGGTCGGCATACAACAGTTCGTCGCCACCTCATTATACTTAAACAGGGTGGGATGTTGATTGATATGCCAGGTATGCGTGAGTTGGCAGTTTCAGAAGTAAGTGAAGGCATTGAAGGTAGTTTTACCGATATACTAGAGCTTGCTAAAAAATGCCGATTCTCCAATTGTGGACATAGCAATGAGCCAGATTGCGCTATTTTAATGGCATTGGCGAACCATGAGCTTGATAGCGAACATTACAAAAATTACTTAAAAATCAAAAAAGAATCCAAGCATCACAAAGAACAGGTTCCATTTGTAGAGAAACGGAAAAAAGCTAAAAATGCGAGTCGTGTAGCATCATCTAAAGTACGCCAGAGAAAGGTAAGGTCTTCTGACGAAGAGTAGAACACTATAAACCATTTTTGTTTGTTATTAGGGAGTGATTATGCCGCAAGCTTCAATTTATTAGACTGGTTTTTTCTCCAAAACAGGACTCCAAAGTCACCCCCTAGCCGTTTGATTTTATAAATAAAAAAGGCTGCTATTCTAATGAATAACAGCCTTTCTTAAGATGGTTCTCATTACGTTAACTACTGAGGTTTAACTCATAAGTTTACCAATTCTAGGTTTACCCACACTTACTATCCCCACATTCAAGACAGCAATTACAATTATCAAGGCGAACCACTGCCATAGCGCTGCATTTGTCGCATAGGGAAGCGTTGGCAATGCCTTCTTTACCAAGTTTTTCTTCGGCTTCTTTGCGTTTGGCAATCAACTCTCCAGTTTGTAATTGCCCTTCCATCAAGCCAATAGAAATTAAATGCTGTTGAATGACTTCGGCAATTTCAGCTACAAGTGATGGCATGTACTTGCCACCTTTCTTGAAATAACCACCACGCGGATCAAAAACAGCTTTTAACTCTTCTACAAGGAAAGTGACATCGCCACCTTTGCGGAAAATTGCTGAAATAACACGTGTTAATGCCACAATCCACATGAAATGTTCCATATTTTTGGAGTTAATAAAAACTTCAAAGGGTTGGCGGTGTTCATTGGCTTGTCCTTTGTTAATCACAACATCATTGATAGTGATGTACATCGCATGCTCAGAGTCAGGCGTTTTGATTTTGTAAGTATTGCCTTCAAGCACTTCATCACGTTCAAGAAGTGGCGCAATGGAGGTTACATTATTTTCTTTTTTATCCTCTTGAGGTTTGGCAACTTCATAGGCGGTAATTTTCTTTGCAATTTTAATGCTCATATTTTTCCTCCACGAACAGCGATTAATGTTTCAAGCCGACGGTGTAATTTAGATAGTGCTTTAGAACTTTTGTTTGGAGCACTGGGCATATTTTCATCTGTCATAGCAATATTTCCACGGAATGGTAATGATGCCATTACCCATAAATTCAGCGGTGGAAAACGAAGCTCAGCCCAATAAATGCTTAACTCGGAAGAGCGGTTAGAACTTGCCATAATAGCCTTCTTTCAGTGCATCAAAAAGGTTGGCAGCAGTGTGCATTTCGCCGTCATATTCAATTTCTTCATTGCCCTTAGCTTCTACAATGGTTCCGTCTTCCAAAGTAAATTTATAGGTGGTATTGGCGAGATCTTCTTCTTTCACCAATACGCCTTGGAACACTTCAGGGTTAAAGCGGAAGGTGGTACAGCCCTTCAAACCCTTATCATAAGCATACATATAAATATCTTTAAAATCTTCGTATGGAAAATCAGTGGGCACATTGGCAGTTTTTGAAATGGATGAATCAACCCACTTTTGTGCGGCAGCTTGAATATCCACATGTTGCTTGGGCGTAACTTCATCGGCAGAGATAAAGTATTCAGGCAACTGCTTATCTGCATCGTCACTCAATGGCATGGCTGCGGCATTGATATATGTACGGTATGCCAATAATTCGTAAGAGAAAACATCAATTTTCTCTTTGGATTTCTTGCCCTCACGAATCACATTGCGTGCATAATGATGGGCAAAAGATGGCTCAATGCCATTGGATGCATTGTTTGCCAAACTTAATGAGATGGTGCCTGTTGGTGCAATCGATGAATGGTGGGTAAAGCGGCAGCCTTTTTCAATCAGTGCTTCAAGCAATACTTTATCTTCTGGGTTGTCTGTGTGTGCGAACTGCTGCATATAACTGGAATACTTCGCCCATAAAATACGTGCTTTTATTTTATCACCAACTTGAATGCCATCAGCCGTCATTTCAGGGCGTTTTGCCATGATTTCAGTGGTGATTTTGATGTCTTCATTCATGATGGGAGCAACGCCTTTTTCTTCACCCAATTGCAAGCCAGTTTCAAAGCCTGTGCGTGCTAGCTCGTAGGATACTTTCTCAGTAAATTCCAACGATTCCGCTGAGCCATATTTGCTACCCATCATGGTAAGTGTAGAGCCCAAACCAAGGAAACCCATACCATGACGACGCTTAGAAATAAGCTCGGCACGCTGTTTTTCCAATGGTAAACCATTGATTTCAACAACATTATCCAGCATGCGGGTAAAGATTGCGATCACTTCGCGATAGCTAGCCCAATCAAATTCAGCTTCGCTTGTGAAAGGATTTTTCACAAACTTGGTAAGATTAATCGAGCCAAGCAAGCATGCACCGTATGGAGGGAGCGGCTGTTCACCACATGGGTTGGTAGCACGAACATCTTCGCAGAACCAGTTGTTGTTTTTGTCATTCACTTCATCAATAAGAATAAATCCAGGTTCGGCATAATCATAGGTCGATGCCATGATCACATCCCAAAGGCGCTTGGCTTTGATGGTGCGGTAAACTTTACAGGCAATTTCACCCTTATCGTTGTGTACAACGCTGCTTTTGAAGTGTGGTAAAAGCCGCCATACAATGGTGTTTTCGGAGTCATCAATTTCAGATTGGTTGGCTGGAAAAACCAACTGCCAATCACCATCTTCTTTGACAGCTTCCATAAAATCTTTGGTAATCAAGCACGATAGATTGAACTGACGCAAACGACCGTCTTCACGTTTGGCTTTGATAAAATCAATAATATCAGGGTGTGAAATATCAAATGTGCCCATTTGCGCACCACGGCGACCGCCCGCAGAGGATACGGTAAAGCACATTTTATCATAAATATCCATGAATGATAAAGGCCCAGAAGTATAAGCGCCGGCACCCGTGACATACGCACCTTTTGGACGCAATGTAGAAAATTCATAACCAATGCCGCAACCTGCTTTAAGGGTTAAGCCAGCTTCTTTGACCATGGATAAAATACCATCCATAGAGTCAGGAACCGTGCCAGATACCGTGCAATTGATGGTTGAAGTGGCTGGTTTGTATGCTTCTGCGCCCGCATTGGACATGATGCGCCCCGCAGGAATAGCACCATGTGCCAAAGCCCAAACAAAACGGTTATGCCAATATTCTTGTTTGCCAGCTTCTTCTACATTTGCCAATGCTTTGGCAACACGGCTCCATGTATCAGCAAGTGTGGCATCGACGGCCTCACCAGCTTTATTTTTTAAACGGTATTTGACGTTCCAAATATCTTCACTGGCTGGCTGTAAGGTAATTTCTTGTTCAGAAACTGAGGCTTCTACGGCAGAGGACTGAAATTGCGGGCTCATAAGGGTAATCTCCATGCGGTATTCAATAAAATACTGAAAACAGGTGCAGTTTATCAGCGTAAGCTGTTGTTATAATTAAATGAAACGAACAGCATAGAATGAATCACTTGCAGCCAAGTGTAGACACTATATCTTGGGTGTCAAATAAATTTATACACACCTTGTAGTGTTATTACTGCACAATCCATCCACTCTTTATACATGCTTTACACACAGTTTATGCACAGATGTAATGTAGTTTTCTGGAGCTTACGCCAAGCGGCTGTTAGCTTGCTTGCCATGAATCAGCAAGCAAATCAGCAAACACATTTTGGTTATGAAACTGTCGCAGTAAATGAAAAAGCGRGCAAGGTGATGGGTGTGTTTTCATCGGTCGCGAGCAAGTATGATATGATGAATGATGCCATGAGTGCGGGCATGCACCGSTTATGGAAATGYCGYATGCTKTCGATGTCATYGGTACGCTYTGATAGYGTRGCATTGGATGTTGCCGCAGGTTCGGGTGATATTGCCATTGGGCTTCTTAAAAAAATGCGCAAAGGCGGCGAGCATCAAGGGCGTGTTGTATTGACCGATTTGAATGGTCCAATGTTGGCAGAAGGCGCACGCAGGGTGGTGGATGAAGGGTATTTGCCTGGCACTGCTGATTGTATTCAGTCTGATGGCACGAAATTACCGTTTGCTGACAACAGCTTTGATTCTGTAACCATTGCTTTTGGTATTCGAAACTTTGTGGATATTGATGCGGGCTTGGCAGAATTTTACCGTGTTTTAAAGCCAGGCGGGCAATTTATGTGTTTGGAGTTCTCCAAACCTGTGCTGCCATTGTTGGATGTGGTCTATGATGCTTATTCCTTTAATGTGATTCCTGCTTTGGGTGAGCTGATTACAGGCGATCGTGATTCGTATCAGTATCTTGTTGAATCCATTCGGCGCTTCCCTGATCAACAGCGTTTTGAGCGTATGATTCAAAAAGCTGGTTTTGATTTGGCGCGTCATGAAAATATGACAGGCGGTGTGGTTGCATTGCATCGAGGTTATAAAGTATGAGTGTGATGTTTCTCCCACTGCGTTTGATTCCACTGCCTGTACAGTGTGTGGTGATGTCGTCCGTGTTGGACTTGGCATTTTCGCGAGATGCAAAGCTTCATGAGCACTTGGATGGTTTGAATCATAAGGTGTTTCGTATTCATGTTACAGATACCAATGCGGTGATGTTTTTAGGCTTTAAATCAGGKCGSACATGGGTRCATGCCGAGCATGCTGATGAAGCAGATGTGCGTATTGAGGCGACCAYGRCTGGTTTTGCACGYATGTGTTTTGCCAARGAAGAYCCTGATGATTTGGTGTTTCAGCAGGTATTGAAATTATCGGGTGATTCAGAAGCCATGTTGCGCTTCAAAAAGCTTTTAGCCGCAGCCGATTTGGATTGGGAACGTGAATTGCGGGCTATCTTTGGCGATTTTTTTGGCACACGTGTTGCCAAAGCGGCACATGCTTTGGTGGCTGCTGAAGCCAAAGTATCTGCAACATCCAAAGATATGGTGCAAGATTGTTTGAAAAATATGCAAACACCCGACCAGCAACGTTTGCAGGCATGGCAGGCAGGTGTTGAGCAGCTATCCCATCAAGTGAGTAAATTGAAGGGTAAAACAACACGTTTGGAACATCGCAGTGATGCCTTGCAAATATCAGCAGCATCGAAAAATACATGAGACTGCCAGGCAAGATTCGCCGAAACTTACGATTGTTCCGCATTGGTTATATTCTTACCAGTCATGGTATGGCAGCTATTGCAGTACGTTTACGCTTATTAAGTCCTTATGCTTGGTTGGTACAATTGTTCCGCGAAGATGCATTGCCGCAAGATTTGGGCGCACAGATACGTGAGGCTTTGGAAAAACTTGGCCCAACCTTTATTAAGTTTGGGCAAATGCTTTCCACCCGTGTTGATTTATTACCTTTGGAAGTCGCGCTTGAATTAAAGAAGCTGCAAGATGACGTGCCTCCAGCTCCATTTGAACATGTCAAAGAAGTCATTGAACGTACATTTAAAAAGCCATTAACAGGTGAGAATGGTTTGTATGCAAGCTTTGATGAAGAGGCTATTGCGGCAGCATCGATTGCCCAAGTGCATTTTGCAGAGTTGCATAATGGTCGGCAAGTGGCGGTTAAGGTTCGTCGCCCACATATTCATAAAACCATTGAAGCGGATTTGGCTATTTTACGACTTTTGGCAGCCATGTTTGAACGTTATTTCCCTGAATATCAGCGTTTAAAAGCGCGTTGCGTGGTTGAAGAGTTTGCCACAAGTATTCGTGGTGAGTTGAATCTGCGAGCCGAAGCCGCGCATGCCAGTCGGTTTGCTGAGAATTTTGAATCGCTTGAAGGGGTTCGTGTTCCTGAAGTGTTATGGGATTATACCCAGACAGAAGTCTTAACCAGTGAACGCATTATAGGTATTCCGATTGATGAGCGTGATGCGCTCCGAGCCGCAGGGCATGACACGTTAAGCTTGTGTGAACGTGCTACAACATTATTTTTTCATATGGTGTTTGTGGATGGTTATTTTCATGCTGATATGCACCCTGGCAATATTTTTGTGGCTGCCAATGGTGATATTGTTTTATTGGACTTTGGTATTGTTGGACGTTTGGAAGTCAGACCACGGCGTTATTTGGCAGATATGTTATTGGCATTTTTACGTGGTGATTATCGCAAAGCGGCGATTGTGCATATAGAAGCAGGTTATGTACCGCGCAATACCAACATCTCAGCTTTTGAAGATGCCTTGCGTGAAGTTGCGGTGCCTATTTTCAATCGGCCACTGGGTGAAATATCCATTGCTGAATTGTTGTTGTGCATGTTTGCCGTGACCGAACGCTTTCAAATGGAAACGCAGCCAGAGTTGCTATTGCTGCAAAAAACCATGGTGGTGATTGAAGGTGTGGCGCGTGAGTTGGCCGATGATATTAATATTTGGGAGTTGGCGAAACCGCTTGTTTCCAAGTGGATGATGCAGCATATGGGGCCAAAAGCACAACTCGAATTTATGGCACATGATGTGAAAGATCAGTTGCATGATTGGATGGTATTGCCGTCACGTATGACATCTGTATTTGAGCATATTGAAAACACCAGTCAGACCATGCGAGATCAAAAACCTTCGTATATATTACTTATGATGGGCGTATTGTTCAGCGCTTCTGGTGGCGCGGTATTGGCAGCTTATGCGGTGGGTGTTGCCGAGGCTGCGCAGTGGGGCGGACTTGTTGGAGCTGGTTTTTTATTGGCAGGTATTGTGCTGCTTGTGCGGGCAAGATAAAGCTTAGAGAAAGTTTTCCGATAAATAAAA
>NVTQ01000093.1 GCA_002401635.1 Pseudomonadota bacterium
CAAGAAAGAACAGGAGTCTTCTGCAAGCTTTTGGGCTCACATTCGTGTAAAAACTTACACCAAACACTATTCAAAYAATCATTTCTTGTTGATATTTATAATCATTTTAGTTTCTGAGGAGAGTCTAGTTATGAGGTGAATCATCTCCAAGAGCAAGGCAGTAACCGCACGTAATAGCACCGCTATTGCTTAGATTACTAACGCGGGGCTTGCTGATTTAGCACGAATAGGTGCCAGCCATTGAATAAATCAGCACTTGCCTATCAAGCAAATACATTAAAAATGATTTTCCTTTCAGAGAGGCGCTCTCATCATACGATACCTCTCATATCAAGTTTACAACACGGTARGCATTGCAGCCAAGTGCTCGGCAATCGCTATTATTCTAATTCCCCATAAACGCGCAGTAAAAATACCTTTATCACGGTTCAATGCCTGACAAGTATGCATAGTCTAGCTGCACACAAATGGTTAGCCTCGCGCTTATGCAGGATGACACTTCCCCCAAACACAAAGCCAACAAAGCACTCGGTCAGCATTTTCTTCGTGATCAACGTGCCATCGCTAAAATTGCAACCGCTGTACCAAACGGTGCATCAGCCATAGAAATCGGCCCTGGCCCTGGTGCTATCACCCATGCATTGTTACAACGTGTTAGCACACTCACTGTGATTGAAAAAGATGATCGTTTTGCCACCATGTGGGCAGAGTATGTGAGTGAAAAGGCGCAACTAAATGTTGTACACGGCGATGTGCTTAAGGTGCTGAAAGAAACTGTTGCACAAGCCCAGCCTGAATGGATTACAGGCAATTTGCCTTATAATATTAGTGGCCCACTGACGGCTCAACTCACCAGCCACAGCCTTTCAGGTGGCATGGTGCTTATGTACCAGCGTGAAGTAGGCGACCGCATTATGGCAGGTCCTGGCAGTAAAACGTATGGTGGTTTATCCGTATTAGCGCGGCATCATTATCATGTGAAACGCCTGCTTTTATTGCCGCCAGGTGCTTTTGTTCCGCCCCCCAAAGTGCATTCCGTTGTGTTGTTATTTACACCCCATGGAAAGACCCCACCATGCAACTTTGACACCTTGCAAAAGACTGTGCGCAAAGGTTTTGCCCATCGTCGCAAAACCATTCTAAACAATTTCAAAGGCTCGCTTAGTGCCGACGATTTTATAGCGATTGATATTGACCCTGGAAACAGAGCTGAACAATTGGATTATGAGGCTTGGACACGTATTTCCAAAGCTTATAACCCATAAAGCAACTATTCCTCTGGCAAGTCTGGTACACCAGCAACACGATAAATCGCTTCCACATCATTCGCACAGCTTTTGCTTACGCCAAGGTCATGCAATAAACCATCACGCAAACTGTAGACCCAACCATGCAGTGATAAACTCTTACCCGCAACCCAAGCATTTTGAACGATGCGTGTATGGCTTAATTTATCGACTTGACGTTTCACATTCAGCTCACACAACATATCCAAACGTTTATCTTTATCAGAGCATGCCGCCATGTCATCCGCATGGTCAATATAGGTATCACGAATACCGCGAATCCAGTTATCCACAATACCAAAATGTTGGGACTCCATCGCCGCCTTCACGCCACCACAATCATAATGCCCCGTTACGATAATATGCTCCACACCCAACACATCCACTGCATATTGCACTGCGGACAAGCAGTTTAAATCCGTATGCTGAACCTGATTGGCAACATTACGATGCACAAACACCTGCCCAGGTTCCACACCAATCATCTCATTGGCAGGCATGCGTGAATCGGAACAACCAATCCACATATATTTGGGATTTTTTAATGTCGCAAGGTGTTTAAAAAACTCAGGATCTTGGCGTAAATGCTCTTGCGCCCAAGCCAAGTTATTATCTAAAAGGTGCTTCGGWTCAGGCATNNANWCGNMCTCCTTARRCTTCCARCCAYTGAYTCAACTCRCCTTTTTTATCCAAGGCATACAACTCATCACAACCACCAACATGGCGRTCATTGATAAAGATTTGGGGAATGCTTCGTGCRCCTGGCGCACGCTCYRCCATTTCAASCCGTTTTTCTGGCTCACGYTGCACATTGTATTCCACAAATTCCARCTCACGCTGCTTCAACAATGCCTTTGCACGCATGCAATAAGGGCAATAATCACCCGAATAAACTTCAATCTTCGCCATCATCAACCATCCTTCRCTGTCCGYGTTAGCGACAGTACATGTATTTCATTGCAGATRCTACGYAGCGYCTTGGCTGCGAAATGTACCGTCATTCCCGTGGTAATAATATCATCAATCACCCAAATACGTCCCGCTGGAGTACTGCGCTGATGCCAGTAGTCCATATCTACAGCGAATGCCTTACGTAAATTTTTGTGCCGCTGTGCACCTGACAATGCTGACTGCCGTTGTTGCTCGCCGATACGCCGCAACACCTGCCAGTCCCAAGTACAACCAACATGCTGCGCAATATGTTTGCATAAATCTGCGGCATGATGTTGCCCCTGCTGACGCATTCGAGATAAGGGCATCGGCACTGGCAACAGCAAATCATCAGGCTGAAACAACTCCTTCAAACGCTTTTCCGCCACATCCAACAACCATAAAAGGGCGGCATCCTGCCCTTGTAACTTCCAAGCCAACACGGCATCACGCGCAGCTTGTCGATAGGCATACAAACTATGGGTCGCACATTGCGCGGAGCTATTTTGCAAACATTTACCACACGGGCCTGGCACAAGCTCTTTTGGCATCATAACGCCGCATATATGACATGTATCGCTTGATAGCGGACGAATTTTAGACAAACAATCACTGCAACAGCCTTTTTCATCAGCCTGTATCACCGTATGGCAAAACAARCAGCATGATGGAAAAAGCAACGACTGCATACGGTTCGTCAGTGCTTCAGCCTACAACCAATTCTTTTGCGAATAATCACCACGCAATAAACGTTGCATACTAACCGCCGCAAGCTGCCTGCCCCATTTGAATTCTTTGTAGAGTTTTACAAAATGCSAAATATCACCCAACACAATCAAACGCTCCTTCAAAGGCATCGCCATCAARGCTTTGGGGAARTCTGCTTCATGGGGTTTGGCAAAKGCAATTTTTAAAGGRTTCCACTGATCRGTCGTACGGCGYACTTCCGAAGCRATRYTYTTACGATAAATSGCTTGTACAGGWCKRTTKCGMAGCATGGCATCMACAATSGATTCWCCMGCAATYGCSCCYGAATGCAAAGCACAGCTCATGCCCTCACCAATCATATTYAAAAAACCTGTRGCTTGCCCMGTAATCAAYACCCGCCCTTTACCAAACACGTAGCGATTAATCAGCGATGGTCCAAAATTCTCCGAACACCCTTCATGATCGTCATCGGCAGGTTTTAAATGCACCCCATGCTTTTCTTTAAAATAGTTTGCCACATAAGCATGGCGATCATGAAACTTCTCGCCAACTTTATAACCCACACCAACAATCTGGCGACCATCACGGGCATGACTCCAAGTATAATGCCCCAAATCAGGGTGAAACCAAAAATGAAAGTAATCTTCATCCAGTGGGCAATCAATAATCTCATGAAACTTTTGCCCGACGAAAAACATCGGAATATCTTTATGATAGCTTGGATACAGTGAGCGTAGAACGGGGGATACTGGGCCATCTGCACCAATCACATAGCGCGTTTTAAGCTGAAAGCTTTCGCAACCTTTTTTTCGCGCYGTCACCACCACATGCTCATCACTTTGCTGCAGTGATAAGAAGGATGTCTCATCCATCACTTCACCATGACTTTGCTCAATCGCCCAATGATCGGCGTATCTGCGGTGCAAATGCGGGGTGGGRCCGCCAAAAAAATCCATCGGCATAGAAAGCATGCTGGGAAAATGAAARGTYACACCTTTGCACGATGTTGGTTCATGCAAAACTTTTCGTGGCAACGCACCAAAGTTCTCAATCAAAAAACGATGTCCGCGCGGTGATAAAATACCACTGCAAATTTTATGCCTAGGCAGCTTTTGTTTTTCCAAAATCACAGTTTCCAAACCAGCATCGACCAAACGTTTTGCYGCTGCYGCTGCCGCAAGGCTGGCTCCCACAATAACYACATCAACCTGCCGCATATTCACCYCTRSTTTCAAYMACTACRCCCAACAAYTCCGYAACACAAAACACAGGCTTACCTGTTATTTCKCGCARCASACYCATATCRGCATGATTTTCAACAATCACCCGYTTAAATTCGCGCCCTTGAATCAGCCATTGCACCTGTTTTTTGACATCAAACTGACCWRCRAYYTCAGCRGCACTGCCAAYACCTGTCGCGATTACCATGCGGTTTAAGTCTAAATTCATGCTGCAGCCTGTCTGTTTACGCAAATCATCATAATGTATCACCCGATCAGCATAATGGGCATGAAATGGTGTTGCATCAATCATATACAAATCATCTTTACCAATCTGCGCCTGCACACTGGCATCGCAACTGATGACAAACGGACTCAACTCGCCTTCTAACTCAGAGCGTACTTTGGGCAAACCCAATGCTTGCCCCGCACCCTCAATCATCCCTGTTAAATCAATGGATTCAGGGCACATCACATCACATGCCCCACACATGATACAGCTACTGAGTGATGCACGTAAATCCTCAGCGCTTGCCCCTGATTGCATGGCTTTGGCAATGCCTTGTGGGCTAAACATCACATCACGGTGCTGCCGCCACATAGGGCAGGGCAGCAAGCAGAGCGAACAGCCTTGGCAATCGGCATAATTTGATGTATCTRCAGRRTCAGGCATGAGTTATATATCCGAGAACGCCCACCAAACGCTTAAAATTCACTACAATAAAGCTCCTCACAACAATACTTGCCAAACATGCTAAATCAGCAATAAAATCAAGTCCACATCTTGCCATGAATGAACATCAACAGTGTTGGACTCGCGCAAGGTTTTTCAAGGTGCCCTATACTATCAGCAAACAAAAGTGGGCTTTATTCAAGAGCTTCACGAWTCATYGATTTAGCAGCGGTCATTTCTTTCAACTGCTCATCACTGGGAAGCAATTCGGCAAGTCTTGCCAGCGTCTCACGCAAGGTTATATCTTCATCAACACTGCTGCCTGAAATTTGTTTTAGGGTGGAGTCTATAAGCTCTGAAATATTTTCAGGATTCTTTTCAAAACGTATCTTCTCCAGTATTTCACGTAGCAGCGCATGCTCTTCTATCACCCTTCGAATTGCATCCATGTACTCCCTATCCGCATCACTTTTGCACCGTGCTTCCAGAAAAAGGACTGATTCCGCCAAACGTCTTGTTATCACAAATGCCTCCTTAAACTGAAAGTCACACAATCAGCACTGAAACATAAACCTTCTGGTAGAGCTGTTCTGGAAGCTAGGTCACAAAAGCCAYCTGCTTTTTATTTAAAAAATAACATCGCGATTGAGAATCATGGCKGGGTCTGCTTGTTGCTTTAATTTCAGATGTTTTTCAACCACTTCATCGCCCAAAGCACGSCGAATATAGCCTTTCATCATGCCACCAAAACGATARTARCTGGTYTCWARTTCCACACCAACATCATAAATTTCATTTTTAAATGATTGTAAAGTATCTCGGCTATATTCCTGCCCATGATACATTGGCTCAAATTCGCAGCCATAGGCAAACCCCTTGGCATCGGAAGGGATGCTGGAAAGCTCATAATGCGCTTGATGCTCTTCACGCAAACGAATGCCAACACAATAAAGCGTATAATAAGGGAAATATTTACGACACACGGCATTACCGCGCTCTACTGCTTCGATAAATTTCTCGGCATTGGTTGCCAAATCGGGGATAACCATCTGACGCTCACCCCAATGTTTCCAAACCGCTTTGGAGAATACCGCTGCTCTATCATACATCTTACCATCATGCATATGATGTTCAGGTTGCAAATCAGGAAAAAGCTCTTTTTTCCGTTGTAATAAAAACAAAGCTTCCTTCCACTTCCAAGGGCGCAAAGCAAAACTGGCAGCCAAACGTAAAGCAAACCCAAACTCGCCAAATCCGCGCAACTTATCCTGCATAGAAAGCCTAAATTCAGCCTCGCGCTCATCCGTATCAAAAGCCACCAGCAACGTAATCGCAGAGTCCATCATCGTAAGAATGCCTGTGTAATCACACATCCCTGACCTATCAAGCATCAACAAATCTTCCACACAAGGTTTAAGCGATGAATAGTAAAAATAATGCATGCGTAGGGAGGTATATATTCGGATTTTTAACGTCGCTTCGGTGATAATGCCAAACTGCCCATAACCCAAAATAACACGCTCAAACAAAGCCGAATTTTCATCATCCGAGCATTCGACAATCTCACCTGTCGGTGTGACAACCTGTAAAGACAAAGCTTGATCAGCACTGCATCCATGTTTGGATGAATTCACATCAATACCACCCACACCCAATGTGCCACCGACCGATGATGTTAGGTTTAATGGAGCAGAAAGATAATCCAAACCATCACGGCGCAATGTCTCCGCCAAGTGATGCCAAAAAATACCCGCTTGTGTGCGCACTGTCAGATTCTCTTTATCCACGGAAATGACCTGCGACAGACCTGTCATATCCAGCAATACACCACCAAAAGCCACCGATTCACCTTCTGTTGTTAAGCCACCACCTCGTGTGGTTACTGGCACTTCAAACTGTTGGGCAAGCTTCATTAAACTCGCAATTTGTTCGGCACTCTTTGGTACAACAACACCATGCGCCAAACCATGCGCCAAACCACCTGCGTCGGTGACATACACACCTGTCTCAAATCGTTTTTCGCGGATAGCGATGCCTTCTTTCTTCAACGCCTGTACAAATTCATCCCACTGCTCACCTTGCCAACGTGTCGGGTTGGTTTGCTGACGTGAAATGCCATGCGAGGAATCAGGTGCAACAGGGTCTTCGGGCAAACTTGATGCTGACATTTARATTATCCTTAACCGTTYGCGATATAATWTTGCCACCATAAGAYTTGCCCCCACTGTATCTGCCAACCAATCCCAAACATCAGCATTTCGCCCATCCACAAATGATTGATGAAATTCATCACTTACACCGTATAGGGAGGCAAACAACACACTCACTACCGCCAATAACACATGTTTTTCAATATGATGTCGAAATGCCGACCACGCCGCATATCCCATAATGGCATAGGCTGTGCCATGAATCAGTTTATCTTTGTTGGGGAAATCTAACGGTGTATCGATAAGCCTAGATTGTGAGGATAAAAAGAAAATAAGGCCACAATAAGCCAATAAAAAAAGCGCATCACGCCACATAAGATTCATAGGCATAACCTACAAAATAGCGAAGCTTAGGAAAGATTTAATTGCAACATTCGCGACCGCTTGTATCACATGATAATTAAAATATTGACTGATGTATATCATATGTATATTGTTCGTATATACATGGGATGTACACTAGCTTCTTTTAAAGAGCTTAACTGACACATCTCGTGGTAAGCAATAAAGATGGGTGTATATATAAATATGACCTCTACGAAAGTGTTAAAAAAAACATCTAAAGGTAAGAAAGATAGCCAGCTTGTCATTCGTATCAATGGTGAAGAACGCGATAAATTTGTTGCATTATGTGATGAATTGGATACCAGTGCGGCACGAGAATTAAGGCGCTTCATTCGTCTTTTTCTGGCTGATCACCAAGATGCAGAGAAGTAAATAAGCATTTTTATATGTCTTAAAATATACACTCTAAAATTAAATCGTACTTATTTTTATAAGTAAGGAGCATATCATGGGTAAAGCAAAAGTTAAAACCATCAAGAAAGAGATTAAATCAGTAAAAGCAAAAGTTTCTAAGCAAGAAGGAAAATTGAAAAAATTGAAAAAAACTTTGAAAAAAGCTACCTAAAAATACAAAAAGAGCTTGGGTTTCATATCATATGTCCAAGCTCTTTTTTGAGTTCCTTCGCTATTTTCACAGTAGCAATCCTAAACATCAGTCGTATCTTAAAGTGTACAAAAAAACCTCATCTCCGAGGTTTTTATCGAGGCTACCCCTTGTTTATTAATTTTAGAATGCTTTATATGTAAACCAAATATACGCCTATAGTTGACAGTACCCCTTCACCCTACAGCATAGCCACTATGTCCGATATTCCACATGATACGCGCCATTGGTTCGGCTCTATTCCCAAAGATAGGCAACGGCGTTTTTCCGAATCCAGCCAACAGGGCATTCACATCACCTTGGCTGATCAATCACTGGTTAACTTTGCATCCAATGATTATTTGGGGCTGCGCAACCACCCACACATCAAAGAAGCCGCTATCGCTGCTATTCAAAAGGATGGTATGGGCAGTGGAGCATCACGGCTTATTTCTGGCGATCACCCTCAGTTGCACCTACTGGAACAGGAGCTTGCAGCATGGAAAGGGTATGAATCCTGCCTTATTGTCGGTTCAGGTATGCTGGCAAATATCGGATTGATTCAAGCTTTGGCAGACCGCCATACCCATACATTTTCGGATAA
>NVTQ01000094.1 GCA_002401635.1 Pseudomonadota bacterium
GTCTTTTCCATCTTCTGGTTTGCGCCAGTGGGCATAGATATCTATGCCAATCTTTGAGTTATCTTTGAAGGCCACGAACTGGACGGCATCAATGTTGATTTTTACTTCTCCATATTGCCGCGCAGGATTCGCTTCCAAAGGTCGTATCAAGATACGAGCAGATCCTGGCTCGCAATCCCCGACCCGGCATCGCTTTTGAAAAAGTTTATCAGCATTTTTTTACTGATCAGGGTCTTGATGAGTTGGCCGTGCGATGGCAAAGGCTGGAGGGGGAATCCAGAACAAGCGCAGGAAACTATCTGATTCTCCAGGGTCTGCTTGCCGAGCGTCGTGAATTCTATGATCTGGCCCTTGCTTTATATCGTCAGGCCGGTGAAAAAATGCCTAAGAATGATGGTGTCTGGAGGCTGGTCGGAGATCTGGAAACAAGGGCGGGTCGTCTGACCGAAGCCTCTGACGCTTTTGAACAGGCCTTGAAACTCAAGCCTTCTCCAGTTGATCGCCCGGAAATTCTCAGAAAACTTGCACGAGTTCGAGAAAGAAACCTGGATCAAGACGGCGCACTTTCCGCTTGGCGCCAGCTTGCCGATGAGTATCCCGATGTCATCCACCTCATTGAAGAAGTGTCCGCCTTTTAACAAATAAAAAAAGCGACCCGAAGGTCGCTTTTTTTAAAACTTAAATAACCAGCCTGCTTAAAGTGTTTTCAAGAAAGCAACAACTGCTTTACCTTTTTCACCACACATTTTCTGCGGTGGCATTTTTGTTCTAGCTTTTGGATCACCCGTAAGCTCTTTGATGGCATTTTTAGAGTTACAAACCCATTTCAAAAGATTCTCTTCATTCCAAGTCCAATTTGCATTTTTCAATGCTTTACTGTGTTTCTTGAAGCCAGATTTTCCAGCTTCGCGACCAAAAACACCCTTTAAATGAGGACCTACTTTATCCTTCATTGTAAAGTTATGGCAAGCTTTACACTTGCCTTCCGGACCAGCCACAGCTTCCGTTGCAACAAAACCGCTCATCATAAACGCAGCTACTGCCGCAACCATCAATGTTTTTTTCATATACGCTTCTCCCCAATCACTAAAACCAATTTACAACGCCGTGACAAGCTACAATCAAGCACAACTTCCACACTTCGTATTTATACCTTTTGCCATTGCTAAAAATAAAAAGGTGCCCAAATGGGCACCTTTAAAGTTTCTTATTTAGCAAAAACCGCAGCTGCTAATTCTTGGTAAGTGAATTTACCAGCTTCCACTTTCTTATGAATCAATTTTTTGTATTGTGAAGACATCATCTTCGCTTTTTTATGATACTTCTTGTAATTTGCATTACTTTCATCACCTGCAATATGTCTATCTGCAACTGCGAAGCCACCTTCAAACACTTTCGCTAATGTCGCTGCATCGCCATAGGCTGCTTGGATATTTTTAAATGATGGACCTGTAGCATTTTTGTCAACTTTATGACACGCTTTACACTTGCTTAGTAAACCGCCAGCAACTGCTTCAGTTGCAACAACACCAGTCATCATAAACGCAGCTGCTGCTGCAATCATCAATGTTTTTTTCATAAGAACTCCTCCTCGAGAATTAGAAGCGACTTGCTACCGCAATTACGCCTATGGTGCAACTATAGTGTGCTCAGGAAATTCAGGCAGATGAAGATTCTACCCCTACAGGTGGAATCACTGCTCTCCTTGCTTACGAACTGTAAATTGCAGCCCTTGATCATCACATGTAATCGTTACCAACGAACCCGCACTCGCTTCTCCAGAGATTAATAGACGCGCCAATGGTGTTTCCATTGCCTGTTGAATGAAGCGTTTCATGGGTCTTGCGCCATATACAGGATCATAACCCTCTTCTGCCAAATACTTCATCGCCTCATCATTCATAGATACATCGACTTGCTGACTTAACAAGCGCTGCTGCAATTGCGCTACAAATAAAGATGCGATTTTTTTAACCTCTTGCAATGAAAGTGGTTTAAATAACACGATGTCATCAACCCTGTTTAAAAACTCTGGGCGAAAATTCATGCGCAAAGCAGCCATCACCTGATCACGGCATGCTTCTGTAATCTTGCCATATTCAGAGACACTCGCCAGCAATGCATCACTGCCCATGTTACTGGTCATCATCACCACAGTTTCTTTAAAACTCACCGTGCGCCCTTGGCTATCGGTCAAACGTCCATCATCGAGCAATTGTAATAAAATATTAAACACATCGGGATGTGCCTTTTCAATTTCATCAAATAGCAACACACAATAAGGCTTACGACGCACAGCTTCCGTCAACTGCCCGCCTTCTTCAAAACCTACATAACCTGGAGGCGCACCAATCAAACGGGAAACCGAATGTTTTTCCATATATTCAGACATATCAATACGCACCATGGCATCTTCTGAATCAAACAATTGATTTGCCAAGGTTCGTGCCAATTCGGTCTTACCAACACCCGTGGGCCCCAAAAATATAAATGAGCCAATCGGGCGATTGGGATCTTTAATGCCCGCCCTTGCCCGCAAAACAGCATCGGCAACCGCCTGCACAGCTTCATCTTGTCCGATAACCCTGGCATGTAACGCATCGCCCAAACGCAATAGTTTCTCACGCTCGCCTTCCATCAAACGCGTTACTGGAATACCTGTCCAACGCGCCACCACTTGCGCAATTTCTTCTTCGGTAACCTCTTCCTGCAACATACCTGTATCAGAATGCTCAAGATCTTCAACTTGCGATAGCTCTTTTTCCAGCGCAGGCAGTGTGCCATGCCTTAATTCAGCCACTTTATTCAAATCATACGCACGCTCTGCCGCTTCAATATCTAGGCGAACCTGCTCAATAGACTCGCGCAAAGCCTGCACTTGTCCCAAGGATTTCTTCTCAGAATCCCATTGAGCTTGCATGGCATCACGCTGTTCTTTCAAATCAACAAGCTCATGTTGCAATACTTTCAAACGCTCTTTACTTGCTTTGTCTTTCTCTTTCTTCAAGGCAGTTTCTTCAATTTCAAAGCGCATGGTTTTGCGTGTTACTTCATCCAATTCAGCTGGTACGGAATCGATTTCCGTACGAATCGAAGCACATGCTTCATCCAGCAAATCAATGGCTTTGTCAGGTAGAAACCTGTCTGAAATATACCTGTCCGATAATGTTGCCGCCGCCACAATCGCAGCATCCTGAATGCGCACCCCATGATGCAATTCAAAACGCTCTTTCAACCCACGCAGAATCGAAATACTATCTTCCACATTCGGCGCATCGACCACAATCGGCTGAAAACGACGCTCCAATGCCGCATCTTTTTCAATATATTGGCGATATTCTTTCAGTGTCGTCGCACCAATACAATGCAATTCACCACGCGCCAACATGGGTTTGAGCATGTTGCCAGCATCGGATGAGCCTTCGGTCTTGCCTGCCCCGACAATGGTGTGCAACTCATCAATAAACAGAATAATGCGCCCTTCAGCTTCTTTAATTTCTTTAAGCACTGCTTTTAAACGCTCTTCAAATTCGCCACGGTATTTGGCTCCTGCCATCAACGATGTCATATCGAGTGAAAAWATSGTGCGTTKTTTTARYCCTTCAGGCACATCACCYGATAAAATACGCTGTGCCAAACCTTCRGCAATSGCMGTCTTGCCCACCCCTGGCTCACCAATCAATACAGGGTTATTTTTKGTTTTACGTGATAAAATACGAATCACACTRCGAATTTCTGCATCGCGCCCAATCACAGGATCCAAYTTSCCTGCGCGCGCCATATCCACCAAATCCGAACCATACTTGGAYAATGCCTCATAACTGGCTTCKGGATCTTCCGATGTWACCCGYTGATGCCCACGCACAGCTTCYARAGCCTGCATAAAACGTTCCCGTGTTATGGCGAACTCTGTAAAAATTCGACCTGCATCGGTTGTGTCTAGCTCTGATATAAATACCAACAAGATATGCTCAACTGAAATATACTCATCATTTAGAGTCCGCATTTCATCTTCTGCTTTGGCAAATAATTGTTGTAAACGCTGGGTGATATAGACTTTACCGGCTTCGGATGCGCCACCCGATACTTTAACGCGTTTGGCCAATGCCTGTTGCAACCTAGCATTCAAAAGCTCAGCCGAAACATCCAACTTCTCTATCAAACGCGCCGCTAGACCATATTGTTGCGCAAGCAACTCCACCAATAGATGCTCACCGTCCACTTCTTGATGGCTCAAACGCGCTGCCAATGTCTGTGCAGATGCCAGGGCTTCACGCACCTTTTGCGTCATACGATTCATATCCATAGTTTCATTACCTCTCTACTCTCTTCTATAGGGTCATGAAAGTTCCGCATTCAAGGGTTTGGCACTATTCAACTTATTGTTTTGGTAGCTCCACCACAATMACRGAGAGTTTGGCTCCTAAAATAGGGTTTGARTTGGCAATTTCGACCAAYAAATCATCYTCGCCTGTTGGATTGTYAAAGSCATAATGAAACTCATGATCRYCCACCGCWTAACTWCGAACTTGTTTCACCTGCKTCTCMATATCACCCTCAACACGWGAAAYGGTAAAGGTTAATGGYCCTACTGAGTCAGATACCAAGGTTATTTGATAAGAACCYGSACGRTTGGGCATATCAAAAAATTCACGYAAATTTTGRTACGGGGCAATACTYACATCRCGAAAATATAGATAGTCATCCTGCTCCGCWGCCCAAGCAGGCATGCTGCTTAAACACAACAAGAAACATAAGTATAAGCGCATCATTCTTCTTTAAACGCCACATCATATTTATCACATAAATAACGCATYTTATCTTTGGCTCGATCACCAAAACCCAACCAGCGCCCTGCACGCGTCTTAATATAATCGTGCCGCTCTAAAGCCGTAATTAATAATTTCTCTTCAAATAACGCTACTTCTTTTTCGCTTTTCACACCGCTCTCTGGCAGTGTTTTCAACCATTGAYCCAATAAATCTTCCGATGCATGACCCACAAGTACAGCAGCCAAGGCTGGCAAAGCCTCCACACGCTGACCATCACAAAGCACAACCGCACGCTCAATAACATTTTCCAGCTCCCGAACATTGCCAGGCCAACGATAGTGTTGCATTTGCTCCATTGCCGCATCACTAAAACCTTCAATATTTTTCCCGCACAAAACTGATTTCTGCAATAAGATATGCTCTGATAATAAGTCTAAATCTTCCAAGTGCTCCACCAATGCAGGCACAACAACCTCCACCACATGAATGCGATAGTATAAATCATCCCTGAACTCACCTTGTTGCACCAAAGCTTCCAAATCCATTTTGCTGGAGCACACCAATCGCACATCCGAATGAATCATGGACTCGCCACCCAAACGGGAGAATTCACCATGCTCCAACACCCGTAATAACTTTGCTTGCACAGACAATGGCATACCCGCCACCTCATCAAGAAATAGCGTGCCGCCATTGGCGCATTCAAACCAGCCAAGTTTGCGTTTACCCGCACCTGCAAAAGCCCCTTTTTCATGACCGAATAATTCTGATTCCAAATGTTCCACATTCATCGAAGCACAGTTAATGGCAATAAAGGGTTTGTCTGCACGCGGACTTTGCGCATGCAGACAGCGTGCCACAAGCTCTTTTCCCACACCTGTTTCACCACGAATAAGCACCGTCGATGGCATGGGTGCGACCTGTTTAATCAACCTCCGCAAATCTTGTATAGGCTCTGATTCACCCAAAATATCCGAGCCCATGCGCGAATCCAACGCCCGTTGCAATTCTTGTTCACGAATAACCTGATTGCGCACTTCCATGGCGCGGTCAATGGTATCTTTCACTTCATCGGGATCAAAAGGCTTACCAAAAAAACCCAAAGCGCCATCTTTCTGGGCCCGCACAGTCAAATCATGTTGATCATGCCCTGTAATCACCACCACAGGTGTATCTGGGCTTTCAACACTCAACCTTGCCAAGTATGCCATGCCAATTTCAGGGTTATCAGGCTCTGGAGGAAGCGCTAAATCCAACACCACCAAGTCCACACGGTTTTCAACCAGCACCTTCTCTGCCATTTCAACATCGCCAGCTTCCAGAACAAGGTAGTCTGCTTTAAGCAACAGCCGTAAATTTAAACGATTAATATCGTTATCATCTACAACCAGAATAGTCCGTTGTGTTGTCATCATAAACCTCCAACTTCGCCTTTAGGGAAGCTTTGAATAAATCTGGATGAAGAAGATTGTGCTTCAGAATATTCAAAATCTAGACGTGAATCGCATGTAATAGCAAGGCTATTGCAAAGATTTACAACGTATAGTTTGGATATTCTGAACACAAGATGAAAATTCATGACTTGTTCAGAGATTCCTTAGCCGTATCTTGGCACAGCGGTAAGGTGACATGAAATGTGCAACCCTTACCCTCTCCATCACTATGGGCGGAAATTTCGCCCCCATGAGCCTGTGCAATACGCTGACTCAAATAAAGCCCAATACCCAACCCATCCTCTTTGCTCGTTGCAAACATACGAAACAAACGGTGCTCTATAAACCTTGCACTCATGCCATTACCATAATCACGCACATCAACCTGTAAAAACTCACCCTTCACTTGCGCAGATATATCCAGTTTCCCCTGTTTGTTCATGGCTTGCACAGCATTGTCAAAAAGGTTTTCAAATACACCTTGCAATAACAACGCATCACCTAGGATAGGTGACAACACAGGAAAATCGACATGCACATGTATCGATTCAGGCCAAAGACGCTCATCAACATATCGCTGCAACAAAATAGCCATATCACATAGCTTTAATTTTGGGTGAATCGGTGCATTGGGGTCTGCCATGCGCAGCATCACGGTCTGCATTCGCCCTACAACCTTGCGAATAGAGCCCACCAAAGTGGTCAGCTCCTCTTTCTCCAATTTTCCAGACTCCAAATGATGCGCCAGAAAAGCCAAATCATGCAGGCGGTTTTTCATATCATGAGAGTGTAGTTGCCCAGTCACACGACTCATCGAATCAAGACGTGCGAGTTGTGATTGTTGATGCGAAAGCCTTGCATGCTCCAAACTCATGGCGGCAAATCGCGCCAAATGTTGCAAACTTTGATATTCATCATCATCTGTCGCCCAGCCATCCAAACGCGGACTTAAATGCAACCATGCCATGCCTTCACGACGGCTAATTGGCAATATCAACTCATAATCAGGGCAAGCAACACCCGCCACAGGTGGCAATACCGCTGAGGCAGGATAACAAAACACGGCACCATTTCCGTCATCATCACGCTCATCTAAAACCACTGTGCGGCGATAACAAATGCCTGCGATTCGCTCCAGTAAAGCATATTCCACATGCTCTTGTGGCAGTTCCGCCAAATCACCTGCACCCAGCTTTTGGATGGTTTCAAGGGTATCAAGTTGTCGGTGAAAAATAATGCGATCAATCAAGTGTTGCAGGCTCTGCACAATGGGCGAGAAAAACACCGCTGCTGCCAAACCAGCCAAAGCCATTGCCCACATGGAAGCCGAGTCTCCAGTTAAAGAAAAAATCAGCGCCTCTGCCAGCATCAATACGACAACAAACAGCGATAGCGTAGCAAGACTGGCTAAAAAATATGCCGCCGAGTGTAATAATCGCCGCAATGAAAAAAACATTTTACGGCGTAATTGAGGTTGATTAACCGATGGAATCAGGCAGCTCCAAGCTTTCCCACTGCGATGCAAAAGCAGCCATGGTATCACGCAGTGTTTGTACCTCACTCTGATGCAGCGAGGTCAGGGGCAAACGCAAATCACCGCCCATCCAGCCCATCAATTCACATGCCGCTTTCACAGGAATCGGATTGCTTTGCACAAACATCGCATCACTCAAATTCTGCAAGGCAAAGTGCGCCTTACGCGCCGTTGCCCAATCACCTTTTCCCATGCTCACCGTTAAGGCTTTCATGGTTTTTGGTGCGATGTTGGATACCACTGAAATCACCCCATGCCCACCCAAGGACATAAAAGGCAATACCGTTGCATCATCACCCGAATAAAACTCGAAGCCATCACGGCAAGCCATCATGGTACATGTTAATTGTGATAAATTGGCAGTGGCATCCTTGATGCCTACAATATTATTCACTTGTGATAATCTAGCCACTGTCTCAGGCAACAAGTTTGAATTGGTGCGCCCTGGCACATTGTACAGAATTTGCGGCAAATGCACCGCATCAGCAACCGCTTTATAATGCTGATAAATACCCTCTTGCATGGGTTTATTATAATATGGCGAAATCAATAAAGCGGCATCCGCGCCCAATTGTTTGGCGGCCTGTGTTAAAGCAATCGACTCTGCCGTATTATTGCTTCCTGTGCCTGCAATCACTGGCACACGCCCAGCAACATGCTGCACGGTTAATGCAATAAGACTTTTATGCTCATCAAAGGATAAAGTCGCAGCTTCGCCTGTGGTTCCTGCGGGAATAAGACCATCCAC
>NVTQ01000095.1 GCA_002401635.1 Pseudomonadota bacterium
TTTTACGTGCGCGAAAAATATTCATCATAACACCTCCAAATCGATAGTTGAATCATAGCTTGCCCCACTAAACCCATGAAGTGACCCAGCTCACGCAAGCTTTTGAACTACGATGACAGCATTACCAAATGCGCTTAACTTTCCATCAATCTAGCCATTAAAAGTTATAAAATATGGTATTTTTTCATTTATTGTTCACATTTAACAAAAATATCAACTTAACTAAGTATAAAAAAGCTATTTTACGTCATTTTTCATAAGTTATTGTGATAATAATTGCTTTATATTTAACGATACAAGCCTGTTTCTGGGTGAAATGCCGCCCACGCAAACCAATACAAAGAAATACCATGCAACACTTTCCCATCACGGGAAATCTGAATTCGCTCACCACTATCATCATAACGAATGATTAAATCCATGCCTTGCCATGTTTCATGCAACTCACCCACTTTTTTCACTGCTTTAAAAGACCATGCACGATATTGACCTTCATGTTCCAGCCCCATCACCCAAGCCTTATTGGATAGGCGATTATCATGATGTTGAACATTGAAGTATAAAGCCTCTGTTGTTTCATAACCTGCATAGGGATTACGCGAATAATCACGCGCAAAACCTGTATGCCGGGAAAGCACACTGGTATCAGGATGTGCCTTGAACCAATCCTGCCAAGATGTATGCACCACTGGGTAGCGCAGCAATGATTCCCCTGCTCGCTCGCCTGCCACTGCCTTTTGTAGCAATTGCGACCAAAGTGTGTGGGTTCGGTGGTCATATAACAACACATCAGACTGATAAAGCTTTCCAGATACACCAAAACGATCATCACTGTTAAATACCATGCCACTGCCGCATAACGGACACCATGTCACCACCAACGGCTGACCTGCCAAGCGATCATTCACAATTTCATGCCAGTTTAAAATCCGAATCGGGTAAGCTCGCGCTTGTTTTCCAACCACCACACCGAGTACACGATCATCATCTCGCAACCAAGTGTTCGCAAGCTCCGCACTCACCATACGCGGTGTGTTTAAAGCTGGAATACCATCCTTGGACGGACCACCCGAAATAATTTTATCAATGGGTATAATCGCAGGTGATAAAGAAAAACCCTGTAATATAAATCCCATAAGAATAATAAATGCACGTGCCATAATCGTATCCGCCCTACAAACATGGTCGTCATACTGTTACTTACATTACATGCGGCGGATATTTGCAGTGTTTTACGCATTGTAAAAATCTTTAATGTTAAAAAACACTATATTTTTATGATATGTCATGAAATATAAGAAATAATTGAACTTATATTTCATAAAAATGGCTTTTTGATGCTTTGTTTTGCACGTCCTTCTCGCGAAGGCGGGAATCCAGAACACCTTGCAAACAATGGATTCCTGCCTTCGCGGGAATGAACTGTGCTTCAGGTCAAGTTTTTTTATCAGGCAAACTCATTGGAAAATGGCTGACCACTCTTAATCACGCCAAAAATTTGTCTGATAAGTTTGTGTGCAATGGCTACTTTTATCACTTTTTCAGGCTTTCCTCTTTCAGCCAAACGCTTGTATAAATCTGCACACTGCTGGTTGCTTTTCTTGGCTGTCCAGCTGCACATATACAACAATGAGCGCACTCGACCATTGCCCACCTTTGTAATATGAGCTCGCCCTTTAACACTCGTTCCTGAGTTAAATGTTCGAGGACTCATGCCAATATAACTGATGAATTGCTTCACTTGATCATATTGGAATTTTTGAAATCCATTGGTTAAACAGATCATCATGGTCGCTGTTTTTGGACCAACCCCAGGAATACTTGTGATCAATTCAAAACTATCTGCATGATGTTCTGTGACCAGCTTAAGCATGCCTTTATCCAAGGTTTCAATGGCTATTTTCACTGCATGCACCATGCCCTGTAAAACTTGAATGACCTCTGCATTAAGCTCCGTAATGCATGCCAAAGCTTCTTTAGTGTTGGTCAATGAAGTCTGTTGTTTTATAAGTTGTTGGCGAACTGTATCATATTGTTTTAGTTCACCAATATTACTTTCATCAGGAACCCATGAATGAACCTCTTGTGGCGATAAAATGGTTTCAGCGTAATTAAAAATGAGTTGAGAATCTGCCTTGTCTGTTTTGGTTCTTTGCAAACGCATTTGTGAAAAACGTTTTATTTTCAGCGGGTTCTCAACCACTACTTGAATACCTGATTGATAGAGGTGATAAGCCAGTTTTAAATGGTAGTTGCCTGTTGCTTCCATCACGCAAGTACGCTTTAAACCAATCAGGTGAACCAACACTTTATAGTCGTTTTCCGTTTGATTGAGTTTGACATAACTACCCTCGCCTTCATGTTCAAAATAAACATCAAAGCTTTCTTTTGAAATAYCAATACCAACAAATGTTGTCATAACCAACCTCCTYATATCATCATGAGAATCTAGCTCGCAATCCTTAATGCAGGTTYRNANTSACCTYWTGAACTGTCCAGCTTAGCACTCATGTAAAAGGCAGGTACTTACATTCCCGACGGTGTTCAAACACGAATGACGATCTATAGTGTGTCCTGCCTTTAAGTAGGCTACTATTGTAGCTTACTCCTCATTGTGAAGCATAGGATGACGAGGAGGGAGGGCACCGGACAGTAGTAGCTTATTTTGACAAGTTATTTTGAAAAATAAGCTTATTTCTTATCAACTTCCAAATACATATAAGCAAAACCAGCTGCGGCTCCTGCACCACTCGTTCTAACTTTCACAGGTTGCAACGAGATACTTTTATCATTTTTCTCAATCGGTGCGGAATCACCCGCCGAAATACCCAACGTGGCATTGCCAGAAGCACCAGAATATTTGCCTACCAACTGATGCTCTTTGTATTCAAAATCACGGGAAAGCACTGCATACACAATGTTTTCATGCTTCCCAATACCTATATCAATACCAAATTTAATGCCTGTCTCGCCCTTATAATATTCTACAATACGTTTGTCTTTGGAGGTAAACTTACAGCGAATATCTCGGCTTGAGTGAATAAGTAAATTCAAGCCCGAATGTGGTAAAGCTTTACACTCGAGCATGCCAACCATTTGTTTCGGAGCTTCAACATGTCCAGCCAAAGCATTGCCAGACAACAAGAGAAATATCATCAAATACAATCCAATCATGCATCGATTCATAAGCCGCTCCTTATGCTTAGGCTGTGCTTACAAAATAGTCGCTATCGGCAAGAAAACATTTCTATTTGAAGCACCACAGACATCAATTATAGACCTTATTCACTCAATCTGCGGGTTTATTCTTTGCTTCAATCCAGCGCGACATAAATTCGGTACTGCGATGATGATGATGGTTGAGCATTTGCCCTGTAAAATTATTTTGGCGATGTGCCTGCAAATGATCTACCACCCATTGAATCCGCTCAAGCAGTGCCCGCCCATTCTTTGATGGCTCAAAAAGCGCGTGAAGAATCGCCGTGCCACGATGTTGTGCCTGTTGCCAAGCTTCTTCATCCTGATACAACGCAACCGCTGCATCGGCAAAACCTTGTGCATCATCCGCGACGTTTCCACCCCAAGGCATACCACCTGTCATGCCCTCAATGCCAACCGATGTCGCCACACTTGGTGTAGCTGTAAGCATGGCATCAGCAAGCTTGGTTTTGATGCCTGCACCAAAACGAAGTGGTGCAAGGTTGATACGGGCATGTTGCATCACGTCATGCACATCCTCTGCCCTGCCTTTGATAAAGAAACCTTCTTTGGCATTGTGTAAAGCCGTGGCTTTGGGCGGTGCGTAAGCGCCATAAATATGTAGTTCAGCTTTGGGAATCTGCTTACGAATCAGCGGCCAAATCTCTTGTTTGAGCCACAATACCGCATCCCAATTGGGTGCGTGCCTAAAATTTCCAATGCTGATAAAATGTTTTCGCTCTGAAAAACTTGGCATACTTGTCTTGAGCGGGCGCAACATAAATGGGCACAAGTGCAGTATATCACTGGGAACACTGAAATATTTATCCAATACTTCGATTTCATAATCTGAAATCAATAGTGATACATCCGAGCGATAAATTGCCGCGATTTCGCGCTTGGCAATATCACTGTATAAATCTTTTTTTTCAGGCTCTAAAGCCACTGCATGGGTGCGTTTTGTTTGCTGATGTCGCGCCTCTCTTAGGCAGTGCAAATCAATAGTTTCAAGCATACGCATGGCTTGCGGGCAATGTTTGGCAATACGCCAACCAAATTGCTCTTCCATGACAAAACGATCAAAAAGTACGATGTTTGGGTTCATTTTGACAATAAAATCATCAAAACTGGCACTATTTACGGCAATTTCTGATGTTTTGATGCCCAAAACATTCAAATCTTCTGAATAATCTGTGGCTTGTGCAGGGCTTGCCATATGCACAGACCAGCCTTGTGCCAAAAATAGATGAATCAACTCCATCATTCTCGCACCTGAACCTGTGGATTTCGGTTCAGGTAATACATAAGCAATAATCACAACTTGCATGACTTTTAGAGTACCATCTTCACATCATCACGCGCCGAAAGTTCGCGATAAAGATTATCCAATTGTTCGCGACTATCGGCTTGAAATGTAATGGTTACAGAAAGGTATTTGCCTGTTTTACTCGTCCTGCTTTTTACACTACCCTCACCAAGGTTCGGGATATGTTTGCGCGCAACCATCACAATCGATGTCTCAAATGTTGGCGATTGCACACCCATAATTTTAATGGGAAACTGACATGGAAAGGTAAGTAATGATTCTTCTTCTTGCATAATCCACAATTCTAACACGCTTATTTCGCACTGCACGCAGACAATAAAACTGCTACACTTTGCAGTCGAATATGATTCACGGTGGAGTAGATGCATATGAATACATTAAACACAGAATGGGAAAAACAAGTCATTAACTGGGAATATTCCGCAGCAGCTACACCCAATTTAAAGGGCGTTCCGATTCAACCCTTCCCTGCATCATTCCATGAACAGGGAGAAACGCGTGTGATTGAACTTAATATTGCCGACACGCTTGGTACAAGCTATGCAGCCACATCACCAGCCTTGCTGGCAAATTATATCCGTATTTGTGCCAATGAATCCATAACAACAAAAGCAGCTGCGACTTCTGAAGTGTTTTTTGTCATGCGCGGCTCAGGTCGCACCATCTGTGATGAAGGCGTTATCACATGGCAACAAGGTGACACCTTCACCATGCCTTGCAATCAAGGGCTGCGCCATGAAGCTGATAATGATGTCGCTTTATACTGGACACACGATGCACCATTGTTGCAATACCTTGGCGTTTCTCCAACAGAGGCGCGTTTCAAGCCTGCTTTTTATGATGGGCAAGCACTTTTAAATGAAGTGAACGGCATGCGTGACCTTGCACTGCGTGAAGGGCGTAATCGCATTGGCATGATTTTGGGAAATCGCGCTTGCATGGACACCAAAACCATTAGCCCTGACATGTGGTCATTGTTTAATCTTTTACCTGCTGGTGAGGTTCAAAAAGCCCATCGTCATCAATCTGTCGCACTGGATTTGGCGGTATCTTCTGGTGCCAACACTTATACGTTGATTGGCAAGGAAGTGGACAGTGATGGCAATATCATCAACCCCATCAAAGCTGATTGGGCAACCAACACTGTATTTATCACACCACCAGGCTGGTGGCATTCTCACCACAATGAATCGGATGAAGATGCCTATGTATTCCCCGTACAAGATGCTGGGCTACACACCTATTTGCGCACCCTCGATATTCAGTTCGTAAAATAGTGCTGCATCCAGCCTTGCAGCGCATGGTTGCAGAGGCAACCCATGCTGAGCATGTACAACCCGATGAAGTGATTCAATCACTGTGGAGTGGTTATGGTGAGATTATACGACTTCAACTAAGTGGCTGTGAGCCAAGCAGTGCTATTTTAAAACACGTCAAACCGCCTTCTGTCATCCATCACCCACGTGGCTGGCACAGTGATGCCTCGCATGCCAGAAAATTAAAATCGTATGCCGTGGAAATGCGTTGGTATGAACACTGGAGCCAGTCCTGCACTGCGAAGTGCCGTGTTCCCAAAGGTTATTTAACCACCACACATAACGATGAATTTATTATCTTACTCGAAGATTTGGATGCCGCTGGGTTTTCCATACGCAAAGAAGATGTTGAAATAGAGGATATTCGGCAATGTCTGCACTGGCTGGCGTATTTCCATGCTACATTTCTGGGAAAAGTACCCAAAGGCTTGTGGGACTGTGGCAGTTATTGGCATTTGGACACACGCGCCGATGAGCTTGCCGCCATGCAACATAAACCCCTGCAACAAGCTGCTGTAAGTATTGATTTGGCACTTAAAAATGCCCATTATCAAACCCTTATTCATGGTGATGCCAAGCTCGCCAACTTTTGTTTTGCTGATGATGCTCAATCGGTTGCGGCTGTTGATTTTCAATATGTGGGTGGTGGCTGCGGCATGAAAGATGTGGCTTATTTCTTGGGCAGTTGTTTGGATGATGCGCAATGCGAAACATCTATACCTGAGCTTTTGGATGTTTACTTCAAATATTTAAAACAAGCCATAAAAGCCCATCACCCACAGATTGATTACGATGCTTTAGAAAGCGAATGGCGCGGCTTGTTTCCAATTGCATGGGTTGATTTTTATCGTTTTCTTGATGGCTGGATGGTTGATCATTGGAAAATTAACAGCTACACACGCCGTTTAGCAGCAGAAGTTTTGAAAACATCTGCTTGCACATCCTAGCTCCCCGTCTCAAACTCTGGCAAAACACTGATTAAAGGGGTTCTCCATGTTTTATCGTCTGCTTATTTTGTTATGCCTTTTTTCTTTTTCCGCATGTGGTTTGATACACAAACCAGAAGCCGCGAAACCCCAACAACATAACACTGCCAAACAAGCCCAAAGCAGCAGCAAAAACACTACGCCTATGATTGTGATGGTTCCTGAATTTGACGATATTCCTGTACCTGCCAAGTTATCGCGCGATGCAGACCGCAGCTTTGTATATGAAGCGCCTGGTGTCACCATGGGTGTGATTATCTATACTGGTTATGTGAAAGGCGACAGCCTTGCCAAGTTTTTTCGCAATGAAATGCCAAAATACGAATGGCAATTTTTAAATGCCTTTAGTGAAGGCGACAAGTATTTGATCAGTTTTATTAAAAGTGATAAATCCTGCATGATTAGTGTTGAAGAGAGCACTTTATCCACCCGTGTCACCATCAAAGTGGGTCCAACACAGGGGCGTTAACCGCGCTGATTTAGCAGGTAGTCCAATATATGGTCAGCATTATCACATAACATAACATAGGCATCTTCAAAGCCCTCTGTGCCACCATAATATGGGTCTGGTACATCCAAAGATATCGCAGAATCTGTCTCAAATTGGCGCATCATCAACAAGCGATTTTCAGGCACGCCCATCGCCAATAAATTGCTGCGGTTATCATCATCCATGGCAACAAACCAATCCCAATCGTTTATCTTATTGGCAGTTATTTGCTGGGCACGATGCTGACTTAAATCCAAGCCATGTTGCGATGCTGTCTGTGCAGAGCGTACATCAGCTGGGCGACCAACATGCCAATCACCCGTGCCCGCTGAAGCAAATGTAAATTGCTCACGTACATCCTTTTTTTCTGCCTGACCTTGCACAATAATTTCTGCCAACGGAGAACGGCAAATATTCCCCAAACAAACAAACAGTACGCGTATTGGCTTAACATGAAACAAATGCGCTGATGAAGATTTTTCAGTATTAGCCATGTTGTAAATTCTTTTCCGCTTGCGATACCTGTAAATACACCGGCTGAATCCAAGGTGTGTGCAACATATGGTCTGTTTTATTCCACAATGCTTGAATAAGCAGGCTCATCGCTGTTGCTCGCT
This sequence comes from Pseudomonadota bacterium, assembly GCA_002401635.1. Taxonomy (GTDB): domain Bacteria; phylum Pseudomonadota; class Zetaproteobacteria; order Mariprofundales; family Mariprofundaceae. Next base: position 7,935 of record NVTQ01000095.1, read on the forward strand.
CAATGTTTAATGGCAAGCGCTGCCAGTCTGCTAAATCAATCGCAGGCTCTTGTTGTGCAACGAATATTCCCGCAGGCATATCTTGAATTTCACGCCAGCATTTACATGCATCATCTTGCAGGCATTCACCTTGTTGGTAATAACCTGAAAACACCTCACCAGCCCGCGCATCTTCCAAAACCCAAACAGGCTTATCACTTTCTGTTTGCATCGCCGTAATCGCCAACGAGGACAAACCCCAAATAGGCAGCTTTAAAGAAGCATTGATACCAGCCAACATAGCTGCCGCAATGCGAAGCCCTGTAAAAGAGCCTGGCCCTTGTCCTAAAACCAACATCTTT
>NVTQ01000096.1 GCA_002401635.1 Pseudomonadota bacterium
CTGCGTTGTTTTAAGTATGCTTCGAGAACTGCATTTTTAAGTGGTCGATAAATAATGTGCGCATGACAATCCAACATGGAAAGCATCAACGCACCCAACTCCCAATTGCTATGATGGGCAGCTGCAAAAAAAACACCTTTTCCTTCATTCACTGCATCTTGCAAACACGCTTCACCTTGTATATCCACACGGGATAACAAAAATTCTTTGGAGCGCAAGAAAACATGTGGAAATTCAAAACATGTGCGACCCAACTCTACAAATGAAGCTCTGGCTGTTTCACTCCGCCATTGCCTCGTTTCATGCGGATAAACACGGGTTAAGTTCGTCAAAGCAATGGTTCGATGTCTTCGCATTATATAATAAGCTATACGCCCAAAACCTGCGCCCAAAGCCCCTGCCAGACGAACAGGCAAAAGCCTAATAAGCCAAAAGCCCACTTTCACAATGCTTGCTAACAACCATGCATTCACTATCAACTCCTTTACTTCACCAGCTATAAAAAACAACCATCCTACAAGCAAGAAAATATTTCAACCATATATTGTAGCACTTTAACGCATTCGGCATAAAACTTGCTGAACTTCCAACATCATCTATAACTAAATAAAACAATCGTGAGGTATTTGTTAATGATGGCTGCTTATATATTATGAAACACCTTTTTACTGGTTATACAACTGGAAAATCTCAAAACAATGACTTGCAATGTCAAACCATCGCTTTTATTTCAGTTTGGTCTGCACCAGCTGTGGCGATATTTGCAACATTCAATTTTTTAAATGGTCGAATAGAACTCGCTATTGCTGAAGTCATTGCAACGATCTTGTTTATATGTTGCTTCTGCATTGCCAATTATGACATGTCCTTGGCGCTTAAAAGAAAACTTTTATTGATAACTTCAATGTTTCTTTTATTGGCTGTTTTTTTAGATGGTGGTATTGCAAACAGTGGTAGTTCTTGGAGTTTCCTTATCCCATTTTTAGCAGTCTTATTAATGGGTTTACCTCGCGCATGGTATTGGATCATGGCTTATGCCGTTGTAATGTCCATTGCTGTCTCCGCACACTTCCTTGGCTTTCATACCCTGCCATACAGTGATGGAAGTTTAATCTATTCTGCCGCAGTCTATATCATTTCGGCAATATTTGCTGCAATATTTGAAGTGCAGTTTGAGCGTTTGCATGTTCGTTATGAAGAAAATCTTATCGCCCTAACAAACTTAAAAGATAGCCTTGAAAAAAATGTCCAAATGCGCACTATCGCTTTACAAGAAACCAATAAAAAACTACAACATGAAATACAAAACCATGAAGAAACGTCACTGGCACTCAAAGATAGTGAACAGCGTTTTTATCAAKCTCARAARATGGAAACCMTTGGMACATTGGTTGGCGGCATTGCCCATGACTTCAATAATATGTTGGCAGGCATTAATGCCAATTTATTCATGATCAAGAGAAAAGGAAAAGAAGATCCTGAAATCCTCCGCCGCTCAGAAGATGTCGAGCAACTGGTGATGGGTGCATCCGATATGATTCGGCAATTATTGACCTTTGCCAGACAGGATCGTGTACAATTTCAAAACTTTGATTTGGTGCCCTTTTTAGATGAAGCCTTTAAATTAGCCGTTGTGTCGATCTCAAAAACAATTGATATAAAGCTTGAAAATGAGGCTGACTCTCTACCTATTCATGGCAATGAAACACAGATTCAGCAAGTGCTGATGAATATGCTAAATAATGCGCGTGATGCTTTAAAAGAAGTGAAAAAACCAACGATTACTGTTAAAATAACAAGGTATTTACCCAGCGAACGCTTTCAAGCATTAAACCCTGATATGAACGCCAATGCATATGCAAAAATAACCATTATCGATAATGGTAAAGGCATCTCCTCTGAAGCCGTTAACAAAATATTTGAGCCTTTCTTTACCACCAAAGAGGTTGGCAAAGGTACAGGGCTTGGTTTATCCATGTGTTATGGTGCTATTCAAAGCCACGCTGGGACAATCACTGTGCAAAGCAAAGTAGGACACGGAACAGGATTCCAGATTTATATTCCCGTGTGCCACGATGGCATTTTAAACCAATCACTTACTATATCAGGATCTTTAACCGTTGGTGTGGGGCAAACAATCTTATTGGCTGATGATAACAAGCAATTGCGGGAGTCTCAAAAAGAAGTGCTTGAAATGCTCGGTTATAAAACACTYGAAGCTGAAAATGGCAAARARGCTGTAAGYTTATTTAAGSAGYATCAAGCAAACATMGCTTTGACRCTTATGGATATAACSATGCCARTYATGGGYGGTGTCGCSGCTGTTGAGAAAATTCGTGCCATACAASCTGATGCKCGTATTATTTATGTCACTGGTTATGAYAGRGAYTCAACACTCAATGGTGAACGTCTTCCTGATCCCAGTGATTTTATTCTCGAAAAACCATACACGATGAGCAAGTTAAACACTGTTATTCAGCAACAGTTGCAAACAATACAATCATCAGCGGACGGGTAAAAAAGACTGTAACTTGCGCCTACAAGGATAAAACGTAACATGCCATGCTTGGAATATATATGGTGGGGAGGCATGCATGACACTTGAGGAACTTTTACAAGCTGTAAAACAAAACAAAGCCATTCAAGGTGAAGATTTTTCAGGCCTAGACCTTTCTGACCAAGATTTTAGCCGAGCTAATTTTTCTGCTTGTAATTTCAAGGGTGCAAACCTTCGCAAYAGCAARYTAAAYCGYGCYAAATTRCGCGAATGTGACTTTTCTAAAGCYGACTTGCGCGGTGCTGATTTAAGCARYAGCGACCTGTTCAACGCAGATTTAACAGGTGCAAAACTTCGCCGTGCGAACCTGACCAATTCCAACCGAATTGGTGCAAAAATACGCAAATGGGCACTCAAAGGTGCCTATATCGCAGGCGCAACGGCCTATGTTGATTAAGGAATACAAAACATGAACACTGTACAAGCCTTGCCTGGCGCATTCCCATTACATGCAAATAAAAACTTCTTAGCTGAAAGCGAGTGGGTAATTTTTAAATTACTCTGTCGCCCTGTTGAATCATTTCCTGATAATACGCCTGAAGAATTATCTTTTGCTACAGGCAAGCAAGTCTCGCCAGAGCGCTGTGATGCATTGATTCGCATTGTGCAAATCAACAAACTTTCAGGCTTAGGAAGCTGGATTGCCCGCCTATTGGCTGAAGTCGGACTCAATGAAGCTGCTGTACGCACAGGCAGCGCTGCTGAAATCATGCAGGCAGTCAATGACAAAGCGGGCTATGCTATTTGCAATGAAGCAACTGTACATGCCTTGAATAGCTTACAAAAACAATGGAAAGGCGAAGTAYAATAANTACTTNCCAYAAAGGAYAAGAYTTAAACCCATGACYGAACRCATTCTYATTACTGGTGGCGCTGGTTTTATCGGCTCCAATATCGCAGCAACATTAAGYCAACGCCCRAACACTGAAGTGRTRGTRGTSGATGATTTTTCWTCRGGWGATTGGCGCAAYCTKATYCAYGTTGATTGTGAAGTTCGYGCTGCCGATTGCGACGATGCCGGCGTATTACAAGAAATCGCCGATGGGCGTTATTCAGCTATTTACCATGAAGCCGCTATTACCGATACAACGGTGATGGATCAGCGTCTGATGGTCGAAGTGAATACCAATGCTTTTGTTAAAATTCTCGAAGCAAGTTGCAAGTCTTCCACGCGTGTTATTTACGCATCATCAGCTGGCACTTATGGTAATTCCGCTGCACCGAATAACATTGGTTCGGGAGAAGAGCCTGAAAACATTTATGGTTTTTCCAAACTACTTATGGATCGTATTGCCAAACGTTGGTATGACAAACATAGCGCTCCCATTATTGGGCTACGCTATTTTAACGTCTATGGCTGTGGTGAACATCATAAAAATGAGCGCGATGGCAATAAAACCGCCTCCATGATGTTACAAATGTAYGATAAAGCCAAAGCAGGYGARCARTTRCGYCTATTTAAATACGGCGARCAAATGCGTGATTTTGTATATATCCGTGATGTTGTKRMMGCCAATMTTGCAGGKCTAACKGCAACCCAGTCKGGTGTATGTAATGTTGGTTCAGGAAAAGCACGCACATTCAATGATATTGTCGAAAACCTTGGCATTGCATTGGRTGAAAAATTTGATATTGAATATTTTGATAACCCATTTTCATTTTATCAAATGCACACTGAAGCAGACTTAACTGAAACCAAGGCTATTCTAAACTGGCAACCTGAATGGAGCCTTGAAAAAGGCATTGCAGATTACATCCAATTGCTTGAAAACGGTCATCGTGGCCCACAGGTGTCTTTATGAAAATAATCTCCCTATTATGTCTAATGATCGCACTCAGCAGCACAGCCTGCATGCACCGCGACACCCACCAAGGTAATGTATTCAATAAAAATGATGTCTGGTTAATACAAGAAGGCGATACCAAATTTCATGTTGAAACTGTGCTTGGCACACCCGCCATTAAGGATTTACTACACCCCAATCGTGTGCAATACGTCGAGCAGGTGAAAGAGGTTGAATCTGGTGCTGCCTATACCCGTGGAGTCATTATCGACTATGATGATGCTTTGCGTGTTAAACACCTTAAGCGCTTCGGATTTAAAGAATAAATATGGCGTTATACCGACCAGGTCAACGCTCCAACACCTCATTTTTGACAAGTAGCATTGTCATCATTGTCCTACTTACAATTATCATTGCGGGTCACTTGGTTATCATTTTCGATCTTTGGTTTTACTTCACCAAAGGCACAGGCATGAAAGAACTTAGCGCCCTTATAGATATAGCCGAACCATGGTTATGGATCAGTGTTGTGGCGGCACTTATCATGGATGTTTGGGTTGTGATATATATGCGCAAAGGTCATCAAAAAGCAGAACGTCGTTAGCCCTATAAAGTAATCTAACTGGGGTAAAACCAAACAAACGCGACCACCCCATGGGCAATCGCCAAAGTTGTTGCCAAACCAGCTGATAACACATGCCAAACAAACACATCTTTATCAAAGATGCCCATCGCAATACCAAAACCTGCGGCAAATAAAATCAAAATAAGTAACGAGCCACCCATCAAAAATAGAATCTGATGCTTACGCTTGGTCTCTATCATACGCTCAGGCGCTAACTCACTATCTTCATTAAACTCCTGCAAAACCTCTGATGAATGTTGAATACTGGCAGCTTCAGACACGCCCGCAGCATATACTGAAGAACACATTGTCCCCATTGCCATCAAAACAAGCAAAAAGAAATATCGCACAGGCTTATTCATCGTCCTCATCCTTTTTTGTGGCATTCCACCAATGCAAAATAATAAGCAAGATCATTGGCGCAAATACCAAAAAGAATATAAATACGAATATTGCCCAAGGTGTATCAATATTTACATGCAAATAGCGGTAACTATCCACCGAGGCTTGAGCCGACATCGACCAACATAGTGTGCTAACTGCAAAAAATATACTTTGAACAAAACGTAATAATTTCACTCTGTTGCCCCTTTTGGTTTTTTGGTTGATGCACAACGGAAACCATAGAAATCAGATGCCATATTGGGAAGTGAATAATTGCGATGATAACTCTCCGTTGAAAAAGGATCACTTTTCCACGAACCACCGCGCATCACACGGTACACACTGCGCTCGACATTCTCGCTTCCTGTATCTTCAGTAAATTGATTCTCACGTGCTTTAAAAGAAATCGTTTTACCATTTGCATCAGCATAGGGCTTATACGCATCAAATACCCATTCCGAGATATTTCCAGCCATGTCCATGACACCATAAGGGCTTGCACCATGCTCAAATTCACGCACAGAGGTTGCGCGACCAATCTGATAGTAAGTATTCAAACGGCTCACATCCATTTGATTACCCCAAGGCCAACGCCGTGCATCTGTGCCACGCGCAGCCTTTTCCCATTCCACCTCTTCAGGCAAACGTTTACCTGCCCATGCACAGTAATCCTTAGCATTGTACCAAGAAACAAGTGCTACTGGATGATCTTCTGTAGCAGTCGGAATTTTTCCTTCCAACCAATTTAGTGGTGGTCGATAATTCTTTTGAAACACAAATCGTGCGTACTCAGCATTGGTTACAGGGTACTTATCAATCCAAAAGTCATCCGTGTGTATGCTTCTTGCTGGGCGGTCTGCCTCATTACTACGGATCGCATTTGTGCCCATTTCAAAAGTGCCCGCAGGAATATGAACCATTTTATTCAATTCCTGCCATACATCTGGAGCTAGCAAGTCCTTCAAAGCAGCTTCGGAATAAGCTTGTTTTTCCCCACGACGTGCCTCATGTTTTTCCTGAATACGGATATCTTCACCCGCAGCACGAATATGCTGTTCCACTTCGGAAATATCGTAACTAACCTTGCCACGCATTTCATCCATGCGCATTGAACCCAATTCCATGACATGCAAAGAACCACCAATCATTGCGGCTGCAATGCATGTTACAAAAACAGCCATTGCAAAGCGTTTACGGCGTTTTTTCTCTTTTACTGAAACAGGTTTACGTTCCATTATTTTATTTATCCTTATCCTGCGGCAAGGGTTCAGCATCCATAGGGGCATATTCTGCCGTACCAGGCATATCCAGTGTGCCATACCAACGCTTTAACAAGAGTTCGCCAATCACGCCACCAACCGCGCAAAACTCCATATTTAAAATAACAAAGAACCCCCACCACATCATCGGTATCAAACGTGCACCATCAGGAGCCCCAGCTTGCGCTGTCATATAATAGTCTATAGCCAAAACAAAGAGCGGCGGAAAATGTGCAACCCATTTCCCACCCCAGCCATAAATTAAACCAACAATAATACCTGTAAGTAGAGGCAGCAAAAACATGGATAAAACGAATGAAAAATCATAATCCGAAATACCCCAATAAAGTTCTATATGAACATCCAAAAGCAGATGCCCCATATTAAAGAAAAATGCACTCACAAAAACAGCTACAAAGAAACGCTGCCATTTGGGAGCCCACGCTTTAGGAAAAGCCTTCCGTGCTGGTAAAGAACTCATGTATAACCTCTTACTTTTAAATAGCAAAATCGCAAACACTTGATTTTATTATTCAAGCATTTGAAAGTTGCAGATTGACTTGCACCACAATGGATGAATCTACTTATTAAACAGCACCCAGTTTTGCTTACTTCTCTTGTTTAGGGTAAGGGTTACCCGTCAATTTTTTATATTCAGAGGCTTTAACCTCTTGCAAATACCAATCTTGAACCTTCATACCTGCAAAGTATTGTGCCAACAAACGCCGCTCACTTTCTGGTAATGATGCATAAGAAGGCATACCATATTTCGCTTTTAAACGTGTAGGAATAATAGTTTGTGGGTTTTCAGATGAAAAATAGTCATACAACCATGCTTCAGTGCGCAGAGAGCCAATACCATCCAAACTTGGTGCAGGCACCGTCTCCATAATGTTTTTAATACCCCAAATAGTATGGCAGTCCCGACAACCAATATCACGGTACAAATCAGCACCCTTATGCTGCACCTCTTCACTAGCCGAGGAATAAAAAGGAATGCCTTTATCCTCAATTGGATTGTAGGTATCATAAATACCCTTTCCAATAGCAGCTACAACAACGAGCCCAAGAAGCCCTGCAATTAACCAATCACCTTTACGCATCTATGACTGAGAAGCCTCATGCTTTTCTTTCAGAAGCTCTGTACGACGGGCTTCCTGTTTGGCAGTAGCAATTTGATATTTCTTGAATTCTTCAGGATCCATTTTATCACGATCATTGTCATCAAACACAAGATATTTAATATCTTCATCAAACTGTTCATTTTGACTTGCCCAACGCAAACCGATCACTACGGCAATCAAAATACACACACCACTGATCAACCAGATATAGATTGTCCAACCATCATTCCATTCAACCATCACACACTCCTTAGTCTCATTTGGTAACCCTGTTTAAAACAAAAAGCCATCAAGCAATTGAACCGCTGCAAAAACAGCAGAAACAAGCACACCGAACACGATCATTCCCATCAGCACTTTTTCACCCGTTTTAA
>NVTQ01000097.1 GCA_002401635.1 Pseudomonadota bacterium
AACAGGGTGCTTTCGTGCTGATCTAAAACGTGAAGAAATACGAGAATATTTTACAGGTGCTTTTAAATATGATTTACGAAGACTTTTCCCATCCAGTGAATAATAACCCTCACTGCCATTTTTCAGCTGGTAACGAATGGCATGATAGTTGCGCCCTTGGTTGATAAATGAGGCGTTTAAAATGGTGGTGCCAATCATTTTTCCTGCGTCATTGTACTGCTCTTCATACAACACCTGGAATGAGTCGCCTTTGCGTAAATCACGTGCAAAATCAATGTCCCATGCAAACACATCGACCAAATTCATGGTGGTTCGATCATCCAAACCTGCTTTGGACGCAGCAACAAAGAGACTATCTGAAATCGTTGCTTCGACATAAACTTGGCGGTGYGTGACTGCCATTTTTTCCAAKGTRGCATGCCATTTTTTTTCTGTRCGGCTTAAATGTAATTTTTGCCCTGCGTTAATTTCGTAATAAACATGGCTGACCTCGCCAATATCGTGACGAATAAAGGCATGACCCGCTTGAATGCGCTTGAGTGGGTGAATTTTCTTTGCCGCAGTCTGCATTGCCATAATTTCAGAAAAGCCAAAGCCCAACGTGTTCAGTGATGAAATAGCTGAATCGCCAGCTTTTACGAYAATTTTTTGTTGGCTGTTGGCATGGCTAAGTAAGGTATTTTCTTCAGGCTGCAGCCATTCTTCGTGTGTTAGCTGCACGCTTGCATCGACGCTTAAGCTCGACATGGTTGTAATGGCCAGTAATAAAAGTATGCCTGCGAATACGGGGATATATAAAGCTTTTATAACAAACAGTTTACCCAATGCTTGTTGCACGGTATGCCAAGCACGTTGCAAGCTAGAAGRACGATGCTTTCTGCGTGCATGCGACTGCATAGCTGGTGAATGGGTTCGATTTGCAAAATCTTGTGCCAACATTAACTCCTGTAAACCCTTATGAAATGGCTCATAAGTTGGCGCATGGTGATGGCATGCTGGGTATTGTCAAAAAACACAGTCGTTTATTCTGCATCAGGATTTTCTTGGCTACTTTCGCTGGTATTTGAATCAAGCTCTGTATCCACCATCAACTCTTGATGAACGAGCAATGTCATGTGTGTGATAACAATGCTAGGAACACTGGCGATGGCAGCCAATAATAGCCCAAACATAATCAGTGCCAGTAGGTGGGCAATACTACCCCAAAAGCCAATGGCATCGGTGATACGCATGAGTGCTTCATTGGCTGTGTAACCTACCAGTCCCAAGGTTATTTGTGCGCCCAGCCATAATGGTGAAAGAACCACAATGGCAATGATACAGCTAACCAGTACACCACCCAAATTATAAAGCAATAAGGTTGGTAGGCGTTGCTTTATTAAAAACCATAACTCATCTTTTAACTGCTGGGCATTGCTTTCAGCCAAGACGACCCGTGCGGCAATATTAAACAATGCCAAGAGCAATGCTACGGCAACAATGCTGTTTAAAAGTAAGAGAGGCACGGCTAGAAGCGATAGCCAAATTAAGCCTAGAGCAGGAATGTTTGCCAGTGATAAAAGCAGCATTTCACCGAGTAGCAAAGCCAATAATAAAGCTGCGCCCCACGCTGGCAGGAGCATCAATGTCCGTGTTTTCCCCCAAGCAAAGCGGAAAGCTTCAACGCTGTTGGGTATAGGCTCAGATTGCATGCCTTGGTAAAGCTGGTGTGCCAGTGCAGTTAAGCCAAATAAGAACCATAACAAACAACCCAAAACACCGATAAAAGAGGTTAAAATTCCTGTGAATGTATGATGTTCGCTAGGGGTATATAACAGTCCGAAAATCAGAACCGCACCCACCACACTGATGGACATCGTAAGCAAAAGCTTCGGTTTTAGCGCATTTTGAATGGCCAGCCACCATGGTTCCGCTTGCCAATGTTGTTGTGTCATAGTGCCTCCAGAAACAAAGTCAGCGCGCAACTATTCAGCTCACCACTGATTCGCCCGATGCCGGCGTTGAAAAATACTCACTTACAGTAGTAAGCGGCGCTTTTTCGCCTTGCCCTCGGACAAATCAGCGGCAATCTGAACAGTTACTTAGTGTTTATAAGCATGCTGAACAGTTGCGCCAACACTTTGGTTTCTTGTACAGATTTGCAATGGTACATGGRTRACRSYYATTTTTCCAAAGGCTTTCTGTTTTAACGTGTGCCRCCTTGAATATATTGCTGTGCAAAGGCATTAMARCCGTTCATRTTTTTTAATGCKGCACCCAAATTACGAATGGTATTTAGCATCAAGTCATGGCTAAGGTCTTTGTAGTGCTGCATGAGATGTTCCATGCCTTTTTCTGGTAATATGTAGACTTCGCATGTTTCAAGTGCTTTCACCGTTGCGCTGGCAACGTCATGATTGAAAAATGCCATATCTCCGAGTTGCGCACCGGCTTCCAGTTTGGCAATACGCACTGCCTGACCATGYTTYTCATACTGYAAACTAACKGTTCCWGAATGCAGCAAAAACAAACCTTGAGATGCATCGCCTTCAGCAATCAGCGTGTCGCTTTGTTGGTAGGTTTTAAGCTCAATAATCTCGAGCAATATACCTTGCTCACTGTTAGATAAAGCACGCGCAAAAATATGCTTTTCCAACCATTTTATATCCAGATTAGCCATGAGAACCTCCGAGAATTAGTGCGTGCAACAGCGTATATGGCACATGATTTCTATCCGTGACACACATCACCATGACATTCTAGCCTTTGCAACATAGGTTTGCCGCACTTTTCAACGTTGGGAGACACTTCGTGTTAACATTTCAAGATTTGATTATGACACTGCAACAGTTCTGGGCAAAGCAGGGCTGTGTTGTGCAACAGCCTTATGACAGTTCAATGGGWGCGGGCACCTTTCACCCAGCAACGTTTATGCGGGTATTGGATGATAAAGATTGGCGGGCTGCTTATGTGCAACCATGCCGCCGTCCRACYGATGGGCGTTATGGCGAAAATCCCAACCGTTTACAACATTATTACCAGTTTCAGGTGATTTTAAAACCTGCCCCCGAAGATATTTTGGATTTGTATTTGGCATCGTTACGTGAAATTGGCATTGATACGGATGTGCATGATATTCGTTTTGTAGAGGATGATTGGGAATCACCAACCTTGGGTGCTTGGGGTTTAGGCTGGGAAGTGTGGCTTGACGGCATGGAAGTGACGCAATTTACCTATTTTCAGCAGGTAGGTGGTGTTGAGTTAAGCCGTACACCAGGTGAAATAACGTATGGTCTTGAGCGTTTGGCGATGTATATCCAAGGTGTTGAAAATGTATATGATCTTGTTTGGGTCGAGCAGCCTGATGGTAAAAAAGTGACGTATGGCGAAGTGTTTTTGCGTAATGAACAAGAGTTTTCAGCTTACAACTTTGAACATGCCAATATTGAATTTTTGCAGCAACAATTTGACCAAGCTGAAGGTGATTGTAAAGAATTAGCTGAAAACAACCTTTTCTTACCTGCCTATGAAGAAGTCATCAAAGCTTCCCATGCGTTTAACTTGCTGGATGCGCGTGGGGCAATTTCTGTGGCTGAAAGGCAGCGCTTTATTGGGCGAGTGCGCGGACTATCGCGAACTGTTGCACAAGGTTATGCGGGGGTGGAATCATGAGTGACAAACAACCGTTATTGATTGAAATTGGAGTAGAGGAAATCCCAGCAGGTGTTGCGCCGCGTATGGGCAATGCGCTTAAAACTGCATTGAGCAAAGTATTAAGTGATGCAAATATTGAAGTGTCTGAATTAAAACTGGGCGTAACACCACGTCGTTTGTTGATTCATATTGCGTCATGCCAAGTGATGCAGGAAGATCGCGAGCAAGTGATTTGGGGACCGCCTGAAAATGTAGCTTTGAAAGATGGCGAGCCAAGCAAAGCAGCGGAAGGTTTTGCGCGTAAATCTGGATTGAGTGTCAGCGACTTTGAGTTTGCCGATAAAGGTGATGGCAAAGCCAAATATATGAAAGCCACCATCACTGTAAAAGGCAGGAAAGTTGCCGATATTATTGCCGAAGCTATGCCCGTGATTTTGCGTGGCTTGCCAAGCCCGAAACAGATGCAATGGCAAGATGGAGAGAATCGTTCGGATGCATTTATTCGCCCAATTCGCTGGATTGTAGCGCGTTTGGGTGATGAGATAATTCCCTTTGAATTTGCAGGTATTAAAGCGGGCAAAGACTCATATGGTCATCGCATGGCAAACAATGCCAAGGGTGAAATTAGTGTGGAAAAGCCATTTGAATGGCTTGAAGAGCGCATGGTTATTGCGAATCGAGACGTGAGAAAATCCAGTGTTTTTAAAGGCTTGGAAGCGGCTTGTGGTGATGCAGGTGTAACCCTTGTTGAAGATAATGATTTGGTTGAAGAAGTGACAGACTTAACCGAATGGCCGCATGTGATTACGGGGCATTATTTGGATGAGTTCTTAAAACTTCCGATTGAAGTCAGTCGCATCGAGCTGAAACATCATCAACGTTGTTTTTCAACGCAAGATAAGGCTGGCAATACATCGAATGTATTTTTTGCTGTTGCCAATATCAAGTCCAAAAATCCTGCCATTGTAGCACATGGCAACGAACGTGTTGTTAATGCACGCTTGGCTGATGCGATGTTCTTCTTTGAACGCGACCCGAAAGAAACACTAGAAGCACGTGTTGAAAAGTTATCTGAAATCGTATTTCAAGATGGATTGGGCATGTTGGGAGATCAAGTGCGTAGGTTGCGCGGGTTTGTCTTGGATAATGCGCATAAACTCGGAGTGGATGCCAATGCGGCACAGCGCGCAGCATATTTATGTAAATCGGATTTAACCACAGGTTTGGTGAATGAGTTTCCTGAATTGCAGGGTTATATGGGCGGCATTTATGCCAAGATGGATGGTGAGAGCGATGAGGTTGCACAGGCGATTGCTGAGCATTATGCACCTATCGGTGCGGATGATGCTGTGCCAGTAAGTCCAATTGCATGTGCGATTGGTGTGATTGAACGGGCCGATAAACTGTTGGGTTACTTTCATTTGGGTAAAATTCCAACAGCAAGTGCCGATCCATTCGCTTTGCGTAGGGCTGCGATTGCGTTGATTCATTTGTTAGAAAACAAGAAAAACCCAGTCAATTTAACGTTAAGTGAAATTTTGAAAGAGGCTGCAAAACAATGGAACCAACAGCGTGTGACCATTGCTATTAGCAATGAAACGCAAGCTGCGGTGGCTGGTTTTATCCATGAGCGTTTATTGGGTCTGGCAGATGGTTTTATGGTAACGCGTGCGGCGATGGATGCAGCATTGGGTGCCAATGTTGAACTGCCATTGCATCAACATCTTGCGGTGGCTGAACTACTCACCAAATTTGCCGATTCCGAAGCAGGGCAGGCTGTTGCAGCAGCCAATAAGCGTATTGCCAATATACTCAAAAAAGCGGGCGATATTTCAGCGCATGTGGATGAGGGTTTGTTTGAAGAAAAAGCTGAAAAAGCACTGTTTGAAAAATTAAATGAAGTTTCCTCAAGCTTCCCAACAGAACCCGAAGCACAGTTGGCTGCTTTGGCAACATTACGGGAGCCTGTGGATAGCTTCTTTGATGATGTGATGGTGATGGCAGATGATGCTGCGGTGAAGGCAAACCGTTTGGCATTATTGGGGCAGATTCGCGTTTTATTTTTGCAGCTTGCTGATGTTTCCAAGCTCTAAGAGGCTTATACATGCATGTGTACTGCTGCTAAGTTTTCTGGCGGGTATAAGTGTAAGTCATGCAGCGAATGGCGCGGTTTCAACGGCTGTTCAAGAGGAATGTCAACGTATTGGGCATAAACTAGGTAGCGTAAGTGTAACACGCTGCTTGCATAGTCAACTGCAAGATACAGGTGCACGGTCGGTGAATGGTCAGGCTATTTTATTGAAAGAATACCCACCGTTGCTTGAAAGACGCAAACCAATAGGTCGTGTTTTGTTGATTGGCGGTACGCATGGCGATGAATATGCTGCGGTCAGCATTGTGTTTAAGTGGATGAAAATATTGGATGTTTATCATTCAGGCTTGTTTCATTGGCATGTTGCGCCGTTGGTGAATCCTGATGGGCTGCTGCAAAAAAAATCAGCACGTTTAAATGCCAATGGTGTTGATCTTAATCGTAATATGCCGACACCAAACTGGCATGAGGCCACAACACGTTATTGGCAAAAAACACATCATGATCCTCGCCGTTATCCTGGTTTAGAGCCTTTGAGTGAGCCTGAATCGCGCTGGCTTTATGATGAAATTAAACGCTTCAAGCCCGATGCGATTGTATCGGTGCATGCACCGTATGGTGTGCTTGATTTTGATGGACCACCAGTCGGACCAAGGCAATTGGGGCAACTTCATCTTCGGCTTATTGGTGTTTACCCAGGTTCATTGGGCAATTCAGCGGGCATTCAGCACAAGATTCCTGTTATTACCGTAGAGTTGCCGTATGCGGGTATTATGCCGAGTCAGAAGCAAACATCTAAAATGTGGACGGATTTGATACATTGGCTGCGTTATAATATTCCCAAAGAGGAAACGTTAGCGGCTTACCCGTTGTTTGACGAAATTGATCGAAATATGGGTGCTTTTTCCAACTTTTCTTACAGTGACGAAGCATCTAAAGCAGATGGTCAGGTGGTGAATTAATGCATGCCATGCTATTAAAATGCATTGCACTGTTAATGTTTTTTATGGCACTTGCTCCTGCATATAGCCTAAATGCAGCAGCTGAATATATCAGCAAACAAGCCGCGTATGATTTGCTGAAATTGAATAAGAATGAAAAAGTGTTGGCCTTGATAAAGGGTGATAGAGAAGTCCTGCTCGCGACGTTGGAGCTTGAGCGTCATCAAGTCGATGCTGCACTTGCATGGCTGAGTCATGACGTGGTTCAGAGCAATCCTTTGGCGGCCTTGATAAAAGGCGAGGCATTTCGCCGAAAATCACTTGCTGCTGCGCTGCGGGCAGGCAATTATGCGCATGCGGCATATGATGGTATTAAGAAATTGGGGAATGCTGAACTAACGCCCGCATTACGTGAGGCAGACAAACGTTTGCAAGCATTTATGCGGATCGATAAGGCTCCGATTCCAGTTCAAGAAAAACAGGTTGTTGTGTTAACAGATGATGTTCGAGAGTCTGTTAAAATTGCCGTTCAAGGCTGGCTGGAAGCTTGGCAGTCACGCAATCATAAGGCGTATATGAGCCATTATGATGCTGAATTTCAAACAGAAAAATACGATTATCAATCATGGTCTCAGTATAAAAAGCGCATCAATCAGAAGAAGGCGTATATTCACATTCAAATTACGGACATGAAAATACAGTCTGATAACCTTTCTCAAGGCAATGGGGTGATTGTCTCATTTGAGCAAGCATATCAATCAAGCAATTATACGACTCGTGGGCACAAAGAGTTATATTTATTTCGGCGTGATAAAGCCGCGCCATGGCTTATTTTAGAGGAAGGGAGCGTGGTGCACGCGCATCATTTGCAAGCGAAAATGGGTGTGGAAAATTCTTTCTCTGATTCAAAAATAGGGGATGGCTGGGTCGTAAACATCGCTTCATTTCAACATATAAGCAATGCGCAAGAAATGGTTGAATCGATTGATCGCTATCATCATTTTCAGCCCTTTGTCGCACATGCATGGGTTGGAGAGAAGAAGATGTATCGTGTTCGAGCAGGCATTTATCATAGCCCGTCATCAGCGAAGAAAGCGATGCGAGATATATGTACGGCATTAGATATTCCAGATTGTTGGTTAGAGAAGCGCTGATTAATCCTGGATAACAAACCATGAGATTCAAAATCGCTAAAACCAAGGCGGGAATTGCAAGCAATAGCAACGCTGTTGATATAGTCATTCAGCCATTGATTTTCGCTATTCTTTACCCATATCACCCCTCATCCTAACCTTCTCCCCTCAAGTGGGAGAAGGGACTAAACTCCCTCTC
>NVTQ01000098.1 GCA_002401635.1 Pseudomonadota bacterium
TTCAAGTAGAAATAGCTTACCTTCCCACCTTGGATTGCTCTAATCTTATCTGCGATTGTCAGAGCTTGTAGAAAATCCCTTTTCGTTGCAGAAGTTCTTTGCGCTTGCCAAATTCTACGACTTCTCCTTCTCTTAAAACCATAACTTTATCAACATGCATTAATGTCGATAACCGATGAGCAATTATAATGCTCGTTCTTCCGCGTGTCATTTCTTTAATTCCATTCTGAATTTGACGCTCCGTTTCCAAATCAACATTAGAAGTTGCCTCATCAAGCACCAGTATCTTTGGTTCAGCAGCAAGTGCTCTGGCAAAAGACAACAACTGCCTTTGCCCTGAGGAGACATCACCCTCATTTAACTCCTGTTCATATTTGAATGGAAGATTGCTGATGAAGTTATGCGAACTGACCGCTTGGGAAATAGACTCTATCTCCTCTTGTCCCATTTGCGAGTTTCCCAAGCGAATATTATCCAGAATACTCCCCGAGAATAAAAACACATCTTGTTGCACCAATGCAATTTGTCTTCGCAAATCATATTTAAAAGCTCCTGTAAAATATTCTCGTATTTCTTCACGTTTTAGATCAGCACGAAAGCACCCTGTTCTGGGTTATACACGCGCCCATAAAGGTGTGGATTATGCAGCACGAACAGGAACACCTATTTATGCACTTGGTGATGGGCGCATTGTCTTTTCTAGCTGGAAAGGTGGTTATGGGCGCTTGGTTGAAATTCGCCATACCAACCGCAATCATCACACACGTTATGGGCATTTGAGTAAATTTGGACGCGGCATTCATAAAGGTGTGCATGTAAAGCAAGGTCAAATCATTGGTTATGTAGGCATGTCAGGCTTGGCGACAGGGCCACACTTGCACTTTGAATTTCGTGTGCGCGGGCGAGCTATGAATCCTTTGCGTGTCAAACACACACCTGCAAAACCTGTGCCCAGATCTGAAATAGCCAGCTTCAAACGCCATGCTGATAGCTTACAAAACAACCTAAAAATTGCTGCACGACAATCCAAATGGGGTTAACCATGAATACAGAATTATGGCTAGAACAAGCCAAAACGGTCCTCGACATTGAAATCCAAGGTCTGCAAGCGCAAAAACAAGCATTAAATGGTGACTTTGTTGCTGCCGTGGACTGCATTTTAAACTTAAAAGGTCGCTTGGTTGTTATCGGCATGGGGAAATCAGGGATTATTGCACGTAAAATTGCCGCGACCTTTGCATCGACTGGCACACCTGCTTTTTTTGTTCATGCCGCCGAAGCCCAGCATGGCGACTTGGGCATGATTACCAGCGATGATGCTGTCTTGGCATTATCACACAGTGGTGAAACCGATGAAGTCTGTGGTTTATTGCCTACGATTAAACGCTTGGGCGCGGCAGTGATTGCCATGACAGGCAAACCAACATCCACTCTGGCAACCTTTGCTGACATGGTTCTGGAAGTACCTGTCAAAGTAGAAGCATGCCCGATGAATTTAGCACCCACTGCATCGACTACAGCCACACTGGCTTTGGGTGATGCGCTTGCCGTTGTGGTGTTAAAGCAGCGTGGTTTTAGRGAAGAAGACTTTGCGCGTGTGCATCCTGCGGGAAGTTTGGGACGCAAACTGATGACGGTMGCTGATGTCATGCATAAAGGTGATGATTTGCCCGTTGTACAAGCAACCGCCAACTTAAAAGAAGCGATTATGGTGATGAGTCAGTATCGTTTGGGTGTTACAGGCATACAGCAAGACGGGAAATTAGTGGCATGTATTACCGATGGTGATTTACGMCGCAYYWTGGANNGKCTGGCGAGGTGGATTTACAGGCGGATGTAGGCAATTTGGGGCATGCAAACCCGCGCAGCATTGAGAGCACACACTTGGCCAGCGAAGCAGTACGTATGATGGAGTCGTATCAAGTAACCACGTTGTTTGTGATTGATAATGGTAAATGGCTGGGCATTGTCCATTTGCATGATTTGCTTAAGGCAGGTGTAGCATGAAAAATACATATCAATCATTTCCGATGCACTTAGCCAAAAATATTCGCATGCTGGTTTTGGATGTGGATGGGGTATTAACGGCTGGACAAATTTTTCTCACCGATGAATGCGAGCAAATCAAAGCCTTTAATGTGCGTGATGGGCATGGCATCAAACTATTGCAACGCATGGGTATTGAAGTGGCTATTTTGACAGGGCGCACATCCAAGGTTGTTGAACATCGCGCTAAAGAATTGGGTATCAAGCACCTTATTCAAGGTAGTTTAAGAAAAGCCGATGGCATTGCGACATTGTGTGAAAAGGCGGGCATCCAAGCATCCGATTGTGCTTATATGGGTGATGATGTGATTGATTTACCTGCCATGAATGTGTGTCGTCTAAGCATGGCTCCCAGCGATGCACATCAAGGCGTTCGCTCTAAAGTAGATTGGATTTCAAGCTATAACGGTGGTTATGGTGCGGTGCGCCAAGCCTGCGAGGGGCTTATTATTGCCAATGATGCATGGGAAGATGTCATGGGCAGCGCCTATGGTGTATCGCCACAAGAGAGCGGTTGGTAATCACCCATGCAAGCATGGCAGTGGCGTTACCTCAAATGGGCTTGCCTTATACTGTCTGTGGGTAGTGTGGTTCTGGCTGCGGGGCTTATGTGGTCACATAATGATGCAGCAAAACTTCCTGAAAAAGTCGCAGATACAGGTGAAGCGGCATCAACACGCGTTGAAAAACCCTTAATTGTTGAGCGCAAAGGCGAGAAAATCATTTGGCGTTTAAAAGCAGAGTCCGCCAAACAACATGAGAATACCATGTTACTCGCTACGCCTGTTTTAGAGCTGTTCACAGAAAACAATGAGGTGATTACCGTGCATGGCGATCAAGCATGGTTTGAACCATTAAAGCGTAATATTCATTTTAAAGGTCATGTCAATGTAACATACCGTGATTGGCTATTGGTTTCGGATGCGTTGTATTTTGACAGCACACACAATGAAGTTATTGTACCCAATGCCTTTACTGCCACGGGGCAACATACAACATTCAAAGGGCGTGGTTTAAAAGCCAATAGGAAAACGCAAATATTATACGTTGCACATGATGTATGGGTGAAAGATTCACAAGCAGAACGATTGGGAGGTTTGCAATGAAAGTATTACTAACCTTATGGTTATGCTTGTTAACAGGTATCGCATGGGCAGGTGATGCCGTAACCATCGAATCCGAACAGGTGACCGTGGATCACCTGCATAGTCAGGCAGAATTTAAAGGTGGCGTACATTTGGTGCGCGGTAATTTTGATTTACGCTGTGATCGTTTACTGGCTTATTATCAAAATAATGAATTACAACGTGCTGAAGCTTTCGGGCGTGTGCGTATGCAGCAAGGAGACAAACGCGGCGCAGCCAAGCATGCGACTTACAACAAAAAAGATGAACTCCTCATCCTTGTTGGTAAAGCTAGCGTAGAAGATAGTGATGGGGTTATTCGTGGTGAAAAAATCATTCACAATATAAAAACAGAGCATACACAGGTCATGCAAGGCAATGGTGGACGTGTACGCATGCGTATCGAATCAGAAGATTCTGTAGGCAAAAAACCATGACTCAGAGTGTTCATCACCTTTCAGCAGAGCATTTATGCAAGCGTTATGGTGGGAAAACGGTGGTTCATTCCGTGAGCTTGGATGTATATTCAGGCGAATGTGTCGGCGTACTTGGTCCCAATGGTGCAGGCAAGACGACCAGTTTTTACATGGTCTGCGGGCTTGTTCCTGCCGATGAAGGGCGCGTGACCATTGATAGCGAAGATATTACGTCATTGCCCATGCATTTGCGCGCACGCCGTGGTATTGGTTATTTACCCCAAGAAGCCAGTATTTTTCGAAAATTAACCGTACGTGAAAACCTCTTGGCAATCTTTGAAACATTAAATCTGCCAAGTATTCAGGTTGAGGAAGAGCTGGAAGGTTTGCTGGTGGATTTGGGTATTGAAGGGGTGCAACATCAAAAAGCTTACACGCTTTCTGGCGGGCAACGCCGACGCACTGAAATCGCCCGCGCGCTGGTGACCAAACCTAGGTTTTTATTGTTGGATGAGCCCTTTGCTGGCGTGGATCCGATTGCCGTTGAAGATATTCAAAGCATTATCGCCGAATTACGCGATAAAGGCATTGGCATTTTAATTACCGATCATAATGTGCGCGATACTTTATCCATTTGTGACCGTGCCTACTTGATGAGTGCGGGTGAGATTCTGGTGCAAGGCACTGCCGATGAAATTATTGAACACCCTGATGCACGACGTTTGTATCTGGGTGAAAGTTTTAGCATGTAATGGGTGATTCTATCAAACAAAAACAAATCATTGTTGCCATGACTGGGGCATCGGGTGCGGCTTATGGTCTGCGTCTCATCGAGAAGCTTGCAGCGGCTGATATATTTTTGCATGTATTGTTATCAGATGCTGCAAAAATYGTRTTAAAACAAGAGTGTGATKTAYKATTRCCCGAATCCGCTGCTGAAACGGCTACACTATTAGCCCAACACGYGRRYTGCGATGCCRATAAGCTACGCTGYTATGATAAAYACGACTGGTTCTCACCCGCAGCATCAGGCTCYAGTAATATYCAACARATGGTKGTSATYCCATGCTCCATGGGAACATTRGCWRGYATCGCCAATGGTATGTCTGATCAATTRATTGARCGTGCTGCCGATGTTATGATTAAAGAGCGCAARCAACTCATTCTCATGCCRMGAGAAACACCATTRTCCGCCATTCACTTGGAACAYATGCTAAAATTARCCCGTTTGGGTGTCGATWTMATYCCCGCAATGCCAGGTTTTTATCATCGYCCTRARAGTATCTCGGAGYTGRTTGATTTYATGGTRTCACGCGTTTTGGATCAYCTGCATGTMGATAATACGGAGGCAAAACGATGGGGCGMATAATAGTTGTMTGTCTTTCATTAAGCATCTTATCTGGTTGCACTGTTATTGCAGCCGTGGGTGGTGCGGCAGTGGATGGCGCTTTGTATGTTTTTACAGCAGAGAAGAAAAGTTTGCCATTTTCAATGCGTAAAATTCTTGTTGCTACACAAAAAACATTGGATGGCATGGATTTATCCGCCACCCTGATTGAGCCTGTTGATGATGGTTATACCCTCGAGTTCTCCAACAATAAACTATCAGGAAGTTTAAAATTGATACGGGAGACAAATCGTTTAACAACTATTTCAGGGCGCGTTTATAAAGGTATGAGTAGGCAGAAATCTGTAGAAAGCGCTATTTTTGAGGGCATTCAAACAAACGCATTACGCGTGAAACATTCTGAAAAGTTTAATTTTAAAAAATACCATTATATTCGTGTTAAACCAACCGTCACATCACCAAAAGTGGGTTGGTTTATACCAGGAGCAAAACTTGATGTATCACCCTCTAATAAAGCAGGCTGGTTAAAAATTAAAATGCCATCTGGTAACAAAGCTTTTTTAAAAGGACAAATAAACTAAGGCGTGACTATGGCACAAGGTCCAATTTTTCAAGTTAATTTCACCTCCAAGACTGGACTCCAAGATTTCCCRTCTCGCACCATGGCATTGAGCATAATTGACACCAATGTCTTTATTTATCGGTTTGTTGCCCTATAACTTATGCAAGTAAGAGGGAATGTAAGCTTTCAGGAGACCACCTTAATATGAAATTATCACTCATCTGGGCAATGGATCGCAATCGATTGATTGGCAATCACGACGCTTTGCCATGGCATTTACCCGCTGATATGCAATGGTTTCGCAAACAAACCATGGGAAAACCCATTTTAATGGGTCGAAAAACCTTTGAGTCCATTGGCAAACCTTTACCCAAACGCATAAATATCATATTGAGCCGACAAAAAACGTTAACCATTGAAGGTTGTATCGTTGTGCAGTCACTGGATGAGGCCAAAGCCGCCGTGCCCGATGCCAATGAAATCATGGTGATTGGTGGCGCTGAAATTTATACACTGCTGCTACCGCAAGCCGATCAATTATACATTACCCATATTGACGCGCGTTTTGAAGGTGATACTTGGTTTCCCACATACGACTTGGGACTTTGGCAACGTGTTCAACATGAATCCCATCAAGCAGATGAAAAAAATCCGCACAACTATCATTTTGAAGTTTGGCAGCGAAATCCATTGCAAAAGTAGCCATTTATCACTATTTATGATTAGCTTCGTATATGAATTCAGCTATTCGCACACGCATTAAAGTTTGCGGCATCACACGCTTAGAGGATGCCCTTGCTGCATCAGCGTTGGGCGTGGACGCTGTAGGCTTTGTCTTTTATAAAAAATCTCCGCGTTACATTGAACCCATGAAAGCTGCCGCAATCATTCGCGAGCTTCCTCCCTTTGTATCTGCTGTGGGACTTTTTGTGAATCCCGAACAATATTTTATTGATGAAGTGTTAGGTTGTTGCCCCCTCGGTGTTGTGCAACTGCATGGCAATGAAAGCCCTGAATTTTGTCAGGCACAAAGCAGACGGGTCATCAAAGCCATTGCTGTAAGCTCCGCAGAAGATCTTGAGCGAACCAAACAGTATACATGCCCCATTTTATTGGACACCAAAGCACCAAAAGGTGTTTATGGTGGTACAGGTCACAGTTTTGACTGGTCGTTGCTGCATAATTTTACACATGATCAACCATTGATATTGGCGGGAGGGTTAAATATTACAAATGTAGAAAATGCACTTTCTCATCGCCAATGGTTTGCACTGGATGTATCTTCGGGGCTAGAAACTGCACCTGGCATTAAAGATGATGCTAAAATGCACGACTTTGTAACTGCTGTGCAGGCAATAGATAAGGGAATATAGGGCGCATGACAACAGATTTTATATACGATTTAAACATCAAACATGCTCCTGATGCAGGCGGTCACTTTGAAGCTAATGGCACACTGTTTGGTGGTCGCTTTGCTGCAGAAACACTTATGCAACCTCTACAAGAAATTGAACAGGCCTTTACCGAAGCATGGGCTGACCCTGAATTCCATGCCGAACGCTTGGATTTGTTAAAAAACTATGTCGGTCGGGCAACCCCGCTTTACCATGCCAAACATCTCACTGCTGAAGTCGGTGGTGCGCAGATTTATTTGAAACGTGAAGATTTAAATCATACTGGCGCACACAAAGTGAACAACACCATTGGTCAGGCTTTATTGGCTCGACGCATGGGCAAAAAGAAAGTCATTGCTGAAACAGGTGCAGGTCAACACGGTGTCGCTACAGCCACCGTTGCTGCGATGTTTAATATGCAGTGTGATATTTATATGGGGCGCGAAGATATTCGCCGTCAGGCTCCGAATGTTTTTCGCATGAAACTCTTAGGCGCAAATGTCGTGCCTGTGGATTCGGGAACTGCAACACTCAAAGATGCCGTCAATGAAGCCTTGCGCGTTTGGGTCGCAAGTTGTGAAGATACCTATTACATCTTTGGCACAGCCGCAGGGCCACACCCATTTCCATTGATGGTTCGTCAGTTTCATACCGTGATTGGTCAAGAAGCACGTGCCCAATGTTTAGAACAAGCGGGCAGACTTCCTGATGTTGCCGTGGCTTGTGTCGGCGGCGGCTCCAATGCCATTGGTTTGCTGCATCCCTTGCAA
>NVTQ01000099.1 GCA_002401635.1 Pseudomonadota bacterium
AGGGCGCGTGTTACTGCGCTTTTCCTTTTCATAGCTGACGTTACGGCGCAGCTAGACAGGGAAAGGAGTCCGCCACACTTGGTTTTTCTCTGTGTCTCTCTGGTGAAAAAATAAAAAAATATCGAGTTTCTGTGGAAGCTCTAATTAGGCAGCAAAAAATGATTATTTTGTGAATATGCTACTTGAGTAAAGTATTGGTAAACACGGCGGCTTCACCAGCCGCCGTATAAACCGTTCTGACAAAGCAAAAAGTCTTATGACTTATTGCATGACTTTTTATGCTTCTCTTTCATCTTTTTATGGTGCTTCCGCATTTCTTTTTTGCTTACAAAACCATCACCATTCATATCCATTTTAGAAAAACGCTTGGCCGCTGCGATGGCATGCTCTTCGTTGCTAATTTTTCCATCGCCATTGGTATCGATCATTTTAAAATGATGACCTTTCTTGCTTTTCTCTCCGTCATGCGGTGAAGCCGTAGCCGTACCAACTGTGACCGCAGAAGCAAATGCTGCTGCTAGCACTAGCCCGATTACTTTTTTATATTGAGTAAGTTTCATTATACGACTCCTTTTCTGTTTTTCTCTAAGAGAAAAGATAACATACAAAGCGAAAGATGAAGATAGAATGAAATATCTACTTTTGGTAACAAATGTTATAAAATAATATCCAATGCCTGTGCAGCAGACTTGGCTTTTTCTCGGGCTTGCTCGATATTTTTACCGCGTGCCAAGGTGACTGCCATGCGGCGTTTGCCGTGAACTTCGGGTTTTCCGAACAGGCGAAGTTGGGTGTCTGGCTCTGCTAATACTTCGGCTAAATTGCCAAAGCTGACTTGTGTGGAATCGCCTTCAATCACAGTCGGACATGAGGCTGCTGCGCCATGTTGTGCAATATTTGGAATGGGCAAACCTAAAATCGCGCGGGCATGTAGGGCGAATTCGGATAGGTCTTGTGAAATAAGGGTGACCAGACCTGTATCGTGTGGACGTGGTGAAACTTCGCTGAAAATTGCTTCATTACCTTTGATAAACATTTCAACACCAAATAGGCCATAACCACCCAATGCATCAGTTACTTTACTAGCAATATGTTGGGCATTGCTAAGGGCGGCATCGGACATGGCTTGTGGTTGCCATGATTCACGGTAATCACCATCGACTTGTAAGTGCCCAATAGGCAAACAAAATGATGTGCCATCACGGTGACGAATAGTGAGCAGGGTGATTTCATAATCAAAATCAACAAAACCTTCGACAATCACTTTGCCTTTGCCTGCGCGCCCGCCTTCTTGGGCATATTTCCAAGCCTTTTCAATGTCGGATGTATTTCGGACAATGGACTGCCCTTTGCCTGATGAACTCATAATGGGCTTGACCACGCAGGGCATACCAATGCTTTCAATAGCAGCATGAAATTCATGGTTTGTTGCGGCAAATTGATAAGGCGATGTGCTAAGTTCCAAGTCTTCAGCAGCAAGACGACGAATGCCTTCACGGTTCATGGTCAATTGGGTGGCACGCGCAGTTGGAATGACGTTAAACCCTTCATCCTCAAGCTCTGCCAGAGTATCGGTGGCAATGGCTTCGACTTCTGGGACAATCAAATGGGGTTGCTCTGTTTCAATCAAGGCGCGCAATGCATGACCATCAAGCATATCCAATATATGCGAGCGATGGGCTACTTGCATGGCTGGAGCATTGGCATAACTATCCACCGCAATGGTTTCAACACCCAAACGCTGCAATTCAATCACGAGCTCTTTGCCCAATTCACCAGAGCCAAGCAGCAGCACACGGGTAGCAGTGGGGGATAAAGGCGTGCCAATTTCAACTGTCGTTTGTGTCATAAAAAAACTCCACGTTTACTGATTGCTTGATATTTTAGGGGCTTAAGGACGAAGATAGGCGCGCAAGGCACCTGTGCCTTCTGAAATGTCCGACCAGTGTTCAATATCCCATGTGATGGCAACAACGGTAGCTGTGGACATTTCATGTACTGCTTCGTTTAACAAATACTGGGCTAATTCAGAAACCCCTGGATTATGCACAACCAAGGCAAGTATTTGCACAGTATCATTAGCTTGCCGCACGGCATTCAATAGTGCGCCAGCTTCGGCAAGATATAAGTCATCACACCATTGTACTTGTTGCATGTCGCAATCCATGCCCGCGATTAAAATTTGTGTGGTCATTTCAGTGCGTTTGGCACGACTGCTTAGAATGAAATCGGGTGTTAAACCTTCGGATTTCATTTTACTGGCAATATCATGGGCTTGTCTTTCGCCGCGTTCACTCAAAGCACGCTCTGCATCAGGCTGATTAAAACTACCCCACTCGGCTTTGGCGTGACGAAGCAATAACAGTGTTTTCATGATGTAATACCAGAATGTTTTAACAGCGCATCAACATTGGGTTTGCGACCACGAAATGCAATAAAACCATCCATAATATCTTTGCTACCACCGATGGATAATATTTCTTTGCGAAAACGTGCAGCGGTGCTCAGACTACTAATACCTTCCTCTTCAAAGGCAGCATAAGCATCAGCAGAAAGTACTTCTGCCCATTTGTAACTGTAATAGCCTGCGCCATAACCACCTGCGAAAATATGCGAAAAGCTATTTTGAAACTTATTAAAAGAAGGCGGAGTAATAACAGAAATTTCCTGACGTACTTGATCGAGTAAACCTTGTACAGATTGTTCGCCATTGGACTGGCATTCGCTATGCAAAAGAAAATCAAACAAAGAAAACTCAATTTGACGCAACATCTGCATGCCCGATTGAAAATTCTTTGCCGCAGTCATGCGCTGAAACATATCTTCGGGAATCGTTGCACCGGTTTCATAATGTTTGGCGAATAAATCGAGAACTTCACGCTCCCAGCAGAAATTTTCCATAAATTGGCTGGGCAATTCCACAGCATCCCATGGCACACCATTGATACCCGATACACCACGCGTTTTCACTTCGGTTAACATATGATGCAAACCATGACCAAATTCGTGGAATAACGTCATCACTTCATCATGTGTCCAAAGGGCAGGTTTATCACCAATAGGGGCACCAAAATTACACACCAAATAAGCAACAGGCAATTGCAAATCACCATCGGGCTTTTGCCAACGCACCAAGCATTCATCCATCCACGCACCACCACGTTTGTGGGCGCGGGCATAAGGATCAACGTAAAAAGCAGCGATTTTTTTGTTCGCAGTATCAAAGATTTCAAAATACTTTGCATGTTTATGCCAAAGCTTGGCATTGCCCTCACGAATTTGAATGCCGTACATCTTTTCAACCAGCGTAAACATGCCCGCTACAACATTGGCTTCGGGGAAATATGGCTTTAATTCTTCTTGAGAGATGGCATAGGTATGGATGCGTAGTTTTTCCGAAACAAAAGGAATGTCCCAAGCCTGTAAATCATCAATACCCAAATGTTCTTTGGCAAAGTTGCGTAATTCTTGAACCTCTTGTTTTGCCATGTTTCGGCTCTTTGCTGCCAATTCACGCAAAAATGTTGTGACTTCAGCACCATTATCAGCCATTTTGGTAGCAATTGAATAATCACCATAATGCTCAAAGCTCAGCAATTGGGCGATTTCTTGACGTAGAGCCAATAGTTCATCAATAACAGGACTATTATCCAAGTTTCCTGATGTCGCACGGGTGCAATAAGCCCGATACATTTTTTCGCGCAGCTCTGCCTTTTCACTGTATTGCATCATGGGTAAATACGATGGCATATCGAGGGTAAACAACCAGCCTTCTTTATCAACTTCCTTGGCACGTTGCGCGGCGGATTCACGGGCTGAATCAGGAAGTCCTGCCAAGTCACCTTCGTTGCTGATGGTTAATGTAAAAGCACGTGTCGCATCCAATACATGCTGCTCAAAGCTTGTCGCGAGTTCGGATAAGCGCAAACGGACTTCTTTAAACCGTTTTTTGGCATCACCCGTCAGTTCCGCGCCAGAAAGTTTGAAATCACGGATGTTTTGGCGTAACAATTCTTTTTGTTCGTTGTTGAGTGAATCCGATTGATGGCTTTCGACATATTTAAGTCCTGCATACAAAGCCTCATTTTGAGCCAGCTCGGTAAACCATGCGGAAGTTTTCTGTACGCCTTCTTGATAAACTTTGCGTAAATCTTCCGAATCACAAACAGCATTTAAGTGGGTGACAGGTCCCCAGACACGGGATAATTCTTCATCCATTTCTTCAAGTGGTTCAATCAGCGTTTGCCAGTTCGGTTTTTCTTGTGCTGTAAGCGTTTGCAACGATTCGCGCTGCTTTTGCAACACATCATCCAACGCAGGCAAGACATGTTCGGGAAGTATTTTATCAAATAAAGGCAGTGGTGAAGTGATACTTTCTAATAACGGATTCATGCGCTTGAAGCTAACGATTCACGCGTAAACAACAATGCAGCATGTCTTGCAACACAAACTCAAAAGAGGGTGGAAAACATATGCCACCCTCTTTCGCAGGCAAAGCAGACTAAAACACACCGGATACGGTTCGTGCCAAGCCACTTGCCAAACGTTCTTTGGCATCATCAAATTTCAAATTCACCTGATTGGCAGTGGATACAATACGCGTACGATAGCGTTTCCATGATGATTTGCTGGATGATTGTTGGCTTACATGTGTTGATGTGCCTTGCGACATATCACTGCCCGTTTGCTGATGAACCACCACACCTTTCGCAGCACGCTCAGATATTTGTAAATCTGTAATCATGGTAAATGTGACATCTTTTACCGCAGCATTGGCGACTGTGCCAATCACGGCACCAAGCAAACCRAAGCCACCATAGGCTGATGATGATGTGTTGTTGCTCATCGCTGCCAGAGAAGCGCCAACAACGGCACCATCCAAAGCACCACCATAACCACCAGCCAATGCGTTTTGTGCAGCAGATGGGCTCATTTGAGCTACCTGTAAAATAGATGCTTGCAGCATATAATGTGCATGTTTTGGATTGCTAACTATTTTATAACCATGGCTTGCAATGGCTTGGCGAATTGCCTTAGAGACGTTGATGTCTTTATCTGATGTATTACGAACCTGCACAAACACTGTACGTTTACTTTCAGCTACTGGATCCAAAAAAACAGTTGCGCTCATTTTACTTTGCACATCCAAGTTGCGTTTTGAAATAGCCGTTTGTGTTGCTGCACAGCCTGAAAATAATGCAAGCAAACATACAACTGCCAGCAATTTTACTCCACGTTGAAACATATAAAACATTCGATTTTCCTCCGATTGATTGTTGATGTGCCGCTTTGTTCAGCACCGCACGAACCATGACGAAGAAAAAATATCTATCTGTGTTCACAAGCTTGTGAGGTTACGAAAATCGCCCCAAGCCAAAGGATGTTTGTTTGCCCACACCAAGCACATATGCCAATTGCAACCAGGGCAGCCATGATGCTGGTATATCATCCGCCCATTCAATACGGCATAACCAGCCGCCCATGCTTTGCATCTCTTGGGTGCGAAAAGCATAGCGCGAGCTATCACACCATTGCATATCATGGCATTTGGGCTCAGGCAGNAAATCTTGTGGCGCATCCAAGCCGTGCCAAGCAGCCAGCATTCGCGATTTAGAAACAATGCTATTGGCAATCGCGGCAGCCAGTTCACGTTCACTATTGGGCACCTTGCCCTTAAGCTTTAAGCGCAGTGGCGTGCAACTCATCCAAGTATTTTGCACACCTACCTGTTTGTTGGATGTTGTTTGCCATGTGATTTGGAATGGCAAGCACTCCACCACTGCTTTCCATGATGCTTCATAAGCCAGCCCCATACCCGCAAGGGTTAAACTGGCTTGAACACGAACCCCCACAATATCAACAGATAATCGCCATGCGTGGGGGAGTGATGGCATATTACCAAAGCCATCGGCATAAATATTTTTTGGTGTTTCAAATTGTTGCCCATAATGGCAATGCGCGCGTTTATCGCAGCCCTCACATACTGTGCTTTTCGCATCAAAAAAGCAGCATGCTTGCTTCAAAGCCAAGCCCAAGACACCACGCAAACGATAAGCCAACTGCAAAGCATTTTTATCCCAATCATGAGGACATATAAATGAAAATGTTAATGCTTTTATCGGTAAGGCAGCTTGTATGTGCTGTGTCATAAGCAGCTCATAGCCAGCAGACGCTCTTCTGCATCAGGCACGGTAACTTGCAGTGTTTTTAAGCCCAATCGTTTGGCTTTGATGTGTAGTCCCTGCTTGATTACTGCGGTATGCAATAAGCCTGCAACATGAAAATCTCGACCACCCACTTCATCACGAAGCGCATCAATTTCAAACAATTGCGGTGTTTTCACTTCATTCATATTTTTACACGACCAATAAACCAAATGATTTTTCCGCGCGCCCAAGAAATCAAACTCTTGATAGTCATCAGCAGTTTTAATGCTTACTTTTACGCTGCTATAGCCACCATGCCACTGCCCATCATCATGCTTAGCAAGCACAGCACCCACCCAATCTTCCATCCAAGTATTACGAATATAGGCAATAGGATTATCGCAGGCTTGTGATTGAAATGAAAAATGTGTGTTCGTCATATGCAAATGCTGAATTGCACCGCAATCTTGTGCCAGAGCCAAGCCCTGTTGCACAACCTTGGGCAAATCATGCCCGCCACGCAAATAGAAGCCTTTATCTGCTGACTCATCAATAGAACACACCGTACGCCCTTGCATGGCCTGCATCATTGGCTTATGCAAGTTTCGCAATGCAGATAAAGGCGCATCATATTTTTTTAAACGTTGCATATCACGACCAGAATGTTTATGCCGTTCTGAACCATGCACAGCAAGAATATGCTTAAAACGTAATTGCGCACAGGCTTGAATGGCATTGCCAGCTTGGGGAAATAGCATATCAAATTGCTGAGTCTTCGGATTCATCACCACGGCCGATACATCTGCACCATGCTTTTGTTTGTACATCGCAAGCTGCATCAGCCCTTGTAATGCCATGCCCTTGGTTCCACATGTGAGGTGAAAGACAAGTTTCCCTTGCAAGCTTAAAGCTGCAAAGCAAGCCTTCAAACGCTGCTGCATCAATTCACTATCACGCGCCTGCACATGCCAAATCTCTTGCTGGTTGGTGATATGTTGCGTGCTTTGTTGCAATTGCTGCAAGGTATTTTGACTTTCATCGGTATAAACCCAGATCATACGCTTGGGCTGGAAGGTTTCTGCCGCCACCAAATTGGGAATACATTGGCTTGATACATTTTGAATCAATACTTCAGTGGGCATACTTATCTCCTTGGCAACTCAAGCATGGCAAACACCGCAAATAAAACAAGGGAAGCTCTGAATAAGTCTGGAAGAAGAAGATTGTGATTCAGAGTATTCAAAATCACCAAAAGTAGGCGCTTTTAGGCGAGGCGTGAATCGTATGTAATAGCACTGCTATTGCAAAGATTTACAACGCAGAGTTTGGATATTCTGGACACAAGATGCAAATTCATGACTTGTTCAGAGCTTCCCAAGGTTGATGGTAAGTAGACTCTCCTCAGAAACTAAAATGATTATAAATATTAACAAGAAATGATTATTTGAATAGTGTTTGGTGTAAGTTTTTACACGAATGTGAGCCCAAA
>NVTQ01000100.1 GCA_002401635.1 Pseudomonadota bacterium
ATCTTTGGCATGCACATGAATAATACCATTGGCATCAATATCGAAGGTCACTTCAATTTGTGGCATACCGCGTGATGCTGGTGCAATGCCTTCCAAGTTAAACAGACCCATTTCTTTATTGGCAGAGAATATTTCACGTTCACCCTGCGCAATTTTAATGGTTACCGCTGTTTGATTGTCTGCCGCAGTGGTATAAGTCTGTGATTTCTTCGTTGGAATGGTTGTGTTTTTCTCAATAATTTTATTGAACAAACCACCTTCAACTTCAATACCCAACGACAATGGCGTAACATCCAATAGCAATACATCGGTTACATCACCTGTCAAAATTGCGCCCTGAATAGCAGCACCAATCGCTACCACTTCATCAGGATTCACACCTTTATGTGGTTCTCTGCCAAAGAATGCCTCTACTTTTTCTTGAACCAATGGCATACGTGTTTGACCACCCACCAATACCACATCATGGATTTCAGATGCCTTCACACCTGCATCTTTCAATGCTTGTTTACATGGAGCCAATGAACGCTCAACCAATTCACCCACCAAAGATTCAAACTTGGCACGGGTAACCTTCACCAATAGATGTTTAGGGCCTGACGCATCAGCGGTAATAAATGGTAAGTTTACTTCCGTTTGCTGTGCAGAAGAAAGCTCAATCTTGGCTTTTTCAGCAGCTTCTCTTAAACGCTGCAAAGCAAGTTTATCTTTCAATAAATCCACACCATTTTCTTTCTTAAATTCTTCAGCCAAGTATTTAATAAGCACTTGGTCAAAATCTTCACCACCCAAGAAAGTATCACCGTTGGTGGCTTTTACTTCAAATACGCCATCACCAATTTCAAGGATAGATACATCAAACGTACCACCACCCAAATCGTAAACAGCAATCAAATGATTTTCTTCGGTTTTATCCAAACCATACGCCAATGCCGCAGCCGTTGGCTCGTTGACAATACGCAATACATTCAAACCAGCAATCGCACCCGCATCCTTGGTTGCTTGGCGTTGTGAGTCGTTAAAATATGCAGGAACTGTAATCACCGCATCGGTGACTTTTTCACCCAAATAATCTTCGGCTGTTGATTTCATTTTTTGCAAAGTAATCGCAGAGATTTCCTGCGGGCTCATCTTCTTACCATCAGCTTCAACCCAAGCATCACCATTATCAGCAGCAACAATCGGATAAGATACCAACTCATGATGATGTTTGGTTTCTTTTGAATCAAATTTACGACCAATCAAACGTTTTACCGCATAAAAAGTGTTATCTGGATTGGTAACCATCTGACGTTTCGCAGCAGCGCCAACCAAACGCTCATCAGCAGCAAATGCAACCACGGATGGGGTTGTATTATCGCCTTCGCTGTTTGGAATCACTTTGTGTGTATCGCCTTCCATCACAGATACACATGAATTGGTTGTTCCTAAATCAATACCAATGACTTTTGCCATTTTCTACTCTCCTGTACTTCTTCAAACTTTAATTTCTTCTTACTGCTTGTATGGGGGTGCTCATTTCTTGATTCAACCCCTACGACATTTTGAAACTTATTTACCGCTGGATACCAATACTTGAGCTGGGCGAATCAAACGACCATTCAATGTATAACCTGCACAATGCTGATTAATCACTGTACCTTCGGGTTCATCCGATGGCATTTTTGATAATGCTTCGTGTTTGTGCGGGTCAAACTGCTCACCCACAGCCTCAATGCGTTCCACATCAAATTTGCCCATCATGCCATGCCATGAATCCAGCGTGCGCTGCACACCATCACGCAAGGCATCTTCTTTACCTTCTTCCACATCCAATGCACGTTCAAGATTATCCACTACATCAAGTAGCGCGACTGCAAACTTTTCAACTGCAAACTTACGTGCATCTACCACTTCACGGGCTGTACGTTTGCGCAAATTATCCATTTCAGCATGTTGGCGAAGCAGTTTATCATTGAGTTCAGCCACTTCATTTTCCAGTGCCTGCATCGGATCAATAGGTTCACCCTCTTCATCGACAGTTAGCACATCATCCTCAAGCGTGGTCTCTTCAAGTTCGTTATCTTGACTGGTTTCACTATCATTTACTTCTTGGTCTTCGATGTCTTGTTTCTTATTCTTGCTGCTCACAACAATCCTCCATCAATGGGTTATCGGCTGTATAGGTATCGTCCATATCACTTTCAACCCCTTTATAAATATAAACCTCACAAAACTTGCAACTCACAGCCTCCACAGCAACATGTCCCACAATCAAAGCACACCACCAGCCCAAATAAAGAGAGTACAAAAACATGCAAAAATTAGTCCAACGGATTGTCCAACACAGCTTTTTCGAGCAGTTTATCATCGCGGTTATCCTTATAAGTGCCGTGCTTATTGGCTTGGAAACATCAACAGAAATCATGAGCATATATGGCGATTGGATACACCTCGGCAACCAAATGGTGCTTGCTATTTTCATCATCGAAGCCGCACTGAAAATATATGCCGTAGCACCCAAACTTGGCGGCTATTTCGGCAAGGGTTGGAATGTCTTTGATTTCACTATTATTGTATTGGCACTGCTACCCAGCACAGGTGAGTTTGCCATGATTGCGCGTCTAGCACGCCTACTACGTGTACTTCGTCTTATTTCAGCCATCCCTGAATTACGWCTGATTGTYTCYACACTTATGCGCTCTATTCCCAGCATGGCAAATGTCATGCTTCTGATGAGTGTTATTTTTTATATCTACGCTGTCGCAGGGCAACAGTTATTTCACGAACATGATCCAGAGCATTGGCGCAACTTGGGCATTTCACTGCTCACCCTATTCCGCATTGTCACCTTAGAAGACTGGACAGATGTCATGTACACCGCCATGCAACTTAACCCATACAATTGGATTTACTTTGTCTCTTTTGTCATTCTCGGAACCTTTGTGATTATCAATTTATTCATTGCCGTGGTTATCAACAATCTGGATGAAGCTAAGCAGGAACAACTCAATAAAATGCGCACCCCACCCAGTCGCGATGAATTATTAAAAGAGCTTGCACAAACACAAAAGGCATTAGCATCACTGAGTCAACAGCTCACCAATAAAGACATCGACACACTCATAAAAAAATAACCATAAAAAGATTGTTATTTAATTCTRTTGCCGCTATAAACCGCGATACTATGTATCATATTATTGACGACGATCCCGTGCTTCGTGAATTTCTTGAAGCTATTATTGATGATGCAGGYTTTCTCTCTTGCAGTTTTGAGTCTGGCGAAGATTATCTTCATTTTGTCCACGCGCCTGATTATGAGAAACCTACTGCAATATTAAGCGATGTTTCCATGTCTGGTATGACGGGTTATGATTTGGTGTTTGAGATTCGTAAAATACACCCTTTACAAAAAATTGTCCTTATAACAGGGCATATAAATAATGAACACATTCAACATGTCAAAAAACATTTATGTTATACTCTTACCAAGCCTTTCCACTCTGAAGTAATGACTGATTTACTTGCTTCTTTAGATGCTTGTGAAGCGACTCACAAAAACAACCCCTCACTAGAGTATTTTCAAGGTTGTAAATTTTCTGCCAACCACAACTGCCCATTCAATTAATCGGATACCTTCAACCGTATAACAAACTGACGTTTGCCAATATTAGAATACCTACCAAGTAGCACTTTCCCCAACTGCTCTGCTTCATGATCAACCGCAGCGATACTCACCTCTTCTCCCAAGGCAATCGTAAGCTCTGTTGCCGCGCCAGCTATACTTATCTCACCRCGATTCCTTTTGGGTTTCGGATTACTATTGTATCGCAAATAAGAGTCTGGAATTGCAGGCGTTACATTCGCACCAAGACCTACCAATACATCCTGATTATCATTCAAACCTGAGTGCGTTGCACGTTTCATCCAAGGAATAATACGCACATGCACCAAACCATTACCTACCAACCTGGCTCGAACATAAAAACCTGCCGTAATCGGAATCAATGCAATACTGCGTTCTTCAACCACCCCATAAGCACTTAACCAGCGACGTGTTTCACGGCTAAAGCTCTGAATAGTGCCCGTTTCAATGCGACCAGGCTGATTTGCGCTAACCCGCAGCTGATAGCTACTACGATTGGAGACACGCTGTGATTTCTGCCCTACAGCCAACTGAACCCATCCGCCTGACAATGGCGACATTGAAATAGAGCCCGCAACAGAGCTCTCTTGCAAGCTCGACATATTCTCTATTTTTAGCTGAACGGTTAATTGAGCAGCAGGTCGATCAAGTTTTTTTAATAGGCTCTTGGCTTTTTTAATGTATGCCGCTTTATCATCAATCAACAACATGCGTTTTGAATTAATTTCTATCACTTTCCCTTCACTGGAAAGCTGTGTTTTTACCGCTTGCGCAGCCTCATGCAGCGGCATGAAATAGACACCTATAGTTTCCGTTGCCGCATAAGAAGGCAGCATCCAACTCCAAAAAATAAATAAAAAAGCAAGTAAATTTCTCATTTATATACCCTCATTATCTGACTCAACCGTTGGTTTCTATGCTTTACCAGCTCTACACCATAATTTAGATCGCGATGCGGCCTGTTCTTTGCGCCACGCCTCTATTTTTGCATGATCGCCACTAAGCAATACATCTGGAACACGTTTGCCTTCAAAAACCTCTGGGCGGGTATAATGCGGCCAATCCAACATGCCTTCTTCCGTAAATGAATCCAATACCGCTGATTCCGCTGAACCCAGCACACCTGGAAGCAAACGAATCACCGCATCCAGCACAGACAAAGCCGCAGGCTCACCACCCGATAACACATAGTCTCCCAATGATAGTTGCTCATCAACCTCATCGCAAATACGCTCATCAAAGCCTTCATAACGACCACAAAGCAGGGTTAAGTGTCTTTTTTCAACATATTCAAGGGCTTTTTTCTGGTCAAAACGTGTACCAGAAGGCGTAAGCATGACCACATGGGTTTGCGGGTCACGCTTGCGTGCTTCACGAATCGCAGCAACCACAGGTTCGGCTTTCATCAACATACCAGGACCACCACCATACGGCTTATCATCGATGGTTCGATGTTTATCCGTGGTAAAATCGCGTAATTGAATACAATCGACTTTGGCAAGCTTCGCCGCAATGGCGCGTTTGGGAATCGAACAGCTTAGTGGGGAATCAAAAAACTCTGGGAATAAGGTTAAGATTTGGGCGTGAAACATGCATCCATCCCATCGAGTAAACAGGCATCAACGCGGCGCTCTTGCATATCCACCAATTGAATCACCTCTTCTGTAAAGGGAAGCATCCACTCGCCTTGTACGGCTGCATCTTTGGGCGCTTTTACTACCAAAATATCCTGTGCACCATATTCTTCCAGTGCCAAAACAGAGCCTATCAAACGATTATCAACATACACATCGCAACCAACCAGCTCTTCCCATAAATATTCATCGTCATCCACGTCTATCTCATCAGCGGAAACCCAAATTTTTATTTTCTTAAGTTGTTCTGCTTGCGCACGACTTGTAACGCCTTCAAGTTCAGCCAGCATACCTTTGTTGCCATGCTGCCAGCAGCGACCAACCGTGTATGCCTTGGCGGCATCCGCAGTCATGCCCAAATGCCAACAAGAATACCCAGCGATGCCAGAGGCAGGCCGGGTATCCGAATAAACAGTGAGTGTACCTTTTAGACCATGCACGCCTAGAATGGTACCCACACAAATTAATGTATCAGTCATGCTATGAAGAAAGACGTAGTTTTATAAAAAATCATCACGCCTTTATCCAAGAATAGTTACGCAGATGCCTTAGCAGAAGTCTTGGCAATCAAGCTTGCAACACGATCTGAAGGCTGTGCGCCCAAATCAGTCCATGCTTTTACACGCTCAAGATCCAACTCAATTACTTCTGGTTCCTTGCAAGGATCGTAGTAGCCTAACTTTTCGATAAATGCGCCGTCACGACGTTTGCGTTCATCCATTACTACTACTGCATAAAACGGGCGTTTCTTACGTCCACCACGTTGCAAGCGAATCACTGTTGCCATAGTTCAAAACCTCCAAAATCAGGCGCGCACTATAACTGGAAGCCTTTAAAAGTCATCATTTTAATTTAATTTTACATCAAAAAAGCAATGTGGCGTTACATCTTCGGCATACCGCCCATTCCACCCATGCCGCCACCCATGCCGCCACCCATACCACCAAACTGCCCCATCATTTGCGACATCATGCGTTTACCTTTGCCACCCTTCATTTTTTTCATCATTTTTTGCATTTGGGAAAACTGCTTAAGCATCTTATTTAACTCAGGCACACTTGTTCCAGAACCCGCTGCAATACGTTTTTTCCGGCTACCATTAATAAGTCGAGGATATTGCCGCTCTTTGCCCGTCATTGAATAAACCATGGCTTGCATGCGTTTCATAGGTTTATCATCGACTTGTGACAATGCTTCTTTTGGTAAATTTACACCTGGCAACATCTTCAACATGCTCGCCATACCACCCATATTCTGCATCTGCCCCAATTGATCAGCAAAGTCCATCAAATCAAACGAGCCTTTCTTAACCTTTTGCGCCAGTTTTTCTGCACTTGCCTGATCAACATTTGCCTGAATCTTTTCAACCAGACCAACAACATCACCCTGCCCTAAAATACGTCCTGCCATGCGCTGAGGATCAAATAATTCAAAGGCATCAATCTTTTCACCCGTACCAACATAACGTACTGGCACACCTGTACTATGCGCCACAGAYAGTGCYGCACCACCACGCACATCAGCATCAGTTTTGGTTAACACACAACCTGATAATGTCACCGTAGCATGGAACTGCTCGGCAATTTGCAAGGCCGTTTGTCCTGTCATGGAATCCAATACCAACAGTCGCTCTGTCGCCTGCACAGCATCCGCAACAGCTTTGATTTCAAGCATCAAATCATCATCCACAACCTGACGACCCGCTGTATCAAGAATCAAAATATGATGGCCACCCGTTCTTGCCAACTGCAAGGCTGATTTTGCCATCACGGCAGCTGAGTTGCCTTCACCGACAAGATAAGGAACATCCACTTGCCCAGCTAAAATCTGCAATTGTTCACGTGCCGCAGGACGCGTGACATCGACGCTGGTCAAAGCTACTTTTTTACCTTGAGAGGTTAATAAACGCGCCAGTTTACCTGCTGTGGTCGTTTTACCTGCACCTTGTAAACCACACAATAAAATAACTGATGGAATCTTCGATAAATCCAAGTCACGGCGCTGACCACCCAATACATCCGCCAACACATCATTAAGAATTTTAACAATGACCTGACCTGGATTCAGGCTCTTGGCAACATCCCCACCCAAAGCACGTTCCCGTGCCTCTTCCATCAAATGTCTCACTACAGGTAATGCCACATCCGCTTCCAGCAATGCCATGCGCATCTCACGCAATGTCGCATCCAGATCAGCTTCACTAATACGTGCAACACCACGTAATTTATTGGCAATACCACCTATTTTTTCACTTAAACGATCAAACATGATTCACTCC
>NVTQ01000101.1 GCA_002401635.1 Pseudomonadota bacterium
CGAGCTGTGGTTGCACCGAATTTATTTCTAAAGGCTTGATATAAGTTGCCGTTAGAAAAATCCAAAGGATTGGCGACTGGGTCTATGCTATGCATATCAAAGTTGTATTGGTCAGCTTCATATTCTTCTGAGCCAATAAAGGTGTTCCAAGGCGACTTAGATGCAGCACATGGAATCCATAGCCCTTTTTCAGCACTAAAAGTAACTTTATCAAAGCTTTTTATGGTAAGCAGCCCTGTTGTCAAATCTTGTGATAATATGCTATTACCAATAAACATCGGGTTTTTACCATATTGGCTAGCTCGATTACCATCCCAAGTGACATATTCAAAGTGAGTCAAATAAGATAAGTCTGCGGTTGTTGCAGAGCTTGGTGCTCCAGCAATTTGAATCAAAGCAGAGCCATCTGGGGTATCTGCAACCAATTGATCCTTGTTTGCTATAGCCAAACCTGCTGCCACGGCTTTGTTTGTCACGGTTGTATAAAACGGATTGTTTGCAGCGACAGGGTCGAGCACTGGAGTTCCAGTTGCGTTAACGATGCCACCATAATACTCCCCTGCATGCGGCCCCGTTTGAATGACATCATCAGAGCGGAATAACATTTTATGTTCCAAGGGATAGCTTGCACTTGTGCCATCACTCAATGTTACGGTTGCAACGGATGTCGTATATGGCACAGACATATTATAGGTTGCATTAGGGTCACCTTGTGCATACTGGTCTGTGGGTGCAAGGGTATTGGAGAATGTAACAGCTGAGACCGTAGGGGTACCTGTTGGACTGGTTATGGGGACTGAATTTGTAGTGCTATTGCCACACGCAGCCAACAATGCGAGTGCAATGGATGATATGATTTTCAGATAGTTATTCATGATGCCCTTCCTGTTATTTATAGTATTAGGGGAGGTAAATCTATGCCCCTTTTTAACAGGCTATCGGCGTAATGTGACAGGTTCAAGGYAGTTATATGACAGCAAGATGTAGTGTGTTGTGGTTCAGTAATTGTAGAAAATCAGAAAAGAGATGGAAGTCGGGTCGAACCACGCTAAATGAGTCAATACAATGGTTTGTAGCTTAAAAGATAGCATTTTTATAGCTTAGAAGCACCTTTTTGATGGTGAAATGATGGCTTTAAGGGAGGATTGTGCTGTAAAGTAGGTTTATGAATGCTTTTGGCAATCTAACTAAAACTATAGTTGGGGGAGCCTCATGCAACATGTGCATACCGTTTACGCTTTGAGAATAAACCACTTTTGCCATGGCACCCGTTGTTATCAGGTGATGTGGAAAGCGTGCATCAAGCAGGTATTTCTATGCGTGGACGTTGTGTTTCTGAAAATGATGTGCCTGAAGAGGCATGGATAGATCATATTCAAGAAGTTTAACGGCTATGATTGATAATATCAGGCTTGCCTAAAGCCCATAGCAATAGCAGCCTTCGCAATATGACCGATAAGCATTATGATCCCGAAGAAATYGCCAAATTTGAAGCCATTGCCGCTGAGTGGTGGGATGCAGATGGGCGTTTCAAACCATTGCACCGTATCAATCCCTTGCGATTGGATTACATTGATGAAGCTTTAAGTTTGCAAGGCAARCARGTKTTGGATGTTGGCTGTGGTGGCGGACTTTTAGCTGAGACTATGGCGCAGCGCGGCGCAAAAGTGACAGGCTTGGATCGCTCTCCCAAAGCATTGGGTGTGGCGCGTACCCATGCTGAGCAAAGTGGTGTAGTGCTTGAGTATGTTGAAAGTGATGCAGAGACATGGGCGCAAGAGCATGATAGCCAATATGATGCGGTTACTTGCTTGGAAGTGCTTGAGCATGTGCCTGATGTGCCACGTACTGTTGCAGCCTGTGCAGCCATGATTAAACCAGGCGGTTTGTTCTTTTTCGCGACATTAAATCGCACACCAATATCCTATCTGAAAGCCATCATTGGAGCGGAGTATGTTATGGGCTGGTTGCCCAAAGGCACACATGAATACGCGAAATTTATTCGTCCATCAGAAATGCATGCCGCATTGAATCAGGCTGGCTTGGAGATTCAAGATATATGTGGTATATCCTATGCGTTGTTGGGTGATAAATTCTCTTTATCGTCGGATCTCTCGGTGAACTATCTTGGTATGGCTCGAAAACCTCTTTGATGATAAAATATAGGGTTTATTGTGCACTGTTGGGCATGTTGTTTGTACCTTGCTTGGCTGAGGCAGAGGGTATTGATTTGGCTGCCGATACCATGGTTCGTGATGAACATGGCGTGGTCATTGCCAAGGGTAATGTGGAAATTAAACGTCAGGGTGAAACATTGAAAGCCGATGAGGTTCGTTATGATGTTGAAAACAAGCATATTCAGGCTGCTGGACATATCGAAATATTATCTTCCAGAGCACATATTAAAGCCGAGTCGGCCAGCTTTCATACAGAGAATAAAACGGGTGAGTTTAAGCAGGCAAGTTTGGTGCTTCCTGATGGTGAAAGGTTGCAGGCAGAGTCGCTTCGCCGTCTGAGTGAGCTGAAATTTAATGCTGATAACATCAGTTTTAGTACGTGTCCACCAGATGCCGAAGCATGGCGTTTGTATGCAGATCATATTGAAGTTGATCAAGAAGAAGGTTTGGTAACTGCGCAAGGAGCTCGTTTTGACGTTGCGGGTGTGCCTGTGTTTTATACACCTTATTGGCAACATTCATTGCGCCGAAAATCTGGTTTTTTATTGCCAGATTTTRCGAGCAGTCGCAGTCGCGGCACAGAGTATGCGCTGCCCTACTTCTGGGCTCCAAGCAAAAATTGGGATGCAACCATCACGCCTCGCTGGATGACGGCACGTGGTTTGATGGGGGAAGTTGAGCTTCGCCATGTGTCTGCGCAGGGTAGTGAAAAAATTCAGTGGGCAGGGCTTCGTGATACGTTAACACAAGGTTATCGGCAACATGTGCAAACGGATATTGAGCGTAGGTTGTTTGATGATTGGCAATTTAATGCCAATATTAACCATGTTTCAGATCGTAATTTTTTATCGGATTTTGCATTAAGTTCCACGCTTAATACCACGCGGTATTTAAGCAGTGATGTTGGTCTTGGCTGGCAGGGTGAGCAGGGAGATATTCGCTTAAGCACGCTCTATCAACAGGATTTAACCAAACCCAATGATGATGCAACCTTGCAAGTATTACCACGCTTGGAAAGCCGCTATGCTTTGCCTATTGGCAATGTTCGACTGCATTTGGATCAACAAAGTACACGTTTTGATCGTCGGGTTGGTGTGGATGGCTGGCGTGTGGCGGCACACCCATGGTTAGAACTTCCTTTGCGTATGCAGGGTGGCGCGGTTAGCAGCACATTTAAGCTGGGTCTTCGCCATATGCGTTATGGGCAGTTAAACGGAGCGCCGGCTCTTACTCAGCAAAATACGCGCACTATTTACGACGGCAGCTTTGAAACACGCGCTGCGTTTGAGCGTATCAGCAATGATAAACATTGGCGGCACAGTATCTCTCCAATTCTGCGTTATGATTTTGCCAGCGCACCGAATCAAAGTGGTGCGGCGAACTTTGATTCTGGTTTTAGTCAGTTGACATTAAACAACTTATTGCAAGGCAACCGCTTTACTGGTTTGGATCGTTTTGAACGTATGAATCGCATTAGTTTGATGCTTGAAACTGGTTTTCAACATAAACAGGAACCTGCAGATGTAGCCTTAAACTTACTGACTGCAAGGGTCGGTGTGGCTTATGATATATTACGTAAAAATGTAGATGCAAGTCTACAAACTGCGCAAACACGCCCATTTTCTAATGTGGTGGGTGAGCTGATAGTATCACCGATGCAGGGCATCACGATTGATGGCAGTGGTCAGTATGATCCCGTGAATAAATTGTGGGGGACTGCTCAGGCAGGTTTGCGCTTACAGCATGCACAAGGGCACCAGCTCAATGTGCGTTGGCAACGGGTAGATGCGAGTTATAGTACACCGACTGAATTGATTCGTGGTGGGGTTGATGTGAAGGTTGCACAGCATTGGTTGGCTTTTGGGCATATGATATACGATGCGCGAATTAAGCTAACACAGCAGGCATCTGCGGGCGTTCACTATAAACAAAGCTGCTGGGATTTTAAGCTGGAAGGTTATCGTAATTTGAACAATGGAAGCACGGGAAGATCGGATATGGGCTATCGTTTCTTGCTCGGCTTCAAGGGGCTGGGTAGCGTCGGGGATAGTTAAGGAAGCTCTGAACAAATTATAATTTACTTCAGACAGACTTATTCAGAATTTCCTTAGTAGCTATTTGGCTAAACAAGCTTCATGCTGGGTTCATCACAGCCACAAGTGATATTTATATTTTTTTTGGGGTTTTCATGCGTTTTTCTGCTTATTTTTGGATGACATTTTTATTTTGTGCGTTGTTTTTACGTATGCCCTTGGCTCAATTTGAAGTCAATGCCAGCGAAGTGGGCGCGATTGAATTGGATGCCATTGCCGCCACTGTTCGTGGTCAAGCTATTACATGTTATGATGTTGAGAACAGTATGCGGGTATTGCGCCAACAATTACAACGCTCTGGCATGACACAATTGGATCATAGCCAGCTTTATCAGCGTGCATTGGATACACAAATCATGGCGCAACTGCAAAAGCATGAGGCGCACAAATTAGGTATTAAGGTTGCAGTCGCAGAAGTAAATGGCGCTATTGAGAATGTTGCG
The DNA here is from genome assembly GCA_002401635.1 of Pseudomonadota bacterium. Classification (GTDB taxonomy): domain Bacteria; phylum Pseudomonadota; class Zetaproteobacteria; order Mariprofundales; family Mariprofundaceae. Next base: position 4,714 of record NVTQ01000101.1, read on the forward strand.
AAAAGCAATGGTCTTGATGTTAAGCAGTTGAAAGAAGCTCTAAAAGCACAGGGCGTGAGCTTTGATGATTATCGTGAAAATTTAGAAAAACGTATGCTGAACAATAAATTAATTGATATTGCTGTGCGCGGACGACTAAAAATTAGTGATGAGGCAATGCGCGAATACTATCGAAAATATTTGGCAAACCCCAAGCCTGTTCGAGAAATTCGATTGGCTCAAATCTTTATTGGGGTGGCAAGTGGCTCTGGTGCAGCGAGTGTTCAAACGAAGCAGAGAAATATTAAATCTATCCGCGCAAAACTACTTGCTGGTGCAGGTTTTACTGATGCGGTAACCTTATATTCACAAGCACCCGATGCATCTTCGGGTGGTGATATGGGCTGGTTCTCACCAGGTGGTATTTCCCCAGCTTTTGCTGAAGTGTTTCAGCTACCTGTGGGTGGTTATACGCATATCATTCGCTCTCCTGCTGGCTTTCATATTGTAAAAGTACAAGAAGAGCGTTGGAAGGAACCAGAGCTTGGCGAAAGTCATGATGAGATACATGCGCGTCATATTCTATTAAAAGTGCCAGAACGTGCTGATGAGGCAATCCGCGCAAAAATTATGGATAGAGCCCAGAATATTGCACGTGATATGCAGAATGCTGATGATGAATCTTTTGCCACACGTGCCAAAGAAATGTCGCAAGGCCCGAGTGCAATCAAGGGTGGAGATTTGGGCTGGTTTAAGCGTGGACAAATGGTTCCTGCTTTTGAAAAAGCAGCGTTTGCTTTAAAGGTGGGTGAGGTGAGTGGTGTGGTGACCTCGCCTTTTGGCTTGCACATTATTCGTGTGATTGGGAAACGCCATATTGACCCGAATAGCTTTGAAGCAAGACAAGGTCAAATTAAGCAGGCTCTAAGTAATGCAGAAATGCAAACCCAGGTGCCACGTTGGTTGGCTTCTTTAAAAGCCAAGTCGGTCATCACAAAACAATCATGCCCACAATTAGAACGCATGAAAGCGCCACAGGCAGGTGCGTCCAAGGCTCACTAATGTTGCCGATGTTGATTACTGTGGGTGAACCAGCGGGCATTGGCTCGGACTGTGTTCTTTTGGCGCACCAAGCCGAGCCTGAATTATTTTCAGGCAGTTGCATTGCTGCACCAGCAGCATGGTTGCAGTTGCGAGCCAAAGAATTGGCTATTGATACACCCATCCAAACGATTAGCTCGCTTGCCATGAAAGGTGATGATTCTTCTGTATTATATTGCTGGAACCCTCTGCAAGCTCTACAAAAAGAAACAGTGGCTCCGATTGCGGGTAAGCCTTTGCCGCAGACTGCGCATGCTGTGATTGCTTGTATTGAAGCTGCTGCATTAGCATGTATGCGTGGTGAAGCGGCTGCGCATGTTACAGGGCCTATTGAAAAAGCGGTGTTGCGTGATGCGGGTTTTAACTTTCCAGGTCACACCGAGTTTTTGGCGCATTTGGCAGGAGAGCATTTAGGAAAAGATTGCGACATTGTGATGATGCTTGCATCGAAGGCATTGCGTGTTGCTTTATTGACCACACATATGGCGATTAGCGAAGTTCCTGCCAGTTTATCCATTGAGCAGAGTTTACGTTGTATTGAGATTACGCATACTGATTTACAACAACGTTTTGGCATCAATCAACCGCGACTTGGCATGTGTGGACTCAATCCTCATGCCGGCGAACAGGGGCATTTTGGACGTGAAGAAATTGAGATTCTTATGCCTGCCGTATTGCAGGCGAGGGAATTGGGCATTGATGTTTCAGATCCATTGCCCGCAGATACGTTGTTTTCAGCGCAAATGCGCGAGAAATTTAATGCGATTATTTGTTGTTATCATGATCAGGCATTGATTCCAATTAAAGCCTTGAGTTTTGGTGATGCGGTGAATGTTACCTTGGGTCTGCCCTTTATTCGCACCAGTGTGGATCATGGCACAGCCTTGGATCGTGCAGGAAGTGGAAAAGTATCCTACAGTAGCCTTGTAGAGGCTATTGAATTGGCTTACTTTATGCGACGGAAATCTAAAGGGCACCTCGAAAAACCTCGCACGAGTCAARCGCCGCYATTTTTCGTTCATGRCAAGGCGTGATGAAATGAGTAATAGCAACGCTATTGCTCTTTTTATCCAACGCAGGCAGGTGCGAAAAGGGCAAATTTGACGAAATAGTTAGGTTTTTCGAGGTGCCCTAGAGTTAAAGAGGCTCTAAACAAGGCTTGGGGAGGTGCTGATTAACACATGGTTATGCAGAAAAACTACCCTTGTTTGATCGGCAAGAAAACACTGCATACAGTACCTTCCCCCAGCGTACTATTTAACATAATGTGTCCCTGGTGACGTTTTACAGCCCCTAAAGCAGCTGCCAAGCCTAGTCCTCGACCCAAGAATTTCGTCGAATAAAATGGTAAAAATGCTTGATTCATAGTTTCATCACTCATGCCCTCACCATCATCTCGAATATGAATGGAGACATAAGAGCCTGATTGAAGCTCTCCATGCTGATGAATATCCTCAACTTGAATATCAATATCAATACAGCTATCAGGATTTGCTTCCACAGCATTGATAAGCATATGATCTAAAATGGAATCACTAATTTGTTTTTTATCACCCTCTATTGATGGAATAGCACGGTGATCATTCAAGTGAATATCAACATTTTCAGGTAGCACTATTTTTTCAAGGCAAGCTTCAATACACAAGTCTATATCAACAGGCTCATAAAGCCCGTTTACTGACTGTTCAGCATAGGCCAGTAGATCATT
>NVTQ01000102.1 GCA_002401635.1 Pseudomonadota bacterium
TGATGAACAAAAACATCATCGCCGCCTTCTTGTTCAATAAAACCAAAACCTTTAGTATCGTTGAACCATTTAACTGTACCTGAAACTGACATAAAAAAAACCTCTTAACTATTATTACAACACTGGCTATTAGTCTTAACCGATAATCCAGCGGGCGGAATGATAACGTGTAATTTTATAAACAACAGCATTCACTTRTAATAAATGTGTTTTTACACCGYCTATAACACCTGAAAAYTRCCGATTTTTAGARCGRWRAAAACACCTTTAGTTGAGTAATATRAACAAATAAACACACTTTATACATCGAAAAACAATCGCTCATTAAACCTTAAAATACCATCATAAAACATATTTAACCTTCCCTAACATAGGGCAAATAAAGCAAGCTATGGGTTTAATAATGCGGCGGAGGCACTTCTTCATCGGGCCTTGCTAGCTGCGAGCCTTGATTGTTTTTAAGATAATCAGACACGCGTTGCATACTTGCCTGCAAACTATCAATTTGTTTCTGCTGAGAAAYAACCACGTCATTAAGCTCCTGAATCAAATGCTCTTGATACGATGACTTGGTTTCCARTTCGATAATCCGCYCATTCAAATCCATTGTAATGGCTCCTCATGCAATAATGCCGCCTGCTCTTTTAGTGTGAGTATATGCTCTTGCCAATAATTTTGTGTGTTAAACCACGGGAATGCATGTTTAAACACAGGGTCATCCCAACGTTTCGCAAGCCATGCGGCATGATGCAACATGCGTAGGGTGCGTAAAGGCTCAATCAGTCGCAATTCCGATGCGTTAAAGGTATAAAACTCACTGTATGCCTTTAATAAATGATTCAACGAGCTTTCCATCGTGGCTTTATCCCCAGAAATAAACATCCATAAATCTTGCACGGCTGGTCCCATACGCGCATCATCAAAATCAAGGATATATGGATTACCAGAAGTTCCCTGCAAACCAGCTTTCCATAAAATATTACCCGGATGTGCATCACCTTGCAGACGAATATAATCAGGCTGAACATCGTCAAACACTGCTTCGATTTGATCCAACAGACCCTCAACCAACGGCTCATAAGCCTGCTCCAACTCATAGGGAATAAACTTATAGTCTAATAAATAATCATAAGCAGCATCGCCAAACGTATGTACATTCAATGCAGGGCGATGCTCAAAATCTTTCACTGCACCCAATGCATGAATACGCCCTATAAACCTGCCAAGCTGTTGTAAATGCTCTTTATTTTCTAAATCAGGTGCTCTTCCCGCCCTTAGCGGATAAAGGGAAAAGTGATAACCTTCAAAATGATGCAATGTCTCTTTTTGAACTAGCAATGGTGGCACAACTGGAATATCCAAGGCTTCTAATTCAAGTGTAAAAACATGTTCTTCAAGAATCGCCTGATCAGACCAACGCTTGGGGCGATAAAACTTTGCAACAACAAAGCTGCCATCATCCAGCCCGACTTGGTACACGCGGTTCTCATAAGAATTCAAGCCCAACTGATAGCCATTGCAGGCAAATCCAAGGCTTTCAATAGCTTTTAATACTTGTTCAGGTGTTAGCTGATAGAATGAATCCAGCGGCTCATGATTCATCTGCATGGCAGCCGTTTCAAACAGACTCTAAATAAGTTTGGGGCAAGCATAGGATGACTCAGAGCTTCCTTAGCCCTAATAAAAACTCCACATTGCCTTTCGGGCCATGAATCGGTGATTCAGTCACGCCCACAATCTCAACACCCGTCAGCTCTGCTTGTACAAAACTCACAATTTTATCAACGGCTTGTTGGCGAATAACATCATCACGCACCACACCTTTTTTCAAGTGCTTGCTATCCACTTCAAACTGGGGCTTGATTAAAGCCACGCACCAGCCGCCTACCTTAAGGAAAGGCCAAGATGGCGGCAGCACCCTTTCCAACGATATAAATGATGTGTCCATCACCAACACATCAACCGACTCAGGAATAATTTCAGGGGTAAGCAAACGCACATGTGTTTTTTCAAGGTTGATGACACGCTCATCCTGCTGCATTCTGTAATGCAATTGCCCATGCCCAACATCGACTGCATATATTTTGATAGCGCCATTTTGCAGCAAACAATCCGTAAATCCGCCTGTGGAAGCACCGACATCCAGACATATTGCGCCCTTAGCATCAAAAGGGAAGAATTCAAGCGCCCCTTCAAGTTTTAGACCACCACGTGAGACATAACGAAGGGTCTCACGCACTTCAAGCTCAATATCAGATAATACTTTGCGACCCGCTTTATCAGACTTCTGCCCATTGACATAAACAAGCCCAGCCATCACAAGACGCTGCGCTTGATTGGCAGAGTCAGCTAGACCACGCTCAAAAATTAAATGATCCAGACGTAGTTTTTTCACTTATTCGCAGCTTCTTTAAAACCGCGAAGCGCATCTGTGATTGCAGCTTCATCCAACTGCAAATCACGCAAAATTTCAGCCTGCGTGCCGTGTTCTGGAAAGGCATCTGGCATTGCCATATGTTTAAATCCGCCACGCCAGCCTTGTTGCAAAGCAAAGCTCGCAATGGCTTCACCAATACCGCCTTGTCCCACACCTTCTTCAATCACAATCAATGGCTTATCGGATTGCAAATGCTTGGCAATCAAGGCTGTATCCAATGGTTTGATAAAACGTAAATTAAGTAGTGTGAATGAGCAGTTATCTTCATTTTGCAACATATCCACCGCAGCTTTGGCATCGGCAAAGCGTGTGCCGACTGAAATCACCAAACCAGCATCACCTTCACATACCACTTCACCTTTACCAATAGGCAAGACTGTAGGTTCACGGGCTTCCATACCCAAACCATTGCCACGCGGATAACGAATGGCACAAGGGCCAGCAAGGGTAAATGCCGTTGCCAGCATATCTTTTAATTCTTGCTCATCTTTGGGAGCCATGACTGTCATATTCGGCAAACAGCGCATCATGGCAATATCAAACATGCCCGTATGCGTTGCGCCATCGGCACCAACAATGCCTGCCCTATCCATACAAAACACCACGGGCAAATTCTGAATACAAATATCATGGATAATTTGATCATAAGCACGCTGCATAAAGGTCGAATAAATCGTTACGACGGGGCGCTTGCCCTCCACAGCCAAACCACCTGCAAAAGTTACCGCATGCTGCTCAGCAATGCCGACATCAAAACAACGCTCTGGATGCCGTTTGGCAAAACGCGACAAGCCCGTGCCACCTGGCATAGCAGCAGTGATAGCAACAATGCGATCATCTGTATCTGCCAAATCTGCCAATGTATCAGCAAACACTTGGGTATAACTCGGTGCTGGGTTGGTAGATTTAATTGGCTGCCCCGATTCAAGGCAATAAGGACCAAGTCCATGCCATGTTTCAGGATCTTCTTCAGCGGGTGAAAAACCCAAGCCTTTTTTAGTCAATACATGCAATAAAATCGGGCCATGCAAATCTTTACAGTTTTCCAATGTTGGCAGCAAATGTTCAAAATCATGTCCATCAATGGGGCCAATATAACGAAAACCCATTTCTTCAAACAGTGTTCCTGGGGTAATCATGCCTTTCACATGTTCTTCCAGACGTTTGGCTACATCCAATGCGCCTGGTAATTTTTCCAAGACTCGTTTGGCAGCATCTTTGGCGGATGTATAAGGTTTGCCTGTAATAATACGTGCCAAATAAGAAGACATTGCCCCTACATTCGGTGCAATCGACATCTCATTGTCATTGAGAATAACTAAAAGATTGTTTTTGCGCGCGCCAGCATGATTAAGGGCTTCAAATGCCATGCCGCCTGTCAGTGCGCCATCACCAATAATGGCAATGCTATGATGTTTCTCGCCTTTTAAATCACGCCCTACAGCCATGCCGTAAGCCGCTGAAATAGAGGTCGATGCATGACCTGCACCAAAAGCATCATGTACGGATTCTTTGCGTTTGGTAAAACCATTCAGTCCGCCATATTGCCGCATGGTCGGCATGCCAGATAAACGCCCAGTTAAAATCTTGTGTGGATACGACTGATGCCCCACATCCCAAACAATTTTATCTTCAGGTGTATTGTATAAATAATGCAGGGCAATAGACAACTCAACCACACCCAAACCCGCGCCCAAATGCCCACCAATCGGGGCCAAGGTTTCAATCATATAATCGCGCATTTCTTGTGCTAGTTGCGGCAGTTGTTGGCGTGATAAAGCCTTTACATCAGCAGTGCCTTGAATACTTTTTAATAGGGAATAACTCATTGACCGCGCTCCAAAATATAATCGGCAAGAGCCTGCAAATCTTCGCCTTTCTCAAGCAAATTGTCACATGCCTCAAGCGCAATAGCTCTTAAATTCTCTGCCAACTCACGCGCCCGTTGCAAGCCTTCAATCGACACATACGTCGCTTTGTTCTGCGCTTCATCTTTGCCCGCACTTTTACCCAAATCTTCTGATGTTGCCGTCGCATCCAAAATATCATCGGCAATTTGAAACAATAATCCAACCGCTTCACCATAACGTGAACAAGCATGTAATTCTTTTTCATTTGCCCCAGCCAGCAAGGCTCCCGCTTCACAGCTATAACGAATTAACGCACCTGTTTTATGCAAATGAATACGCTCAACCTCCAAGACATTATGTATCCCAGCAGCCTCGGCACGCATGTCCATCATTTGCCCACCCACCATGCCTTGTGCCCCCGCAGCAATCGCTAGTCTGCGAAGCAATGCAAGACTTGTATCGGCAGACACATCCATATCGCTTAACAATTCAAAGGCAAGTGTTTGCAAGGCATCGGCAGCCAAAACGGCAGTTGCTTCATCAAATTTCTTATGGCATGTCGGATTCCCGCGCCGTAAATCATCATCATCCATGCAGGGTAAATCATCATGAATCAACGAATACGTGTGCATACATTCAATACTTACAGCCGCAGGCATCGCCAAGCTTTCATTTGTGCCGCCACAAGCTTTAAAACAAGCCATAACCAATGCAGGGCGCACACGTTTACCACCCGCAAGCAAGGCATACGACATCGCATCCCACAAACGCGGCTCAACCACCTGCTGACGATCAGCCATGATTTTTTTCACAGATATTTCTAACTGTTTGGCATAACCCACTAAGAAAACAGGGGTTTGCATGGGCTTAACTGTCATTCGTCATTGCCATTGAGGACTTGTAAACGCTGCTCCGCACCATCAAGCAAGGATTCACAACGCCGTGAAAGTTTCACGCCTTTTTCAAACGATGAGACACTATCTTCCAAAGACATTTCGCCCGATTCCAACTGCTCTACCAGCCCAGTCAATTCCGTCAGTGCACCTTCAAAGCTTAAAGCTTCAATCGCATCATGGTCTTTTACATTTTTCTGGGCTTTGGACACAGCATTCTCCCTTTTAGCAATAAGGGCGAAGACTCTAATTAAAGTCATCCAATTTGTACAAACACAGAGAAAAAAGACTAACCTTGCGGCATGCGTATGATTCACCATCAACAACAAGCTTATTTAGAGTCAGTCAGCGAACAAGAAAGTATTGTTGCCGATATTCTTGCAAAAAAAGCGCCAGATACGCTTATTTTCACGGAACATCCACCGATCTACACACTCGGCACATCGGCACAAGAGTCCGATGTATTGCTTCGCGAAATCAATGGTGAATCCATTGCTGTTTATCATACGGGCAGAGGCGGAGAGGTGACCTATCATGGGCCGGGTCAATTGGTTTGTTATGCGCTGATTGATATTCAACACGAAAAAGATTTACACCTGCATGTACAACGTTTGGAAAGCCTCATCATCAACACATTACAAGATTTTAACATCCAAGGCATGCGTGATTCTCGTGGTATTGGTGTGTGGGTGGGTGGGCTGAAAATCGCTGCTGTGGGGGTGCGCTGCCGCAAATGGGTAACATTTCACGGCGTTAGCCTAAACATCTCACCCAACCTTCAACACTTTTCAGGCATTGTCCCCTGCGGTATGCGCGATGCGCCTGTCACATCCATGCATCAGTTAGGTGTAAAAGCGACTCGCCAAGAAGTGGAAGAGCGTATTATTCGCCACGCTAATACTATATTTCCATCTAACTAAGAATCGTGAATTTCAATAAGCTTATTTTAAGCTAAATCACTACTGTCCGACGAAAATAACCCCTCGTCATTCCCGCGAAGGCGGGAATGACGTATAGAACAAGGTATTCTTTACTATCTCACAGGGTTACACCAAAAAACCGTTGCCGTACCATTGATAAGTCGCCTGTTTATCAAATTTTCGTCGGGCAGTAGTGAAGCTAAATGATTCATAAGTGCTACCTACCCTTCCCATTCCTTAATGACACAACATTCATCGCTTGACCCTTATCGCGTCAAGCAGCAATGGCGGTAATTTTGGCATAATCATCGCCATGTTTTATGCTAGCCAATTTTAAATCATAAGATGTTTGAAGATTCATCCAAAATTGTGCAGTAGTACCAAAAAAACGCCCTAGCCGCATAGCTGTATCAGCGGTAATTGAACGTCCTTTATTGATAATATCACCAATACGCGTTTGTGGCATGCCTGTTTCTTTTGCCAGCCGATAAGCAGTGACACCCATTTCTTCCAAAAACTCTTTTAAATGTTCACTGGGTGGCACTGGTGATAACTTATTCATAATTTTCTCCTATCCAACTAAGCATCAATGATAATCCACAACTTCCACATCCAAGACACCTTCATTTGTCCAAACAAAACAAACGCGCCATTGATTATTAATACGAATACTATGTTGTTTTACGCGATCACCTTTTAGTGCTTCCAAACAATGCGATGGTGGAACTTGCAAGTCATTCAAATCTACTGCTGCATCAATACGGTCAAGTCTCATCTGTATTCTGCGGAGAATATCAGAAGGAAATTTACGTGAGCGTTGCCCTTCAAATATTTTTGCAGTCTCTTTACACTTGAAACTTTTAATCATAGGATAAATACTAACGAATTTCATTAGTAATGTAAAGCGTTAGTGTTTTTGTGTGTCTGGAAAACGACTAACCAAATTTATAGTCTGAGCCTTGAATATTGCTCCCTTATATATTCAACATTCAAGACCCGAACATCCCGCTAGTTTTATCAAGTACTTTTATCCCAATTAAGATCCTTTTCATACAATCGGTTGTTTTTCACTAACGACCAAATTACACGTGACAAAT
>NVTQ01000103.1 GCA_002401635.1 Pseudomonadota bacterium
AGGCAACCAAGTATGTACTGGCCACATGGGTACTTTTACTGCAAAGGCAACCAAAAATGCCAAGAAAATCCAGAACTGCCATTGGAAATCAAATGGGTAGTCCATATATGCCAACATACTGAAGCTGCCGCCAGTCTTAAAATACATGGCAATCAAAGCAATCAACATCAATACCGAACCACCTAGGGTATATAGGAAAAATTTTAATGTGGCATACACACGATTCTTACCACCCCAAACACCAATAATCAGGAACATTGGAATCAGCATGGCTTCCCAGAAGAAGTAAAACAAAATCGCATCCAAGGCACAGAACACACCAATCAATGTGGTTTCAAGAATCAAGAATGCCAACATATATTCTTTCACACGGCTTTGAATACACTTCCATGCTGAAACAATACAAACAATGGTCAATAAACTGGTTAAAATCACAAACGGCATGGAAATACCATCCACACCAAGGTGATAATGAATGTTAAAAGCAGGAATCCATTCGTGAATCTCTATAAATTGCATCTCCCAAGTTGCTGAGTTGAACTTGAGTGCCAATGGTAGGGTTACAATAAATGTCGCAACTGATACAAGCAATGCAGCCCAGCGCACAGCGTTATCATTTTTCAAAAACAACCAAATGAATAATGCGCCTGCTGTTGGCAGGAAAATACTCAAACTAAGAATGGGAAAGCCCAATACGTTCTGCAACGATTCCATCAAATCTCCCCTATCCCTTCAACATCAGCCAGGTTAATAGCCCAAACACACCAATGACCATGCCATAAGCATAATGATATACCATACCTGTTTGCATACGGCGTAACTTCGCAGCCCCAGCGAGCACTGAATCAACAATGCCGCCATGAATCATGCCCTTATCAATCATCGCCAAATCACCTTTCTGCCAAAAGAAGGTTCCCAAACATTGTGCAGGGCGAATAAAKATTTTTTCATACAACTCATCCCAATACCATTTATTAAGTAAGAATGTATGCAAGCCAGAAAAYGTCGARGCCAATTTCGCAGGCATCGCAGACTCTTTAAAGTAGAAGGCATACGCCAAAGAGATGCCGCCAATCGCCAACCAGAATGGCATCGTCATATAAAATGGATGATGTGCCTCAAGTTCAAGCTTCATCAATGGGTTATGCGCATCTAATACGAATAATGACGAACCAAAGAAACCATTAATCACTKCTGGGTTGGCAATATCAAGGTAATAAACACCCCAGAAACCTGAYCCAAGCGCTCCCACAGCCAAAATCATCAACGGCACAGTAATGACCTTTGGCGATTCATGCAATTTAGGTTTCACAACGGCTTCTACACGATCACTGTTATGGAATGTTAAGAAGAACATGCGGAATGTGTAGAAGGCGGTCATAAATACGCCTGACAGTAGCGCATAGTATGCCACTTCACTTACCCAGCCCATCTCACGCACCATGGTCGCTTCAATAATCAAATCTTTTGACCAGAAACCAGCAAAGGGTGGAATGCCCGACAATGCCAATGCCGCAATAAACATCGTGATATACGTAATTGGCATGTATTTACGCAATTGCCCCATTTTACGAATATCTTGTTGCGCCAATACAGCATGAATGACCGAGCCAGCCGCCAAGAATAACAACGATTTAAAATATGCATGGGTCATCAAGTGGAAAATACCAGCAGAATATGCAGACACACCACATGCCACAAACATATAACCCAGTTGCGAACAGGTTGAATAAGCAATGACACGTTTGATGTCATTTTGCACCAAACCAATCGTTGCACACATCCAAGCTGTAAGTGCGCCGACTAAAATCACAGCAGCCAGTGCCGTTTCAGAGAATTCAAACATCGGTGACAAACGTGCCACCATAAACACACCTGCGGTTACCATGGTTGCAGCATGAATCAATGCAGAAATAGGCGTTGGACCTTCCATGGAGTCTGGCAACCAAACATGCAAAGGAACCTGACCCGATTTACCCATCGCACCCACAAACAATGCCAAGCAAATAAAGGTAATCGCATCCATTTCCCAGCCTAGGAAATTCAATGTATGCCCTTCTAAAACAAAGGCTGAAACAGCCGCGAAGACTTCACGATAATCAACTGTTCCGAAATAATACCAAATCGCCAATACACCAATCAAGAAACCAAAATCACCAATACGATTCACAATAAACGCTTTTAATGCCGCATAATTGGCAGCTTCACGCTTAAACCAGAAGCCAATCAATAAATAGGAGAACAGACCCACCGCTTCCCAACCGAAGAACAAGGTAAAGAAGTTATTACCCATCACCAATACCAGCATGGAGAAGGTAAAAGCAGAAATATAAGAGAAGAAACGCGCGTAACCAGGGTCACCATGCATATAACCAATGGTATAAATATGCACACAAGCAGAAACAATTGTAACGGTGATCATCATAATCGCGGTAAGTGGGTCAATCATCATACCTATGGGTACAATAAAGCCATCGGATAGCATCCACGTCCAGAAGTTGCCATAAAAAGATGCACCATCTAACACTTGTATAAACACATCAATGGATAAAGCAGCCGCAGCAACCACTGCCAAGCAGGTAATCCAATGCGTTAGCGTTTCTTTCAATGCCCAGCCAAATAAACCCGCAACCAATGCGGCAATCAATGGCAATGCTGGAATCGCTAATAATTCAAGCGTGCTCAGCGTTGTGATGGTTTCTCCCACGAAAGCCTCCCCTTAACCCTGTAGTGAATTAATATCTTCAACATCAATAGAGCGACGCGTACGATAAAAAGCCACCAGAATTGCCAAACCTACTGCCACTTCAGCAGCAGCCACGGTCAATACGAAAAATACAAAAATCTGACCTGATATATCCTGCAAATAATGCGAAAATGCCACAAAGTTAATATTTACAGCCAATAAAATAAGCTCAATACACATCAAAATAGTAATGACATTTTTACGGTTCAAAAACAAGCCAATCACGCCAAGAGAAAACAAGCATGCAGCAACAATTAAATAGTCGGATAAGCCAATCATGATTACATCCTCACCTTACGCAATCTATCTTCCTTACGCACATTCACTTGTTTCGAAATATTTTGATACTTGGCATCTTTACGTGTACGCAAAGTCAGTACAATCGCACCTACCAAAGCAACCAAAAGAATAATCGCCGCAATTTCAAAACCTAATAGATATTGGGTATATAAAATCTTACCAATTTCAACCGTGTTATTGACTTCTTTGCCAAAATGCCCAACTGCAGCAATCGTCTCAGTATTAAAAACACCACTGCTAGAAGCACCAATAAACTCAATCAACAAAATCAATGCAATCATGCCACCCACAGGCAAATACTGTAGAAAACCTTCCTTCAATTTTGCCTGATTTACTTCCAGCATCATGATGACAAACATAAACAATACCATCACCGCACCAACATAAATCAGAATCAAGATGATTCCCAAAAATTCAGCATCCAATAAAAAGAACAGTCCCGCAGTATTGAAAAAACAAAAAATCAAAAACATCACAGAATGCATGGTATTGCGCGCTAGCACCACACCCATGCCGCCTATAATGGACATAGCAGCAAACAGATAAAAGAATCCAGCTTCGAGCATTTCCCCTCCTAACCTATACCCTGAACTTAACGGTATGGTGCATCAGCTTTAATATTCGCCGCAATTTGCGTCTCATATTGTTCGCCAACTTCCAACAACATCTCTTTGGTATAATACAACGCTTCACGTGTTTCGCTCGCATATTCAAAATGCTGCGTTTCAACAATCGCATCCACAGGACAAGCTTCCTGACACAAACCACAATAAATGCACTTGGTCATATCAATGTCGTAACGCGTTGTACGACGAGAGCCATCATCACGCTCTTCAGATTCAATCACAATCGCCAATGCAGGACAAATCACTTCGCATAATTTACAAGCAATACAACGCTCTTCGCCATTGTCATAACGGCGCAATGCATGCAGACCACGAAAGCGCGGTGATAACGGTGTACGCTCTTCAGGGTATTCAACCGTAATACTCTTTTTAAAGAAGTAGCGCATGGTCAAAGCAAGGCCTTTCACCAGCTCCCATAACAACCATGTCTTAAGGGCATGTTTGATTAAACGCATCTCAATGCCTCCAAGGCTGATAATAGCCAATTGCATCACTTAAAAACTGTAGCCCTGAATAAAGCTCGCCTGCATAGGTACACAAACCCAACACGGCAATCCATGCTAACGTCCAAGGCAAAAATACCTTCCAGCCTAAGCGCATCATCTGATCATAACGATAACGCGGGAATGTTGCGCGGAACCAGATAAACACAAAGATAAAGAAACCAGCTTTGAGCAATAACCAAATCGTGCCTGGAATAAAATCCAAAGCTTCAATCGGCGCATGCCAACCACCCAAGAATAAAATAGATGTTAGCAAGCTAATCAAAATCATTGCGCCATATTCAGCCAATGAGAAGGTCGCAAACCACATGCCTGAATAYTCAACWATATGACCCGCYACAAGCTCWGCATCACCTTCYACCAAATCAAATGGCGTACGGTTTGATTCAGCACAGCCTGAAATAAAATACACCAAAAACATGGGAAACAATGGAATAATATACCAGTGCCAAAAGCCACCAGCTTGCGCATCAACAATCTTTGCCAAATCCATACTTCCAGCCAGCATCAACACACATACCAATGCAAAACCCATGGAAATTTCATAAGAAATCATCTGACAAGTCGCACGCACCGCACCAATTAAGGCATATTTGGAGTTGGATGCCCAACCAGCCATCAATACACCGTAAATAGATAAACTGCCAATCGCCAAAACATACAATAGTCCAACATTCAAATGCGCAATTGCCATCACATGTTTTTCATCCCACAARCCAAACAGGTCTGTCTCGCCAAAAGGAATCACAGCAAAAGCCACCAAAGCAGGCACCAGTGCCATCACGGGTGCRGCAATAAATAAGAACTTATTTGAATTCGTTGGAATAATAGTTTCTTTCAAAAACAGTTTCAAACCATCGGCTAAAGGCTGCAATAAACCAAAAGGGCCTACACGGTTACAGCCTTTACGAATTTGCATAATACCAATAACACGGCGTTCAACGTACGTCGTATACGCCACAGTCAAAGCAATCGGCACGGCAATCGCTAAAATTTCTAGCGTCCAAATACCAGCCGTTATGGCCATATCTAACCATTCCATTACTGACCTCCCCCAAGACTAGCCATGACTTCGCAAGATAAATCTCCCGCAATGCCACGTTTCGAAATAAACAGTACACCCTCTGCAATATCTTCGCGCACACCWACATGGTAATCATAATCACCCGAAGCCGTGCGMACCTTGCATTCACCAGCGCTCAAGCCTGCATCTTTCAATGTGTTCGGATGCACAAGCAAATCATCCAGAGCATGAATRTCYCCMGCYTCYACCAARAAYGAYGAYGCRCGCACCCACATRCCCTCACGGTACATAGAATAACGRCTTACCACATCCAASWWCATCGCAGGCTCTATGGCATTTGGCACACTGTTCGCATCACGGTTACGCACCACKGGCAAACACCAGTCATCRYYCACRCCATCATCCCACACCGCCGACATTTCAGGYAGYAAATCTTCAACACGTGCGCGCAATTCAGCCAAATCAACCACGGGMACTTCTKCSCCAAAGGCTTGCACCAAACGCATCATCACYTTCCACAAYGGACGYTCTTCACCCAAAGAACGCAATGGRTGTTCAGCCAAACGAATGCGACCTTCCATRTTGATAAAGGTGCCTTCAACTTCGGAATATGCCGCAGCAGGCAACATAACATTGGCAAATTCAGATGTTTGYCCTGCAATYGCYCCWAYYTGCACCAAAGGAACTTTACCCATGGCKCGTTTTGCCTGCATRGAAAACAGMCCATCRCCCATGGGATCACTACCAATAAGAATCAATGCATCCAATTCACCATCACTGGCAGCATCCAATATATCACCAGCACTCACACGAATGTCACCAAACGCTGCCGACAATAGCTGTGCATTCATGCCTTCAGGAATCAAATTGCGACCATCCGCTTCCGCTTCTGCATGACCCGCAGCACGCATCATCAAGTCCAATCCATGAATCAAAGCCGCAGCATCACTGTGTGAACGAATTTCTTCACCCACCAACAAGGCACATGAATCCGCCAACAAGGCATCTGCTAATAATTTTCCAGCTTCATGGCGCGCTTCRACYTTTTCAAGCCATGCATCCATACCAGCCGCTGTTTTACCCAAATCTTTCAACTGCTGCATAGCCCGTGCTATCACCGCAGGCCACTCACGCGGACGAATCAACGCATCTGCATTCAACTCACTATTGGTGCGGTAATTCATCGCGCCGATACGTGTCACAGGCTTGCCTTCATTGCTACGTTTACGCAGGGCTTGCATTAAAATTGGCAAGCGCTGGCGTAAATCAGAGCCCAATATCACAACCTGATCCGCAGCTGCAATCTGCGATGTCGACATTGAAAACCCTTCTTCAAAGGCAAACGCACGCATATCACGACGGTGCAAATCAAAAGCAACCTTGGCATCTTTAAATACACTATCATGCAACAAACGAATCGATGCCAAGCCTTCAAGGCTCCAGTCTGGAGAAAAAATAATRCCCACACGCTTGTCTTTCAATAAATCAACCGAAGCTTGAATAGCCTCATCCCAAGGRACRTYTACAAATCCTGATTTTTCACGCACAACAGGCGTTAAAATACGCTGATCAGAACGAAATGCGTCATGTACATAACGACCACGATCACAAATCCAAGGCTCCACACCATCAACATCGGGCTTGATACGAATTACTTCATCGCCGCGCGATTCAATGACAATATCACAACCCTGCGGGCATTGTGTACATGTACTCTTATGACGTGTCACTTCCCATGGGCGCGTAATATCATGGGATGGTTTATCCAACAACGCGCCAACGGGGCAAATATCTGCCAAGTTGCCAGATAACTCCGACTCCAAAGCTTCTTCAACGATACCCTCAATACGCATATGGTCAGAGCGATTCAATACACCCATATCGCCCGTACCAGCCACTTCATCAGCAAAACGCACACAACGGGTACAGTGAATACAACGGGTCATACAAGTGCTAACAAATGGGCCCAAATCATGA
>NVTQ01000104.1 GCA_002401635.1 Pseudomonadota bacterium
TTATTGCAAGTGGCCTGGGTAACGGGCGTACCTACCCGACATGCACCAAAGGGTTCAGCATCTTCGTCGAAACCAGTCGCCCCCGTGGAACGGTGGAGTATAAACATCAAACATGAAGGCGCAATGAAAGCATGCAAATACGCTTAAGCCAAAGAAGATTTAAATTTGAAAGTCGCTATCTCAACCCGATTAAACGTGATACCGCTACAAGCAGCTTGTCAGGGTGAAACGGCTTGGTCATCATGTAATCTATATCATGATAAGGCTCATTAAAATGACTATTAAAACCACTTATCACAATAATTTTTGATTTTAAACCTTTGGCACGCAAAGTTTTAATAAGCTCAAAGCCATCCATTCCACCCATCTGAACATCAGAAATAATAAGCTCTGGTTCAACCCAGTCATCTGAATCCAAATACAATAGATATGCTTCCGCACTACGAAAGCATCGRATTTTCCCACTATAATCTTCGAGCACTTCAGCTATAAATTCAGCAATACTGATTTCATCATCCACGACATGAATAGGCAAAACCCCTCCCGCCAACGCTGCTTTAACAAGTAACGGCACTCTAACAGAGCCCGTTAAAAGTCAAATTAGACATAGGTCGTACGACCTATAATATGTTGCATAGCTAGCCCATTAGATGTGAAATTGGCAGATGCATATTCTTATTGTGGAAGATCAGGATTTATACAGGCGTGCGCTGGCTGAATCTCTACTGGAGCTTTCTCAAGTATCGACTGTTTCAGAAGCTAACTCCGTAAAGTCCACACGCAAGACTGTATCTGAACAATATCACAAGCTAAATCTCATTATTTTGGATTACGGGTTGCCTGATGGTAACGGCATGGATCTACTCATTGAAATGAAGAATCATCACCCAAGTCTTACTATCGCCATTCTCTCCGCTAGCCACGATACTGAACTTATGCAACAAGCTTTGGATGCAGGTGCGCATGGTTTTATTCCAAAAACAACACCCATGGTTGTCCTACTCAGTGCCATCAAATTAATCCTTGCGGGAGGTATTTATATTCCCCCAGAGCTGTACGAAGCAAAAGCAACACCTCAGTTAACAATCAATGCCAGTGAATTTGGCGGGCTAGGATTAACCATAAGACAGAGCGAGGTTATGAAGCTGATATGCTCTGGTCTTTCAAACAAAGCAATTGCATATCAGTTGGATATTACTGAAGCAACTGTAAAGGCTCACGTCACAGCTATTCTAAAACATCATTGCGTTTCATCCCGCACCCAACTTCTCCTACCTGCAAAAAGCTGATATTACCCTGCACGCATTCAATGCACGAAAAGCCCTGAATCACCCAGCCATCAAAAAGCACTAAAAACAAACCCCGAACAAAACAATAACCCCACCCGATGTGATTTCAAAAAGAAGTCAAACCCCCAAGGCTCACCGCGCTTCCAGAGTATCTGGCAAATATAAAACTGATACAGCACTGCCATAAACCAGCCAACTTGTACGGCTAGCCCATATTGCCAAGCCACCAAACCCAACAGCAGCATGACCACAGCAGCCAAGATAATAATCGCCAAAACGGCCCTTTCACCAAACCAAATAGCGGTTGATTTTACACCAACCTTCAAATCATCCAAACGATCGCCCAAGGCATAAGCCGTGTCATAAGAGAGCGACCAAAAAATATTCGCTACAAACAATAGCCACGGCACAGGTGAATCAAATATATTGCCTGTTTCAGCTGCCCATGCCATCACAGCACCCCAACCAAAAGCCATACCCAGCCAAGCTTGCGGGAAGTAGGTGTAACGTTTCATGAAGGGATAAAAAGCTGCCAAAGCTGCGCCGACAAAAGCCAGCTCAATCACCAATGACGATGTTTGAAAAACCAATACAAATGCCGCAATGAGCATCAAAAAAAAGCCCAGTAAAGCCGCTCCCGCAGCAATATTTCCTATAGCAATTGGGCGTTGTTTGGTGCGTTCCACATGCGCATCAAGTTTACGGTCTGCAACATCATTGATCACACAGCCAGCAGAGCGCATCAACACCACGCCGCCAACAAACACCCAAACATTTAACCATGACGGTTGGCCATTCGATGCTGCAAGCAAACCCCACAGGGTCGGCCATAAAAGCAGATAATAGCCTACAGGCTTATCCACCCGTATCAGACTTAGCCAATCCTGCCAAGAACCAACAGGGGATAATTTCATGCTTATTTTTGCCCAGTCAAGCGCTGCAAACGTGACCAAAATTCGGTCTGAAAGACTTCCACAACCAAGGCTTGTGTGCCACTTGCTGAACGCAATACCGAGCGCCGCGCCCAACGACCTGCACAAACCCCGCTTTCAACCTTTGTCACACTCAAATCAGAGCGTGCAAGTGATAGCCCTTGATCCAATAATAAATTTGCCAAGGGTCGTTTACCCGCTTGCAATTCATCCATTAATGCTTTTGGCAAATCTTCCAATGGCAATACTGATTCTGCATCAAACATCACCGAACCACGGTGCAACAATGATACCTGTCTGCGAAGAGCTGGCGTACCGCTCTCGCAACCCAGCAATACTGCTTCAGCGGCTGTTGTCTTATCCAAAAACTGTTCGTGCAATTGCACTGTCAGCACCATATTAAAACGCCGCTCTAAAAAACGTGTTAAAGAGGTTGTTACGGTCAGTACCGCCGATGTATTTTTATCCAGATTCATATTGGCAAGTTGCCATTCACGAACTGGACACCACACTTGTTTATCCCATTGCATTGAAAACATATCCGCATCATGAAGCCAGACCAAATATGGTCAAGTTTCAGCTCATCATCGCTTCGCACTTGCTTATGCTGCAACTTTTCTATGCAATCCGCCCCATGGCACATTGTCGCATTTATACCAACCAAGATTTAGCCGAACATCAAAGCATCACCCTCAGCGATGATTTGGGACATTATCTTCGCCATGTCATGCGTTTACACGAAGGCGATGCAGTCACCTTATTCAATGGGCAAGGTGGTGAATACCAAGCTTCAATCGATCAATTGTCCAAACAACTGTCGAGTTGTTATACCGAACAATTCCACGATATTTCAAGAGAGCTTAGCCTTCCCATTCACATCGTGCAGTGCGCCAATAAAAGCGAAAAAATTGAGTCCGTCTTACAAAAAGCCACTGAATTGGGTGCTGCTAGCTTTCAAATTGCCAATAGCCAACGTACCGCGCTTAAATTAACAGGTCTCAAACTGGAAAAGCGTTTGCAGCGCTGGCAACGTATTATCATTGAAGCCGCAGAGCAAAGTGAACGCACATATATTCCAACACTGCATTGGCGCAACCGTTTAAGTGATGTGCAATGTTTGGGGCAATCCTTTGCTTTACATCCCCATCAAGCCAAGCCATGGACAAAAGTTCGCGACGCACTAAGTAAGGCATCTGCAATCACCTTTGCTATTGGCCCTGAAGGTGGCTGGAGCCATGAAGATCTTAGTGTATTGCAATCTACAGGCTTTCAAACATTAAGCTTTGGCTCACGCATTATGCGCACCGAAACAGCTGCACCTGCCCTGCTCGCTGCAACACAAGGGCTACTGGGTTAGCATWRCYTCATGSMARTWWWTCTCGCMTCAAAATCACCACGCCGCCTGCAATTATTGCAATGTGCAGGCTTGGCCGTGGAAGTAATGCCCAGTCATATTGATGAAACGCCTTTCATCGGAGAAACGGTGGCTGATATGGTCGCACGTTTATGCCAAGAAAAAGCCAAAGCATGCCCTGTAGAAAATCGCCCCATTATTGCAGCCGATACATTGGTATCCTTGCACGGTGAGGCATTGGGACAACCAGATGACCTCGCTCATGCCAAGCGCATGCTGCAACAATTATCAGGRCAAAGACAATCTGTGCTTACCGCTGTATGTGTACGYCTKGGCGAYCAGSTACTTAGCGAATCGGTGATYACACATGTRCAGTTTCGCGATATTAGYGATGCCGAATTGGATRTTTATTTGGYGCACAATGATGTTTTGGATAAAGCTGGTGCGTATGCTATTCAAGCTGGTGCTGCGAGTTTCATTACCCGCGTTGATGGTCCATTGGATAATGTTATTGGACTGCCTGTGACGCAAACTTTAAACATGTTAAAAAAATTGGAGCCMTCATTATGCCTGCCGAACTACTTGTAAACACMACCCCTTTTGAAACACGTATTGCGCGCATCGAAAATGGKCTKGCTGAAGAAATMTATATTGAACGTGAACGTGAACGCGGTTTAAARGGCAATATTTATAAAGGTCGYGTACAACGTGTTTTACCTGGTATTCAAGCTGCATTTGTTGATATTGGCATGCACAAATCAGGTTTTTTATATGCGGGTGATATTGCTGCGCCTGAAGCAGAACCATTGGATGATACCTCTGAAGATGAGCGTAATAGCAGTGAAGGTGACGATGCTGAAAACAATGCACCACGCCGTCGCATGATTCCGCCAATTAATACCTTGGTGCGCGAAGGTCAGGAAATTTTGGTTCAAGTTTCCAAAGATCCCATTGCCTCCAAAGGTCCACGCCTAACCAGTTTATTGAGCCTTGCAGGGCGTTATTTGGTTTACCTGCCTGCACTTGAGCATGTTGGCATTGCTCGCCGCATGGAAGGTCAAGAAGAGCGCGAGCGATTACTCGCTATTGGTCATGATATTCGCCCTGACAATGCTGGTCTTATTATTCGCACCGTTGCAGAAGGTCATAGCAAAGAAGAATTGCAAGATGATTTAAACTTTCTAATTCGCCTATGGAGCGATATTGAAAAACGCAGTAAAAACACCATTACAGGTTCGGTGATTCATGCCGAGCTTAGCCTGCATTTGCGTGTGATGCGCGATTATGTTGATGATGAAGTTCAAAAAATTCACATTGACTCCAAAGAGACCTATCAAAGCATGAAGAAGTTTGCCGATAATTTTATGCCTGAAGTCGCCAAACGTTTGTATTATTACCCTGGCGATCGCCCTATTTTTGATGTCTATGGTGTGGAAGAAGAGTTAAATCGCGCTTTAAAACGCAAAGTTCCACTCAAATCAGGCGGACATATTGTCATTGATCAAACCGAAGCTTTGATTGCTATTGATGTAAACTCTGGCTCCTTTATACGCTCTCGCAGCATGGAAGAAACTGGCTTTAAAACCAATCTTGAAGCTGTACATGAAATTGTGCATCAACTGCGCCTGCGCAACCTCGGTGGCATCATTGTGGTCGATTTTATCGACATGCAAGAAGACGAAAATAAAACACGCATGTTAGAAGTTCTTGAAGAAGCACTCAAACGCGATAAAACCAAAACCAATGTTGTGCAACTATCATCTTTGGGACTGGTCGAAATGACACGCAAACGCACCCGTGACTCACTCGGGCGTATTTTATTGAACGCATGTTCACGCTGCGAAAGTGTTGGGCATATCAAAAGTCCAACAACGATTTGTTATCAATTATTTCGTGAGGTGGTGGCAGAAGCGCGTGCTTACCCATGTGAAAAACTGATGATTATTGCCCATCCTAAATTGATTGATGTGCTCTTGGGAGAGGAAAGCGAGCAAGTCACACGCCTAGAAGAATTTTTAGGCAAACAAATCGCCCTGAAAAGTGATATACAGCTCGATCCTGAACACTTTGAGATTGCTCTGCTCTAATCATGCTGCAAAGCCCGCTGCAACTTTACATTCATATCCCCTATTGCATTCACAAGTGTCATTACTGTGATTTCAACTCCCATGTCCGCACACAACCTGATTGGCAAGCCTACCAACAAGCCTTGATCGCCGAACTTGATTTTTGGGCTCAACAAAAACAATTTCAACATCGTAAATTGCACAGTATTTTCTTCGGTGGCGGCACACCATCACTTGCGCCTGCAAACTTGATTGCCAAGGTTTTAGAGCATGCTCAAACTTTATTTGGCTGTGAAAAAAATATAGAAATAAGCCTTGAAGCCAACCCTGGCACGGTTGACATGAAAGCCTTTCAAGGTTTTTACCAAGCTGGCATCAATCGTTTGTCCATGGGTGTACAAAGCCTTGATCATCGCGAGTTACAATGGCTTGAACGTATCCATCAATCCGATGAAGTCTACCAAGCCTTTGATGCCGCACGTAAAGCTGGTTTCGACAATATCAATTTGGATTTTATGTACGGGCTTCCCCAACAAACATTAGAGCAATGGCAACAAACCTTGGATGCAGCGCTACAATTCAACCCCGAACACCTGTCCTGCTACCAGCTCACTGTAGAGCCACACACCAAGCTCGCCACACGCCATGCTTCATCACCTTATAAATTGCCCGACGATGAAGCGTCCTTAACATTCTTCCACAGCACGCGTGAAAGATTGGCACAAGCTGGTTACCAAGCTTATGAAATATCCAATTTTGCCAAGCCTGACAAACATTGCCGTCATAATGATGGTTATTGGCTCTACCACGATTATATCGGCATTGGTGCAGGGGCTTCAGGAAAGTGGGATATGAAAAATCGCGGCACATACCGCTATAGCAATATCCGCACACCCGAAAAATATACAGCACAAGCCATGCAAACAGGCTCTGCCATCAACAGTGATGAAGCACTGGAACAACAACAGGCTGCCGCCGAAGCCGTGTGGGTTGGTCTACGTCGCAAAACTGGTATCAATAACGCATGGTTTAAACAACGTTTTGAAAAAAATATCACAGATTATTTCCAAAATGACCTCGAACCATGGCTCAATGATCAAAAACTCACATGGCAACATGAACATTTACAACTCACCGAATCAGGTATTCCTTTGGCTGATGCTATTGCCGAGTCTGTGCTTTAACTGATAACTCAATCCCGCTATCAACGACTATAGGGCACTTCGAAAAACCTCATATGAGTCAAACGCCGCCATTTTTCGTTCATGACAAGGCGTGATGAAATGAGTCATAGCAAGGCTATTGATCTTTTTATCCAACGCAGTCAGGTGCGAAAAGGGCAGATTGACGAAATATAGTCATTCAGCAATTGATTTGCCCTATTCTTTACCCATATCACCCCTCATCCTAACCTTCTCCCCTCAAGTGGGAGAAGGGACTAAACTCCCTCTCCCGCTTGAGGGAGAGGGTTGGGGGAAGGTGAATGCCGAAGGC
>NVTQ01000105.1 GCA_002401635.1 Pseudomonadota bacterium
AGAGAACATCCGAAAATGAGCAGATGCAATCATCAATAATAGCATTGGGATTGAAAGCAATGTGTTGATGCGTGATGCCATCAATGCTTTTTTACCAGCTGCAGCTTTCTCATCAGCAGTCGCTTCAACCATGCCAATCACTTTCTTTTGGTTTGGCCAGATGATGAACATAACGTTTGCCCACATAATAATAGCAAGCAATGCGCCGATACGAATATCCCAACCAGGAGTGCCGCCATCGATTTCTCCAGTAGCCATGCCGTAAAACAACACGATACCAAAAACCAATGTTAAATTCGCGCCCATGCGGAACCAGTGTAATGCACGACGAACGATGCTGTCTTCTTTGAATAGCTCTGCTTTTGAATCGGCAGAAAAGCCACCCATAGATGGCACTTGTACAAAGTTAAAGTAGTACAATAAACCAATCCATAGAATACCAGAGAGTACATGTAGCCAGCGTGCGCCATCAAAAATACTTGGTACGTTGCCACCTGTAGCAGCAGCGATAGCCACAATAATTGCGGTTAAAACAAAACCTGCAATCATTGTGAGTTTATGATCTTGTAAAATTTTCATACAATCCTCCATTTAAAATATGTCAGCATTATAGCCACATTTGAAAATTTTAATACTTAATAGGAATGGGGTTTAGTTGAAAATCATAATCTGAGATTATCATGCGGGCTGCACGCCACATTCAATGCCAATTGGAATCTTGGGTTGAAATCTTGATGGGGTGACATCAAGCTGGTTGCGGGTATAGCGTGCGCTGATAAAAAATATATAGAAGTGAGGTATTCATGGCAGAGTCTGAATCCAAACAAAAATGGCAACCTAGTAAAAAGGATATGGTGTTTTTTGCCATTGTAGCGGCAGTCATTTTATTATTGGTGTTGGGAACAAGTGAGCGTAAAACCAAGCCTGTACCTTCGGATCAAATGCATAAGCAAGTGACATCACGTGCTGAGTGTATGACATGCCATGGCGTAGAAGGGGTCAAGCCACAACCTATGGGGCATAGCAAGGCGGATCAGTGTTTTCAGTGTCATTTGCAGCCTACAAACAGGGATAAAATGGCGCTATGAGCATGAAAACCATGCATAGCATCGGCATTAGCATCAAACCAAATGATAGTCGTGCCAGTGCGATTGCAGATGAGTTGGCGGTATGGTTATTGCAGCGAGGCTGTGAGGTTTTGTGCGATACAAACCACTTGGATATGCATGGTGAAGTGGTATCGATGGCTGAGCTTGCCAAGCGTGCAGAACTGCTGATTGTATTGGGTGGCGATGGCACATTGTTGGGTGCTGGTAGACATTTGGTGGGTTCAAATGTGCCAATTTTAGGCATTAACTTGGGTCGCTTGGGTTTTTTAACCGATACACCTGTGGGCAGTATGTTGGATGTGGTTGCAGAGGTTCTATCGGGCAATTATAAAACCAAATACCACTTTGCATTACAGGCTGAAAGTTGGCGTGATGGTGAATTATTAAAGCGCGGCATTGCTATGAATGATGTGGTATTGCAACGTCAGTCGCATCCGCGCCCAATTGAGTTTGAACTTCACTTTCGTGACCAATTAATGTTTCGTACACGTGCCGATGGTTTGGTTGTGGCAACACCCGCAGGCTCGACAGCTTATGCGTTGTCTGCGGGTGGTCCGATTGTACATCCTGAAGTAGAGGCAATGAGTGTGGTTCCGCTATGCCCGCATACGTTGTCCAACCGCCCTGTTGTTGTGCCTGCCAATGATGTATTAAAGTTAACGCTGTTGGATAGCCCTCAACCCTCGGCATTAAGCCTAGATGGGCAAGAACATATGAATTTATTGCAGGGTGATTCAGTAACCATTCAAAAGGCAGGTCAGATTTGTCTGATTTATCTGCCAGAGCGACACTACTTCAATACTTTGCGTAGTAAATTACATTGGGCGGGGCATGATGGTGATTAAGATAGGCATGCAATGTTAACAGAATTAAAAGTACGACAATTTGGTTTGATGCAAGATGTTCGGCTGGAATTTTCTTCGGGCATGACGGTGTTTACAGGTGAAACAGGGGCTGGAAAATCCTTGTTGGTGGATGCGCTTGGCGCTGTGTTTGGCGCGCGCGCCAGTGCTGATTGGGTGCGTCATGGTGCGGAACGTGCGGAATTAAATGCTGTGATTGAAAATAAAGATGTGCGCTTGCAGCGTTTATTGGAAGAGCAAGATATGGACACCGATGAGCCATTGTTTTTGCGGCGTGTCATCAATGCTGATGGTCGTTCACGGGCATGGTTGAATGGTGTACCAGTGCCATTAAAATTATTGCAGCAAATTGGTGGTATTTGCCTTGATTTGCATGGTCAACATGAGCATCAAGGCTTGATGCAGCCTGAGTTTCAACAGCAGCTAGTGGATTCGCGTGTGGATGCAGATGCATTGCAAGATGTAAGGTTTGCTTTTGAAAGCCTGCAACAGGCACGTAAACAATTGCATCAATTGCAGCATCAGCAAGGCGAGAGTGCAGGTCAGGCTGCATGGATGCGTTCGGAATTTGAAAAATTAAGTAGCTTAGATATTCAAGAAGAGCTGGAAGAAAGTCTTATTTCGCAAGTTGAAGCTGGACAAAATGTAGCGCAAATCCAGCAGGCTGGTGCGCAGGCATTGATGTTGCTGGATGAAGGTGATGAGGGCAATGTGCGTAGCCTTTTGGCACAAGCCTCGCATGCCATCGAACCTTTGGCAGCTTATCATAGTGGTTTGGAGAGCGCATCGGATTTATTGGCGCAAGTGGATGCTTTATTGAGTGAAATACCGCCGTATTTAAACGATGCACAGGAAGTGGCATTGGATATGGAAGCCTTGCAAACAGCCGAAGATCGTTTGGCGGCATTGCGAGAAGCGATGCGTAGACATGATGTGAATGAAGCAGGTTTATTATTGCTTATGAAAGACTGGCAACAACGCCTTTCTTTATTGGATACAGCCGAGTGGGATGAAGATGCTCTGCATGAGCATGTGCAGAAAGCAGAGCAAGACTATTGTGCCAAAGCCAAGGTGTTGAGTGTTTTGCGGGCAGAAGCGATTGATGATTTGGTAGCTGCATTGCGCCCCTATTTGGATCGTTTGGGCATGGCTGGCATGCAAGTGAAGGTTGAGCTTGTTTGTTTGCAAGATCAAAACAAAGCATGGCATGCATCGGGTTGGGATGATATGACGTTTATGCTCTCCAGTAACCCAGGTGAGCCTTTCCGAGCTTTGGCACAGGTGGCATCGGGTGGTGAGTTATCACGTTTGGTATTGTCATTGAAAGCATGTGGAGCATTTATTCATGCGCCTGCGATTGCGGTGTTTGATGAAGTCGATGTTGGTATTGGTGGAGAAACTGCTTGGTGTGTGGGCGAATTATTGGCAGCCATGGGTAAAGAGCGACAAGTGTTTGTGGTCTCGCATTTGCCACAAGTAGCATCTTGCGCGCAGCATCAAATTAGTATTTTGAAAACCCAACGTGATGATCGAACCATTACGGATTTGGCAGTGTTGCAGCCCGATGAGAGAGCAGCAGAGATTGCTCGAATGTTGGGCGGTGTGGATGCAGAAAGCCTTGAGCATGCCAAACAGATGCTGCAAAAAGGTCAAATGATTTAGTGAGATACTATCAATGACACATCGTACACTTGTACGCGCCGCAGAAACGGGCGATGTGGATGATATGTATGCATTGCTTGCGCCCTATGCCAAAGAACACGTGATTTTACAGCGTGATAAAGATGATTTATATCAACATTTGCAAGAATTTGTGATTGCTGAATATGATGGTGTATTGGTTGGCACCGCAGCATTGCATATTTACGGCTCAAACATTGCCGAGATTCGTTCGTTGGTTGTGAACCCAGATTATCAAGGTAAACGCATTGGTCATTTGCTCGTTGAAGGCTGTGAGAAA
Source organism: Pseudomonadota bacterium (assembly GCA_002401635.1). Classification (GTDB taxonomy): domain Bacteria; phylum Pseudomonadota; class Zetaproteobacteria; order Mariprofundales; family Mariprofundaceae. The sequence continues at coordinate 3,933 of NVTQ01000105.1, forward strand.
ATGGCGGCACAATTGCATGTTGCCAAAGTTTTTGCTTTGACCTACGTGGATTATTTTTTTATCAGTATGGGTTACGCTGTTGTGCCCAAAGAGAGCTTGCCGCATAAAATTTGGACGGTATGTGTGCATTGTAAAAAATTTGGTGATTGTGATGAGATTGCCGTACAAAAGCGATTATCCGATGCACAAATTGAACCTATGCAGGTATTTCCTATTTTGGATGTAATGGGCTAAACAGACTTAAGGGAACGGGGCAATCGCATTAAAATATGACTTATTTCAGGTTAATACCGAATCATACTTTAATGCGATTGCCCTGCATCATGCTGAAAGTTGTCATCATGTTTTGTCAGAGGTTACTTTATGAATGACTTCTTCTAGTTGCTCTGGTCTATATGGTTTTTGCACAAAGCCTTTCAGCCCTTTATCAGTAAACCGACTGATGGCATCTTGTTCGGTATAACCAGATGAAAGTACGATTTTTACATGCGGATTGATAAGTTTGAGCTCACGAAAACAACCCTCGCCACTCAACTTAGGCATCGTTATATCCAGTAGTACCGCAACAATTTCATGTTGATGTTGGCGATAAACATGAAGCCCATCAAGACCATCAACAGCGGTTAGAATATCATAGCCCATATCACCAAGCATGATGGATGCAGTTTCACGAATCATCTCTTCATCATCAATAATCAATATAGTCCCGTTAGCCTGCCAGTCATCTGAGCGTAGTGTTGTGGGTGATGAAGTAATCTTCAGTGAATCTTGTGTGGCGGGGAATAGGATTTTGAATGTCGTGCCTTTACCTGGTTCACTATATAAACACATTGCTCCTTTATGCCCACGGACAATGCCCTGTACTGCGCTCATGCCAAGCCCTCTTCCTGTAAATTTAGTGGTGAAAAATGGCTCAAACATACGCTTCTGGGTTGCCTTATCCATACCACAACCCGTGTCAGAGACTTCTAGGTATACATAGTCACCGGCATCCAATGTTATGCTCGGGTCAATGGGCAATTGGGCTAAATATTTTGCGTCAGCATACATATGATCTGTAGAAATAGTAATCACACCCCTAGCTTTTTCAATCGCATCAGATGCATTAATAACCAAGTTCATAATGATTTGTTGTAGTTGAGCTTCATCGGCATTGATGTTGGGGAGCTGCTCTGACAGCTGGAGCTTCAGTCCGACTGCTTTATGAATGGAGACTCCCAATAGGCTGGTAACACCTCTAACCATATTGGATAAATTGATGGGTTTAATAATGAAATGTCCCTTACCTGAATAAGCCAGCATTTGTTTGCAAAGCAGGGCTGCTTTTTCAGAAGATAGAATGATTTTAGATAAGTGTGATTGGCTTGTTAAAGGATCAGACATTATTTTACGTTCTGCCAACGAGGCATTACCCATAATGGAGGTTAAAATATTGTTGAAATCATGGGCAATACCACCAGCAAGAACACCCAGACTTTCCAAGCGTTGGGTGTGATCAACCTGTTTTTGCATGTGCTCTTTTTCAGCATCAGCTTGCAGTCTATCTGTGGCATCAATGGCAATGCCTACCAGTCCTGTCATGTTTCCCTGCTCATCTTTAAGCGGGGCTTTAACAATATCAAAAACATGCGTTTTGCCATCCACACAGGGAATGTATTCTTGGCTGCTTATCAAATCTTCTGCTTCAAAACATTGCGCATCAGATTTCATACATTGGCTGGCAACCTTTTCAGGAAATAGCTCCGCATAGTTCGCGGCATCCACAAAACTCTGTTCAGAAATACCTACTGCGGATGAAAATGCGTGATTCATAAAGGTGATGCGACGATTCTTATCAAGCATCCAGATAGCAATTGGTGCTGTATCGAAAAGCACTTGCATCGTACGCTGCTGTGTGTGCAGACTTTTATCGCGTTCTTGCAGAGTTTCGCACATACGGTTGAATGCTAGACCAAGTTTGGCAACTTCACTCTGACCCATGGGCTTAATACGATGGCTAAAATCACCTGATTTTGTCTTCTCAATAACCCCAATCATATGTTCAAGAGGTCGGCTCAATGCACGCGCCAACCACCATGCAGCCAACATGGCGAATAGTAGTAATACTACAAAGCTTTCGATGCCTTGCTTGATTGTTTGGGCGGTAGCCGAGCGAATGCTTTGTGTGCTTAGGAATACATAAACGCTGCCAACACTYTGTTTGCTCATATGGGTTGTGTCAGCAAACAGTATAGACTCTTCCGTAGCATTGATTTCACTGATCACAGGCATGTGAAAGGCATACACCTCATCACCTTCCAGCTTGCCTTTTAGCCATATTTTTTGGCTAGGCAGATGAGGGTCTTTTATGCCTATATCAGGATGCGCCCAAGTCGTATTCAGTTGCTCTGAATGTTCTGTATGAGCTGATAATGCAATCAATTCTCCATTCGCATTATAAACCTCGGCGTAACGCATATCCTTTTCTTGCATAAGTTTTTCAAGCAGCTTGCCAAGCTCTGGTATATTGCCTGTTAAAATACCAAGTTCAACACTATAGGCTAAGTGACGTGCGGTGATTTGACCGCGCTCAAACAACTCTTTTTCAAGCGATGATGTTTGCTGAAGGGCAGATGTCCATCCGAAGAAAAGGCTCAATATTGCAATGATGGCGGTGAAGGAGAAAAAGATGCGTGAACGCAGTGAATAGAAAGCTATTTTCATTATTGAAGACCATGCTTTTTGGGATGAATATTCGCAGCTTTTGCCAGTAAATCAGCAGGAATATGTAGATTAAGCCGATTAGCAGTCTGCGTGTTAAGTGTAAGCTTAAATAGATTTGGAGGTACAAGCTTGGGCATTTTTTTGCCTTTCAGCATACGATTGCTCATGCGCCCTGCTTGCAAGCCAATGGCTTGACTGTCAAAAGACAGGGCGAACAGGCTTCCCGCACGAACATGTTTATCTGCCAGACCAATCAATACGACATGATAAGTGATAGATAAGCGTACCATCTGCTTTAATGTAGTCGATGTCAGTACTGTTGTATCAGGAACCATCCTCATGGCATCCACTTCAGGCATGGTTT
>NVTQ01000003.1 GCA_002401635.1 Pseudomonadota bacterium
CTAGCCATCTGCTTGTTTCCTTCACTTACAGCTATGAAAAGGGCGCGTGTTACTGCGCTTTTCCTTTTCATAGCTGACGTTACGGCGCAGCTAGACAGGAAAAAGGAGTCCGCCACACTTGGTTTTTCTCTGTGCCTCTGTGGTGAAAAAATAAAAAAAATATCGAGTTTCTGAGGAAGCTCTACCTAAGGGAAGTGCTGAACAACGGGTAATTTTATTGGCATAAAGTTCAAATCTGTTTTTTTAGAGGTATACCCCTCTAAAAAAATAGCTTTATGACAATAAAATCAAGTATTGATCAGCGCTCCCTAGGTTTTTCGAGGCTCCCATAAGCAAGCCTACAATAAAGCCACATTCAATATTGAATTTAAGCAAGGTCACCAAGCGCATCAAGCAATGGCGCAAGGTGGGATTCATATTTACGCCAACGCTCAATCGATGAGGTGTAGACAGGCTTACGCACTTGCGTAACGCTCGCAGTTCGAATCGTACGTTCAGTCTTATGCGAACTTAAACATGCCTCATCCCATTCAAGCCCACAAAACCCAATAAGTGACTTGGCTTGGTTCTCGTTATCAGAAACCAAATCTTCATATTGCACTTCATAAAAACTATCTTTTGGTAAAACTTCACGCCAATGCTCCATCAACCGAGCATAACTGCGATAATAACGACCAAGCTCCACCAAATTATAACTTTGCGGCTGTGATTTATGGCCAAACAACTTCGTGAAATTAGATAGACAAGTATCCACTGGATTGCGCCGAACATGAATAATCTTGGCATTTGGCAACATTAAATGAATCAAACCAACACAAAAGAAGTTTGCAGGCATCTTATCGGTAATTCGCTTTGCATCAGGGTTTCTGGTTTGAAGACCTTTCACATAACGATCACCCATGATTTTCAGTTCACTATGCGTAATGCCCATAAGGCTTTGTGGGTATTCCATCGCCCCAAATCCTTTAGGATTGCTTGCTATATCCAGCAAATCGGGCAATTCCCCAGCACCATGAACATCCGCATGGCTGGCAATAATTTGTTCGGTTAATGTCGTGCCAGATCGTGGCATACCAAGCACAAATATAGGAAGTTTGGACTGACAAGCCTCGCTGCGAAGACCTTCTATATTCTCTCTGCTAAAAAAAGAGAGTAAATTCTCAACATGTTGTTCATTTGCTTCAGCACTATAATCAAGCCGCTTACGCCGTAAATCGCAGGCTTTTTGAAAGTGTTGGAATGCTAAATCATGCTCTTTGACATCATCAAAGCACTTGCCTAGGGAAAAATGCAGGCTCATCGCCTTACTTTCTAGCATGCCATCAATATTTTTTGCCTCTTCAATAAGCGCTAGCATATGTTCATCACCTTGCTTAACTTTATCAAGCTGCACCAGTGAAAGCTTTGCCCCTAGGCTATCCGTATTAATTTCTAATGCTTGAAGGTAGCTTGTTTTAGCCGCATTCATTTGACCTTGCTCCATCTGCAAATGCCCCCAACCCAAGTGAGCGGCTTCAAGTTTTGGGTCAATCTCCAGCGCCCGCACATAATCTTTTTGGGCTTGCTCAGGGTAGCCTGCTTGCGTATGCACATCACCCAAAAGGCAATAAACATCTGCNTTTTCAGGCTCTAATTCATTGGCTTTTTTAGCCAACAACTCCGCTTCGACTAAGTTCTTGCGGCTTAAATTTAATTGTGCCAAGCCTTGATATGCATCAGCTTTATTTGGTCTAAGTTGACATTCTCGGTTAAAACTTATTTCTGCTTTATCTTCTTGCTCAAGCATAAGGCATGCAATGGCCATATTATGATGGGCATCGGTATAGTCCGGGTTAATGTTAAGTGCCTGTTGAATGAACTCAATGGACTTATCAGGCTGCTCTTGTTCAGTCAAAACAGCGCCCAAGTTATTCATAGATTCCAAGTGCTGTGGTGCAATATCCAAAACCTTACGGTAGTAAGCTTCTGCACCCTCCAAGTCTTTTTTTTCTCGGCAAATACTACCCATATTATTCAACGCAGGTACAAATGCAGGACAAATATCCAAAGCTTTTTGCTGGCATATTTTTGCCTTATCAAACTCCTTTTTATCATACCAAACAATACCAAAATTACTATGTGCTGAGGCATTGCCAACATCAAGTTGAACAGCCTGTTTGCCATGCGTTACCGCCTCATCCAAACGACCCATTAAGCGATACATCTCACAGAGATTAGCATGAAACAATGCTATATTTGGCTGAATATCAATAGCTTGAGAAATAAGCTGCGTAGCGAGTTCTGCATTACCTCTTTGATGCGCAATAACACCCAGTAAATGTATTGCCATCGCATGCTTTGCTTGTACTTGCAAGATTTGTCGAAGTAGCTGCTCTGCTTGTTGCAAATTACCCGAACTCTGATGCTGTTCAGCCAGTTGCATTGCTTGCGCAATACTGAGTTGCTGTGTCTCGGAAGGTGTCTGATTATTCATAGGAAAACAATATACGAATAGGGTGGGATATTCAATATCACTTCAGGTAAAATACTCATATTTCTTTTTATCGTACACAAACATACGAAAGCGATACACTTCGGCAATGATAGACTCAAATATGTCACATAAGCAGACCTCACCCAAACCTATTTTTTCCTATCCAAAATATTGGGCAGAATGCTTTGGCATTGCCTCACAATTGCCCATGAACCGCGCAGAAATGGAAGCCTTGGGCTGGGATAGCTGTGATGTTATTTTGGTCACGGGTGATGCCTATGTCGATTTGCCCAGCTTTGGCATGGCAGTGATGGGGCGTGTGTTGGAAGCACAAGGTTTTCGTGTTGGCATTATCGCCCAGCCTGATTGGAAGTCAGCCGATGCGTTTCGAGCACTCGGCAAACCCAATTTATTTTGGGGGGTGACCGCTGGCAATATGGATTCCATGGTCAACCGTTATACCTCCGAGCGCCGCATTCGCTCTGATGATGCTTATACCCCTGGTGATATTGGTGGCAAGCGTCCTGACCGTGCGGTGACTGTGTATGCGCAGCGTTGCCGTGAAGCATTTAAGGGTGTGCCTGTGGTGATTGGCGGTATTGAAGCAAGCTTACGCCGCATTGCCCATTATGATTATTGGTCGGATAAGGTGCGCCGCTCTGTTTTGATGGACTCCAAAGCAGATATTCTGGTTTATGGTAATGGCGAACGCCAAATTATTGAAATTGCCCAACGCCTAGCCAATGATGAATCGATCAAAGACATGTTACATATTCGTGGTACGGCGGTGATGTGTAAAGCCGTGCCCACAGGCTGGCTAGAAAAAGATTCGACAGAAATTGATACCCCTGGCGCATTGATTGAACATAAAGATCCCTATGCCATGACGGGACAAAGCAACGATTGTGATGAAAAATCATTGGCTGAGAAGGCGCATCGCGAACGTGAAAAAGCCACGCCTATTTCTATTTTAGATGTTTCCCAACAACGCGATAAAACAGTTATCCGCATGCCATCGTATGAAGCCGTTGCCGAAGATGAAGTGCTCTATGCCCATGCTTCTCGTTTGTTGCACTTGGAAACCAACCCAGGCAATGCCCGCGCTTTGATTCAACGCCATGGCACGCGTGAAGTATGGATTAATCCACCACCGATTCCGCTAACGACAAAAGAGCTGGATGCCGTGTTTGATTTGCCCTATTCACGTCTGCCTTATATTGGTTATGGCGACATCAAAGCTCCCGAGAGTAAAATACCAGCCTATGAAATGATTAAAACGTCGGTGAATATTATGCGTGGTTGTTTTGGCGGCTGCACATTTTGCTCCATCACCGAACATGAAGGACGCATTATTCAAAGCAGGTCAAAAAACTCAATTTTGCGTGAAATTGAAGAAATCCGTGAAAAAACACCGAATTTCACAGGCAACATCTCCGACTTGGGTGGTCCAACCGCCAATATGTATCGCTTACAGTGTAAATCTTCAGAGATTGAAGCGGCATGTCGCAAACCATCCTGCGTCTTCCCCGATATTTGCGCCAATTTAAATACCGACCATGACCCGCTGATTGATTTATACCGCTCGGCGCGCAAACTCAAAGGCATCAAACGTGTGTTTATTGCTTCAGGTTTACGTTATGACTTGGCTGTAAAATCACCCGCCTACATCAAAGAACTGGTGACCCATCATGTCGGTGGTTATTTAAAAATTGCCCCTGAACATACCGAAGGCGAGCCGCTTGATAAGATGATGAAACCTGGCATCGGAAGCTATGATGCGTTTAAAAAACTCTTTGAAAAATTTTCCAAAGAAGCAGGTAAAAAACAATACCTTATTCCCTATTTTATCGCCGCGCATCCAGGCACAACCGATGAAGATATGCTCAACCTTGCTTTATGGTTGAAAAAGAATGACTACAAAGCTGATCAGGTGCAGGCATTTCTACCATCGCCCATGTCCACCGCTTCGGCGATGTATCGCTCTGAGCGCAACCCACTCAAAAAAATAAGTCGCAAACAAGGAAAATATGCCGAAAAAGTCTTTATTCCCCGTCGCAAAAAACAGCGCGACCTCCACAAAGCATTCCTACGTTATCATGACCCTAAAAATTGGATCATCTTACGCGAAGCATTAAGAGATATGGGGCGCAGCGACTTGATTGGCAATGCTGAACATCAACTTATTCCAAGCTCGTCAGGGCAGTACAAAGGCAAACCTTCCAAAAGCAATTTTCGCACACAGCATACGCGCCATAAGGCACCTACCAGACGCAAAAGAAGAACATAAAAAAAGGTCTGTGATTTCTCACAGACCTTTTTAAAGACTAGAAGCCGCTTCTTACATTACATGCAACTCAACACGACGGTTTTTAGCACGTCCTTCAACTGTAGCATTATCAGCACGCGGTGAACTTTCACCATAGCCTTTCGAGGTTAAACGGTTACTCGCAACACCATGAGCAACCAAATAATCCATCACACTTGCAGCACGACGGTCAGACAAACCAAGATTGTATGAAGCTTTACCACGGCTATCCGTATATGCAGCTACCTGCACATGCAAATCAGCGCGTTTCTGCAATGTTTTCACCGCACGGTCCAAACGCTCAGAAGAAGCAGCCGTCAAATCAGCACTATTGGTTTCAAAAAATACACCTTCCAAGCTAATCACTTCAGGCGCAACTGGTTTTGGCTTAGCACAGCCTTTCACTGCTTTACTGTAAGCTTTCTTAGCATTACTCAAAGCCGCTGATATCAAATCATCATTTTCAGATACAGGGTTTGCAGCACCTTCATCAAGTTCATGCGCGGCATGGTATAAACCTGCCACAGCCTTGGCTTGCAATGCTGGCGCGCACTTTTCAGCACCTGCATCTTTGGCTTTTTGAATCATCGCACGAACATCATCCAGTTCACTCATTTGCGTTGATGCAATATGTCCAGAACATGCGGTAATCGACGCACATGCAACTAATAAGACAATCCGTTTCATTTTGAACCCCCAGCTTGTGCAGCATGCTCTTCCGCTTTTGCCATAAATGTCCGCGCAACACCTGTGTCATGTTGTGATTTTTCTTCCATCGCAACATCCGCAAGTTCACGCGCCAAATGTGCATGATAACTATTGTTGCCTTTCAATTGTGTCGCCAAAGCATCAGCTCGATCATCCACACTATCTGTCCAAGACCCCGCTGAAGCTGTACCCATGCACATTAGCATGGCTGCAGCCAATAAGGTTAATCGTTTCATCTTACTTCTCTCCTTTTAATAGTGCTCCGAACTAATGCAGAACACCCTCTTTTGCCAACGTAAATACAGGAATATCCGCATTAAAACGCTCGCCATTTTCTCCCAGCATTTGATAACTTCCCTGCATACAACCCAAGGGGGTTTCCAAAACACAAAAGCTGCTATATGCATGTTCTGAACCAGGTTTAATCATCGGTTGCTCACCGATCACGCCATCACCTTGCACCTCTTCCACCTTGGCATTGGCATCGGTAATCAACCAATGGCGCTGCATCAAGCGGGCACTTTTRCTRCCAATATTRCGAATRGTAATATGATAAGCAAATACATATTGYGAGGATTCAGGTGCCGAATGCTCACCCATATATTCGGGYARYACYGTCACTTCAAATTGRTATGGAAYARTCATGCTGTCACTTCCAATTTCAAAAAGCGTCGTTTACCGCACTTAATCAAGTATGAACCCGCAGTCAGTGAAAAATCTTTATCGCTGACTTTTTCACCATCCACAGAAACCGCACCTTGTTTTACCAAACGCATGCCTTCACCGTTGGATTGGGTAAGCCCTGCTTCGCTCAATGCTTTCACCAGCCACAAACTACCATCTTGCGCTGCAATGCTKGCTTCTGGAATATCATCAGGCACTTCTTTCTTGGCRAATTGCTTTTCAAAACCATCACGTGCTGCTTTRCCWGCATCATCACCATGAAAGCGCGCTACAATGCGGGCTGCCAATTGTTTTTTCGCTTCCATCGGGTGCATGGCTTTGATGTCATCCAAGTTTACATCCGTTARYARCTCATAATAACGCARCATYAAATCATCGGATGCTGACATRATTTTYCCAAATTGATCACTCGSCGCATCTTCAATAGCAATATAATTATTCAATGATTTGGACATTTTATTCACGCCGTCCAAACCTTCCAGCAATGGCATAGTYATAACWACCTGTGGSRTTTTCTTGTGCGACTCCTGCAAYTGCCGACCCATCAATAGGTTAAACTTTTGATCRTTACCACCMAGYTCAATATCSGCATCCAATGCMACYGAATCAAAGCCCTGCACCAAAGGATACAAAAAYTCATGAATMGCGATGGATTGCCCRCCYTTATAACGCTTYTCAAAATCATCACGYTCAAGCATGCGTGCTACCGTAGCTTTGCCTGCCAAAGCAATCATGTCAGCCGCTGACATCTTACCAAACCATTCCGAATTAAAACGCACCTCAGTTTTATCAACGTCCAACACCTTAAAGACCTGCTGTTTATAGGTTTCAGCATTGGCAAGCACATCTTCTTTGCTTAATGGCGGGCGCGTCTCATTTTTACCTGTCGGATCACCAATCATACCTGTGAAATCACCAATCAAAAATACTACTTGATGTCCACACTGTTGAAATTGGCGTAATTTCTCAAGCAATACAGTGTGCCCCAAATGTAAATCAGGTGCAGTCGGGTCAAAACCCGCTTTGATACGCAAAGGGCGGTTTTCTTTCTCTGCCAATTTCAATTTGGCTTCCAAACCACCTTTGGGCAACACTTCCAGCGTGCCACGAGATAATAATGCGAGTTGTTGTTGAATATCCATGCCCGAAGCTTATCAATAAGCTGCAAATGATAGAAGCAATAAGAAAAATACTGGGTCTTTCTTAGACCCTTCTAAATATAAGGATAAATGCTCACCACAGGCTTGCAGCATGCCTAGGCAATGCGAACCAAGCCCTTTAATTGCCCATCGAATAGAACACCTGAAATTTCCGCTTGCTAGCGACTAAATATACGATTCCCTTCATATCAACAGCAATATTTCTTGTGCAAAATAATTTAACGTGTTTATTCGCTATCCAGCATTCCATGAACAGCATGACTCAAAGCTTCAATGCTAAACGGCTTAGGCAATATTGAAGCCCCTTTAAACTCTGATGTTACTTTAGAAAAATTTGTATTGTCATAACCAGTCATAAACATCACAGGAATCTCAGGCTTTATTTTACGCATTTCCTCAGCGGCTTCACGACCTTCCATCACAGGCATCACAATATCCGTTATAACCAGCATAATTTCATCCGCATGTTCACGGAACACACGCACACCATGTTTGCCATCTTGCGCTGTAATCACACTATAACCCAAACTCAAAAGCGCCTGTTCCAACGTTGTTCGCACAGTATCATCATCATCGACAATCAATATTTTACCCTGCGCTTTACTCACCACCGCTTCTAACTTCGTTGGTTCATTCTGTTGAGGAGTGTTGGTCAATGGAAGGCATATTTCAAATTTAGCACCCTGCCCTGCCAGGCTGCTTACGTTGATAACTCCACCATGCTCTTCAATCATCGCTTTGGCAGTCGAAAGCCCCAAACCCGTTCCTTCCCCCACTAGTTTTGTTGTAAAAAAAGGATCAAAAATATATTCTAAATCATGTTCGCTAATACCCTTTCCTGTATCCTCAACAACAATATGGGCAACTTCTGCACTGCATAYCGAACACGTCTCATTACGCGAACAGCCTTCCCATGGCTTCACATCAACACTTACTGAAATGTTTTTTAATTCCGAGTCTTCTACAGCGTCGCGTGCATTATTGATTAAGTTAATCACAATTTGTTGTATTTCAACAGGATCACAGTAAAACATCAGCTTTTCACCTGTGAAATCAGTCCTAAGATTGGTATGTGCAGGAATGCCTAAGCGGGCTGTTCTCACAGCCTCCTCAAGCAAAGAAACAACGAGCACATTCTTTTTTTCAACATGACTTTCTCGTGCAAACGTCAGCAACTGTTTCACGATTGATGCAGCATCACTAGCACATGATTTTATGGTACGGAGGTGTTTTAGGGTTTTAGGGTCACTTGCATGCTTTTCAGCAAGGTATACTGAGCCAAGGATTCCTGCCAATTGATTGTTAAAATTATGAGCCACTCCACCAACCAACGTGCCTATGGCCTCCATTTTCTGAGACTGCCGGGCTTTTGACTCTCGCTCCTTCATCGCAGTGGCATCTGAAAAAATACATACAAAATAATTCACTTTACCATCGCTTTTCCTGATGGTTTTTATATGCAATAACTCAGGGTAAATTTCGCCATTTTTGCGTTTATTCCAAATCTCGCCTTCCCATACACCCTGTTGAATAAGCGCTGACCACATCATTTTATAAAAAGCTTTGCTTTGCCTGCCTGATTTCAAAATACGCGGATTTTTACCAAGCACTTCGTTCGAAGTGTAGCCTGTCACACGCGTGAAAGATTCATTCACGTAGGTAATGTTTTTGGCTGCATTCACAATCATTACCGCACAGCCTGCATCCTGAAGCGCCGTGGCAAGAAGCTCTAATTTTTCTTGATAATCACTGGCAATCGCTACAATAGGTTTAATTACCCAAGCATAAACAGGCCATGCGCTTAATGTCAGCAATAGCAGCGCATCTGCAATAGATTCCAAACTTGGTGACAAATATCCTTCAAACCCACTTAAGTGAAAGACTATCATAATCGAATATTCTACTGCGACTACGATGGTCACAAGAATAAGAATATAACGTGTAAAGTTTATCGACTGCTTGGGCATAACACCCACTATCATAGGGGGTATTCTTCAAAAATACTAGCGTGCCCATAGCCATAAACACTTGCCTTACAAAAAGTTATAGCCCGAGTGAACCCCATATATCATCAACCCGCGCTTTTACCGCATCGGACATTTCAATAGGTCGCTCCCATTCACGATCTGTTTCACCAGCCCATTTGTTTGTCATATCAATGCCAATTTTGAAGCTCTGCCCTGCAATTAAATAAGMAAAATCTAGATAGTCAGTTGGGTGAAAAAGTTTGAATTCGATTATTCCCCCAATCCGCTACCAAAATGGAGCCATCGAAGGCTATGGCAACGCCTGTRGGTCTGTTAAAATAAGCTAATTCGCCTTCTTTTCCGCCCCATGCTGCAAGGTAGTCCCCCTTGTCATTAAAATGCTGAATACGATTGTTGTAAAAATCTGCCACNAATAGGCTGCCATCCGAATCAACTACAAGACCCGATGCAACACGAAACCGCCCTCCCCATACGCCCATCCCCCCTATGCTTTGAATAAAAGATCCTTGTGAATCAAATGTCTGCACACGGTTATTGTACGCATCTGAAACATAAACATGGTCATTCGGAGCTATCGCGATACGCGATGGATAATAGAATTGACCTTTATTGCCACCGGGCATAAGAAAATTGAGCACCGAGCGTACAACATTCACTTTACCTTTTTTCCCCCACGCCAATATGAAATTACCATCATCTGAAAATTTCTGAATTTTATGATGGTATTCATCTACCACGTAAACAAAACCCTTAGAATCCACCGCCACATCAGCAGGTGAATCTAATTCGCCTGGTTTATCACCTGCTGAACCCCAAGAGGTCAATAGCTTACCCTGGCTAGTAAAGTGGAAGATTTTATCCTGATCAAAATCTGCAACCCAAAGCGTATCATTCTGACCAATGGCAATGCCCGTCGGTTTCTCAAGAAACTCACGACCAAATTCAAGTTGAAAATGACCTTGTTGATCAAACTTTTGAATGCGCTGATTACGCACATCAGATACATAAATAAATCCTTTTGAATCTACAGCTATATCAAAGGGTTCCCTAAATTCCCCTTGTTCACTTCCCTCACCTCCCCATGTTTGAACATGGCTAGGCACATTCGTGCAGGCACTAAAAAACAGACTGAAAAAGAATAATACTAAGCAACGCATAATCATCGATGCGAAATATTACGTGCGGTAAAACCTGCCTTTTCCACAGCCTGACGGAGAACACTATCATCGACACTCTGCTGCATCGTTATGGTGGCTTTCCCTTCTTTCATATCAATGGATACAGATCCAACACCAACTACTTTTTTCAATTGTTTCTCAAGTCCATAGGTACAGAACGGGCAGGAAAGCCCATCAACCTGAATCACAGTCGTTGTGCTTTCTTGAGCCCACGCTATCGCATTGGGAAGAGCCCCAATAATAAAAAATATCATCCACAACAATCGCAACATACGCATGATTACACTCCTAAAAGTTCCAACGAAAACCCGTAGTCCATGTCCAGTCAGCTTCTAGAGCTGTGCCGTTCAGATTCTGAATAGTAGGTATCTGTATAATAGTCTCGAGCACAAAGCGAGAAGTTACATATTGCAATCCAGGTGCAATATTCCATGTAACTCCGCCACTATTTGGATCTACAGTGTTTAAAGATCGGTTTTTCCCATGCCATGCAAGCTCTGACTCCAACACCACATAAGTAAAACCCGATAGATTACCTTCAAGCGTCCTCGGTAATACGCGGTATTGATACGATACATTCACCCTCGCTTCATCACCARATTCAAAACCTGACGCTTCAGTATTCAGTCGATAACTAGATGCCATATCAAACTCCCAATCCAATGTTTGACGGGTAATCGCGAGCCCAACAAATGGATCCCATGAACCTGAGCCTAGCTGCAACGGGCGTGGAAGCAGACCAAACGCATCAGATTTAGCGTGTGTGCCTGTCGGTATTTTCAAACCTGCAAATGGGGCGATGCGGAAAGTATCTCCAGGGCGATCCACCTGATAAACAGTATAACGAGCAAAAAATGATGCATCCCCCAAACCCTGTGTTTTGCGCTGAATACGCGTTCCTCCCATGTTAATATCCATGCGTTTATCCAGATAAGGAAGTACGCCGAACACTGCCAGCTTTGAGTTTATACCATAAACAAGAACAAGCGGGGTAGCAGAAACTGTAAGCTTGCGATCCTGTATTGTATTATCACCTGTTTTTTTAATAATTTTGATTTGACTGCGTAAAATTCCCACGCCTTCGGAAACAGGGAGCGCACTGTTAAAAGTAATTGCCCCTGCATTGGCAGTAGAGGCTGTTATCATCGGGGTAACAAGCACAATACCCCATGCACAGAGTATCGAGGAAAACTTATAACCCCAATTCATCCCATATACTATCCACACGGGTTTTGACCTCTTCAGTCATCTCGATAGGCCTGCCCCATTCACGATCTGTTTCACCAGCCCATTTGTTTGTCGCATCAATGCCGACTTTGGAACCAAGACCCGCAATCGGCGAAGCAAAATCCAGATAATCAATCGGTGTGTTTTCCGCCATGGTAAAGTCACGCACTGGATCGCAACGTGTGGAAATTGCCCAAATCACTTCCTTCCAATCACGACAATCAACATCAGCATCCACCACAATAATGAATTTGGTATACATAAATTGACGTAAATATGACCAAATACCAAACATCACCCGCTTGGCATGACCCGCATAACCTTTATTGATTGAGACCACTGCCACACGATAAGAGCAACCTTCCATCGGTAGATAAAAATCAACAATTTCAGGGAATTGTTTTTTAAGAATCGGCACAAACACTTCATTGAATGCTAAACCCAATATAGCGGGTTCATCAGGCGGCTTGCCTGTATGTGTCGAGTGATAAATGGCATCTTCACGCATGGTAATTTTATCCACTGTGAACACTGGAAACATCTCTGTTTCGTTGTAGTAACCTGTATGATCGCCATACGGACCTTCTTCGGCATATTCATCCAATGAAACATAACCTTCGAGTACAATTTCAGCAGAGGCAGGCACTTGCAAAGGGATACTTAAACAGTCCGTTAACACAGTTTTCTTACCACGCAATAAACCAGCAAATTGATATTCAGACAAGGTGTCTGGAATCGGGGTTACAGCCGCCAAAATCGTTGCAGGATCTGCGCCAATGACCACCGCACATGGAAAGCGTGTTGCGCCCGATTTTTTGGTTTCTTGATGATCCTGCGCACCACCACGATGCTTTAACCAACGCATAATCAATTTGTTTTTAGCAATTTTTTGTTGGCGATAAATGCCCATGTTTTGACGATCTTTATTGGGGCCTTTGGTAACCACCAAACCCCACGTAAGCAAGGGTGCAACATCTTCTGGCCAACATGTTTGAATCGGTAAAATATCCAAATCTACATCATCACCTTCAATGACAATCTTCTGGCAAGCTGCTTTTTTCACAACCTTGGGATTCATATGCATAACTTTTTTCAGAATCGGAAACTTACTCCAAGCATCTTTCAGACCCTTGGGTGGCTCAGGCTCTTTCAAATATGCCAACAACTCACCAACCTCGCGCAATTCATCTGCCGATTCGCGCCCCATGCCCAAAGCAATGCGATCGGCTGTGCCGAATAGATTGGTCAGCACTGGCATATCGTAACCTTTCACATTTTCAAACAACAATGCTGGTCCAGCAGCACGTAACACCCGATCAGATATTTCTGTAATCTCTAACTCTGTACTAACGGCTGTGGTGATTCTTTTTAATAAACCACGTTTTTCAAGATCTTGCGTAAATTCACGCAAATCCGCATAACTCATGCCTTTTCCTCAARATTWCCCTCAASATTCCCTTYAACTTGGCTCTCWGCAATATCAAAAATACTGTCCAGCTTTGCCAAGGAAAAYACATCTCGAACCGTATCTTGCAAATCATACAACACAAAAGAGCCACCTGAATGCCGCGCCCATTGCAAGCCTTCCACCAACGTTGCAATACCCGAAGAATCCATGAATGGCACCCCCGATAATTGCACATGAATTTCTTTGTTTTCATCAATAAACAAAGGTTTTAACACTTCTCGCAAACGTGGGGATGTGTGTATGTTTACTGTGCCTTGCACTGCAACCTGCACCACATTTTCATCACCCTTCTCTACCGTTATATCAAGCTTCATCACCCTCTCCCTTCTGCTTACACATATAAATAAGCGTCCACTGGTTACCATCTTCCAACGCAACATGCTCCACCACATCCATAATGGAGTGAATCAAACGAATACCCAAGCCTCTGGGGGAAATGTCCGCAGCACTACACTGCGTTTCATGACCACAATTCCAGCCCTCGATGTCCGCAATGGGTGCATAATCACGAAATAYAAAGTGCAGCTCYTTCGCCGCRTCGTCATTGATATGTATTTTACTTTCAAATTGCACTCTGCCAGGCGTATCGCCATAACCATGGTCAATAATATTGGCAAACAGCTCATCCACAGCAAGTGCCACACGGTTGGTTTCTATCGCCGTCAGRCCAGCRCGCAAAGCGATAACTTCYACCATTGAATGCAATACATGCACACAATCACGCTGACAAACAAGCTCAAACTTGAGCTTTCCGATTTGGCTTTGCTCCAAATCTAGCATCTCAAAATCAACCATTATTCATCCAATTCTTTCAAGCGTTGTTGCGCTTTCGATGCGCCTGCTTCATCTTGTAAAATAAGGTAAATATCCTTAGCTCGCTGTGCATAATCAAGTCGCTCTTGCATGGGGACTTCGCTATCCAAACCCGCCAACAGTAGCGARGCATCTGCCGACAACCTTGGTGCCCCCACTTGCTGACACAACGGCAACACTTTAAGTACTTGCTCTTTCGCCACCAAGTCATTGCCTTGCTCGCGAGCCAACAAGCTCAAGCCCATCCATGCTTTTGCCTGCGRCAACAAACCAGAGCGATCATTTCCTGTCACCGCAATAACCTGCATATACGCTTGCTCTGACTGTAGCATTTGGTGKTGTAAATATGCCAGTTTGGCTGCCATCAAGTATATATCAGCTGGCAAATTAGAAGGTAAAGGCTGCATGTCTTCAACCGTTTTTCCTTGCCCAATATGCAGCAATGCGAGTTGCAGCTTAGCCCTTTTTTCGTGCGCTAAAAAACCATGATGCTGTGCTAAACTCAAGACTTTCTGTAAAGCCATTTCCGCCTTATCAGCTTTCTTCTCAGCTTTATAAGCCATGGATAAATTATACCATGCAGCAGTCATCTTTGCAGGCGCATTGACAAGCTTGGACATCTGTAATGCCCGCTCAAAAGCATGTTGTGCAGATGCCCAGCGCTCTTGATGCATGGCTTCTACACCAACACGTGTAAAATCTTTCATATGTTGCACATAAACATTTTCAATCACAGGCGCGCTTGTCTTATGCCCACCACCACATGCCGATAAAAGCACACTTAGCGATACCGAGACCACAAACAATAAAACACGCATTATGGTTTCATATCCAGAACGGGCGGAGCCATCTCAAAACTCTCTTGCGTCTGTTTTTTAGGGGAGCCGCTTCCCAGCAACCACGAGTCCTGTAATTTTTTCAGCAGTGCCTCCATTTCTTTCAAGGTTGCTCGAGAATCTCGCGCCAAACCTGGCAACTCTGGAGTCACCTCTAACAAATCAGCAGCGACAAGATTTAGCGCAGATGAAAGCTCATTCACATGCGCGAGCAACTCATTGGTTTTCTGCATGGTTTCAGGGCCGTGCTCACCAAGGCTTTTAGATAGTGGTTTAATATTTTTTAAAATATCCGTGGTTAGCGAGAGGGTGTCCGCCAATCGMAAAGCTACTTTTTGTTCATCCAAACCTTCCGCCACATTCCCCAATTGTTCCAGAGCTTGCGTAAATGTTTGTATTGCCACTTGCAGGGTTTTCCCATCAATAGAGCTTGTCATTTCACGCAGCGATGCCATGCCCACACGCAAATCRCTGTTTGGATCATTCATCCATAAGGATARCGATGCCAAYTCTCGCAACAARACATTGGCATTGCCCACAGCAGGTTTCAAATCCGTTAATAATTCCTCCAAGGATGCCTTGGTCTCATAATCTAAAATTGCACCACTCTCAAGCATCGGTTTGGTAATATCACCACGGGTTAATTCAACAACTTGCTCACCCAACAGCCCTTCTTTAATAAATTGAATCACCGCACCTTGATGAATCATATGATGATAACGCTCAAGCAAGCGCAATGAAATACGCACCTGCCCTTCACGCTGCAACTCAATTTGATCAATATGACCAATCGCAAAGCCYTGAAATTTCACAGACTGCCCTTCATAAAAAGAGCTCGCAGAAGGCGGCTCCACAAACAAATAAAACTTTTTAGAAAACACATTGCTGCGCACACTAACAATCAGCACGACCAAAATAAGCGCACCAATACCCAGCATGACAAACCAACCCACTTGGCGCTTCATRCCCGATACAAAATTTGTAGAATCTACCATATACCACTCACGTCAGGCACRTTATCGCATTCAATCTCATATGTCCGTGAAAACTTCAAGCCCGAGCCTTCATGTATGGATGACGTTAAATATAATACACCCGCCCCCAATTGCTGCATAGCTTCCTCAGCTTTATCACGGAATATTTGCAAACGCTCAGGCGGCATGCCTACATGAACTTCTTGCGCCACAATCACATCAGGTCGCTTGAGCAAACAATGCCCCAAACTTACCAAAGCATGTGTATAAACCGAACGTTCACCCGCTTGCTCATAAAGCAACGAACTCAAACCAAGAAATTCAGCAACCGCCTCAACTTCACCCTCGGCCTTCTTTAAGCATGAAGCATCTTCAGCATACAAAAAAGGTAATAGTAAATTTTCGCGCATACTTAAGTTTGCCAATAACCCACGCTTCCGAATCATACTGCCAACACGGGCGCAATACGCAGGTTTACCTGCAACCACACGCTTTCCCCCATAATTCAGCCACACATGTGCATCATCGCCCTCATCCAATGCAAATTGCGGAAAAAAGCGATCCAAAAACATGTACTGCATACTACAGTTCATCACAAAACGAACATGCTTACCCCGACAAATATAATCTTCAGGCAATTGCCTATCAGCCACTTTCACCGCACGCCAATGCAGCTCATCACTTACAGGTTCCATATTAGCACCCACACCACATCCAAGAATAACATTAACAACAATGCTCCTAGAACACCATGCGTTGCACGCACAGGAATTTGATTTGGATCATTACCAACCATGCTACCCTGATCCAAAAGCATCATACATGATAACATCGGATAAAACATGCCTTTCACCATCATCCCGATAAGCCCATTGAGATCCATTCCTCGCTGCACTTCAAATAAAAACTCACTGAAGTTCAACGTGTACGTCCAAGATACAACCAAACCACCTACCCAGATAGACACAACCACGAACACAAATGTTAACACCAAACCACACAAAGAAAACGCTAGAATTCGTGGTAGGTATAAATATTCATAGGGTGAAACCCCAAGGCTAAGCAGCAAGGCATCCTCCCCCCGTGACTGCATGTGTCCCACCTCTGTCACCACCGCAACACCAGAGCGTGCCAATAGAAAAATTGCCACCAAGAATGGTGCTATTTCTTGCACAAGAATTCCATTCATCAAACTGCCAATCAATGATAAATCTTGTATCCTGCGTGCAAAATCAACAATATTATAAACAGCCAGCACCCCAGTACCCAAGGCTATAGCGATGACCCAAGGCAAACTCTGAACGCCTGTAAAATAAACTTGGCGAACGACCACATTCATCACTGCGGGTCTAGAAATCCAGCGCATACGCAGAAAAACATGCAGTATCGATGCAAAAAGGCGTGAAAATCGCTTAAAACCTTGCAAACCTTGCAGTGCGAATGTGCCCACCCTGTCTGCACGTCTATGCCATTGCTCTATGTGTGTTTGTAACATGCCCATAGTCTATTTATAAGTCTTTATAATGGAAACACAAGCGACACAGGTCACAGCATTGTATTTTTATCTGTTTTCTCCTTATCATAATCTTGAAACCCAAGGTCCGACATTGAATATGGATGTAGGGTGTAAGTATTTGATTTATATGGTGTTATGGGAAATCTTGTAGTCACCTTATGGATGATGAATGATTCCTTGGAATGTCAGACAAGCCAAAGAGTTGCGGCATGCGCTGCATATCAATGTCGGATCTTGGGTGAAACTTCACCTTGCCTGATAAATACACCTTGAGTAGCGTCCCGCTTCTTTTAGAAAATCTGTTCATTTACTTGTTATATTGAGGTTTACAATGCTCGAAATTATGCGCAATCAAGCACAATCATGGCTAGCCAAGCTTATTCTTGGCGGCATCGCCCTTTCTTTTGGGTTGTGGGGTATCGGTGATTATTTTACTGGCAGCCGCGTTGCTTATGTCGCAGAAGTCGATGGTAAACCCATTAGCGACTCAAATTTCTCACAAACCTATGAGCGTCAGCTTAATAGTTACCGTGCCATGTTGGGGCAACAGTTTTCAAAAACACTGGTTGAGCAATTGGGCGTGAAAGATAACACCCTACAAACCATGATTAACCGTCAATTGATGCTTGATGAGGCTGCCCGCATGGGACTTGTTGCTTCGGATGCCGCATTGCTTGCTTATGTGCAAAACAATCCAACCTTTCAACAGGCTGGCACATTTGACCCCCAACGTTACCACACATTCACACGCAACATGGGCTTTGCAACAACCCGCGATTATGAAGATGATACCCGTGTAAACCTAATGATCGATGCTTTACAAAAAGCTATTGTTGATTCTGCACAAGTGAATGATACAGAAGTCCGCGCCCAATTCGAACGTGAATTTGCACAGCGCACCATTGCAGCAGTGATGATTGAGCCAAAAAATCTTCTCAAAGATATTAAAATCGATGATGCCGCTGCGCGTGCTTGGTATGATAGCCATACACAAGATTATCGCTCCAAACTGCAAGTGAAAATCAATGCTGTTGAAATCGACCCTATCGAACTCGCCAAGGATATTCGCATTGATGCGGCTGATATTACTGCTGCTTATGAAGCACACAAAGCCAGCTGGACTAAAGATGGCATCGCCAAACCGCTTAGCGATGTTCGCGATGAATTGGTCAAAACATTAACCGCCGAGAAAGCCCGCGATGAAGCTTATGAATTATCCCAAGATTTGGATAATGCATTGGGCATGGAAGATTCWCTTCAAGCGGCTGCCAACAGCCTTAATCTTRCYGTYTATAAAATCGATGCCATTGATATAGCCAAAGCACGTACAGACAAACTTCTTGGTAGTGATCAAGCCCTTATTAAACAAGCATTCATCGCCATCCCAGGCGATAGCATTGATATTATTGAGCTTGATGATGGGCGTTTTGTCGCCATTGAAGCATTACAACGCATTGACTCTGCCCCGCTGGCATTTAAAGATGTTACGACTGAGGTTTATGCCGATGCCCGCAATGCTGCAGCGATCGATAAAGCCAGCGAAATCGCCAAAACATTGCTCGCGAATGCCAACAAACTAACACCTGATGCGATGGCACAAAAAGCTGGTTATGCAAAATTTCTTTCCAAACCCGTACGTCGCAGTGGTATTGGTGATGACGCGACTTGGCTAACAGCAAGCATTATTGACACAGCCTTTAGAACAGGCGTTAAACAATGGGCAAGCAAAGCCGTTGCAACATCACGCGGGCTCGCATTGGTTTATGTTACAAAAGAAATTGCAGGGGATGATGCAGTTTTTGCCAAACAAAAAGATGCCATTGCTCTAGAAGCCGCCAAAGCCAAAGGCGCGGTACGTTTTGCGCGCTGGATTTCAACTGTTCGCGATCGCCATGATATTGTTATTCACAACAACGTGCTTGAGCAAATCTAAAAGAACACATAGCTATTCAGCCCTCTGTGGGTTTACCTGCAGAATGCATTGAAGAACGCTCTCTTACTACCCTGCCAGTGGTGTCTTTTAGCCTCGCCTAGAACGTGTCTCATGCGTTATTCAACGTCACTTGTATGGCATAATTTTCATCAGTTTGGGTAAAGCGAAACTCAAGCTTTAGCAGCAACTCATTACTGTCCGACGAAAGTCGCATATCGTCATACCCGACTTGATCGGGTATGACGATATGCCTTTCAAACACTGGATTCCCGCCTGTGCGGGAATGACGGCAACTTCATACATGAATCACTATAGCTGACATACTTGGATAAATTAGAGACCTCTTGAATAGCCTTATAAGTGTTTTGAACGGCTAAGCCGTTGCCGTTTGGGGGAAATAACGCAGAAACACACACAACACCTCCATGCAAACTTCAAGCCAGCACTACGGCGCTATATCGCAGTTAACATCTTGCGAATCGCCTGTGATAAATCTGGGATTTGAACAGGTTTTGAAAGAACCATGGTGTTTTTCTTTTCATCGTCTTTCAACTTCACATCACCATGATCATAACCCGTAACAAATATGATTGGCACTGTCGCATGAAGACGGCGGATTTCTCTGGACATATCCACCCCTCCCATCCCAGGCATGACTACATCAGTAATAACAGCAGCAACCTTATCCCTATGTTGTTTAAAGCATTCAAGACCCTCTATGCCATTCGTTGCCACAATAACCTGATAACCCAAGTCTTCTAGCACCTCCTGTATCGACTGCACAATCAGCAGCTCATCATCAACCAGCAAGAGCAGCTCATGCTCTGAACTTCTTGCAACTTGCAGGCTAGTATTATCACATTTTTCACTTGCTCTGCTTGCATCCATAAGTGGCAAATAAACGTGGAACACCGTGCCCAAAGCCACCTCGCTATCTACTTCGATCACACCCCCATGCGAGGTAACGCTTCCGAAAGCCGAGGATAAGCCAAGCCCAGTCCCCTCTCCCACACCTTTGGATGTAAAAAAAGGATCAAATATATTTTCCATGATTTTAGCATTCATACCATGCCCTGTATCTGAGATACTTAGCAAAGCGTATTCACCTGGTTCAAGTTCAGGATGCCTATGAAAAAACATCGCATCAGGTCTGCACTTTTCCAAGCTTACGACGACACTTCTCTCAACGCTTTTAGCAACCGCATCACGGGCATTATTCACCATATTCATCACAACCTGCTGAATCTGGCTCGCATCACAGTCCACCACCATCCCCCTATCGGTAATCTGGAGTGATAGATTAACACTCTCTTCAATGCCGAGTTTTGTGGTCTCAAAGGCATCTTCAACAATCTCGTCCAGCTGCGAAGCCTGTTTATCTTGCGAAAAGTCCTTATGGGAAAATGCCAGCAGCTGCTTAACCATGTCCCCCGCTTGCTGGGCAATATCGGTAATTGAATCAAGGTAGGGGGCAACATGCGTATCATGTTGCAACTTCTTCTTTCCCAAATATGCCTTTCCAACAATCGCTCCCAGAAGATTATTAAAATTATGTGCCACCCCACCAACAAGCACACCCAAAGCCTGCATTTTTTGCGCCTGCCGAAATTGCTTTTCCAGCGAACGGTGCTCGGAAACATCGCGCACCATGCCAATAAAAACCTGTTGCCCATCAATCTTCATGATATTAACAGATAGCTCCATCGGAAATTCCGAACCATCTTTTTTCAGACCTCGCACCTCAATAGAAATATTATTACCTATTAGCGCTCCTTGCTCTGTCTGACAATAATTCTGCAAGCCCATTTCATGCCTTTCTCGATACCCCTCAGGCATGAGCATAATGATATTATGTTCAAGGACTTCACCTTGGCTATAGCCAAAGATACTCTCGGCAGCAGGATTAAATGATTTAATAATGCCACCCTTATCAATGGTTATAATTCCTTCCAACACATGATCAACCACTGCACTCATATGCACGCTAACACGCGTTAATTCTTCAACAATGGTATTGAAGGAACTAGCAACGCTGCCAAGCTCATCTTTAGCCAGCAGTTCAACCCGCTCACCAAGCCCCCCACTGCGCATATTTTCAGCGGTATCATCCAGCGCTCGAATCGTGTTAATAACCGACTTATAAAAAGACGCAAACAAGAAAAGAAGTGTAAGTAACAGCAACATAGCTGCCAGTTTAACCTCATATTGAACCATCGTACTTTCAGCAATTTTCTCCTCTAACTGCTCTGCAACGTATGCCATCGAAGCGCTATTCAGCATATACCCTCTTTCAATCACTGCAGTCGCCATTTGAAAGTATTCTGCTGATGTTATAGGAGGTTTCTTATCGGAATAAACCCTACGCTCAGTCGCAGCAAGAAATGCACGCACTTGGGTCTTAAAGGAAACAAGCAAAAGACTTAAAGCTTCAAGCCCTTGTGATGCCATCGGTCGCCTAGTCACACGCTCCAATGTTTCCAATTGCATTCTAACTTGTCCAGCCATGATACCAACTATCAACTGACTATCCTTTGACATGCCTTTACTGGCTAAAAAACCCGCCCCCTGCCCTCGCAACTGTCCAATGTTTTCAAATAGTTCTGGCATAATCTCTAGCTGCATAACCAATAAGTTATGCAGTATGGGATCTTCTTCAAAAGCCAGACCGCTTCCCTCTCCCACATCACGCATGTGATGAATAAGATAAGCTATAATTTCTGTATGTATCTGCCATTGCTGTAATTGACTGATATGACCTTCTTTAATAGCCATCCAACGGGGAATCATATCTGCTACCCAAGCATTGGCTATATGGACGTGCTTGGCCTGCAATAGCCCCATACGAACCCGCTCCTCCAAGAGCTGGTCAATCTGTGCTGTTTTTTTCAAAAGCGGCTCTCTGAACATATCGGGATTAGAGAAACTAGCATTGGTCATACCACGGTGCTCTGCAAACCCTTTAAATAGCTCTTCGGTCAGGTAAATATGTTCAATACCAAACATTTTTAGCTGCGCCGCAGCCACTTCCTGTTCTCCTTTGTGAATTTTACTCCACATCAAAACCGTTAACGGCACAATAAAAACCATGCTAATTAGAGCGAACTTTTGCCGATAACTCAGCCTGTACATCAAGTGAATCCCTGAATACAGAACGAGATTACCGCCTTGTACTTTCCGCTCGTAGATACCAAGCATCGCAATAACCAATAATAAAAAACAAATCGCCGTAAACATCGAAATAGATAAAAAGTGCTCATAACCTTCGGGCGCTTCGCGCATCAATATATTCATGCTAATACCCAACAAAGCAATCATACCAACAAGAAGCGTCAAGATGTGGGTCATAAAGCCGAAGTGCTTTATCTCCTTATCCACTGCCAGYAAAAAAAGAACCATACTGCTCAAAAGAAAGCCTGTGGCAGTTGCGGGTGACATACGCCCTGGGTAGAGGCYGGGCAAAGCATAGCTATGCGAGTCAAACAGCAGGTTATCAATGCCCAAATGAATAGAAAAAATATCCTGCAACAATGACATTCCAGCAATRAAAACAACGAGTAAGGTTAGGAATTTACATGGAAAACAGAGCACGCCACGGTTACGATTCAATAGTAAACTGGCGACTGCTAGCAATACAAAACACAGCGCTGTATTGAATGTCATATTGGCAATATCTGGCAGCAAGGCCGCCAAAGCGGCATGATCTATCAACCAGCCAATCAGTGCTATGCCACTAATCAAGCCTACAGATATAATGACTTTATCTACAAAACCCTTGGTCATTTGTGCTCCAAGACTAGAAATTACAACACTTACGCCTTTAAACAAATAGTCTAGCCAACTTTAAACACTTTACGGCAAATAACCATAAAAATATCATGTCAAATATCGCATTATACCAGCCACTTTTCTTGCCAAAAAAAAGCCACTCAAGGAGCGGCTTTTTTTATTCAAATCATTCAACAAACGATAGAAGACTTATCGGTGATATTTCACTGATTCCTCACGCACTGCTTTGAAAAATTCAATCGCATGCTCTGGCGGCACATCTGGCGTAATGCCGTGCCCAAGATTAAACACATGCCCATTGCCAGCGCCAAACTTCGCAAGAATATCTTTCACTTCTACACGAATACGCTCTGGCTTGGCATATAACATCGTTGGATCCATATTGCCCTGTAAAGCAACACGATCACCCACGCGGCGTTTGGCTTCATCAATATCAATCGACCAATCCAAGCCCAATACATCACAACCTGTATCAGCCATTTTTTCCAACCAGCCCATACCACCTTTGGAGTAAAGAATAACAGGCACCTTCCGCCCATCATGTTCACGGGTTAGTTGTTGCACAATGCGTTGCATATATTGCAATGAAAATTCATTGTAGCAGCTGGTATTTAGGATGCCGCCCCATGTATCAAATATTTGTACTGCCTGTGCGCCACTGGCAATTTGTCCATTCAAATACGCCGCAACTGAATCTGCCAACTTCTCAAGTAACAAGTGCATGGTTTCAGGCTCATTAAACATCATGGCTTTAACTTTTGAGAAGGTCTTAGAGCCACCACCTTCAACCATATACGTTGCCAAAGTCCACGGGCTACCTGCAAAACCAATCAGCGGCACACGACCATTCAAATCACGGCGAATGGTGCTCACTGCATCCATCACATAACCAAGTTCGCGTGTTGGGTCATTCAATACTGGCAATTTTTCAACATCGGCTTTGCACGTCAAGGGCTGTGGAAACTTCGGTCCTTCACCAGTACCAAAGGTCAACTCCATACCCATCGCTTCAGGCACAACTAAAATATCTGAAAATAAAATCGCTGCATCAGCATCAAGAATATCAATCGGCTGTAAAGTCACTTCACTGCACAATTCAGGGGAGCGACATAAATTCAAAAAACCGCCTGCTTTGGCACGTGTTGCGCGGTACTCAGATAAATAACGTCCTGCCTGACGCATCATCCAAACGGGTGTGCGCTCCACATCTTGGCGCAAACACGCGCGTAAAAATAAATCATTCTTCAATTCAGTCATCTCAAATCCCTTTAACCACGGCAACATTCAGTGCCGTTACAATATATAAACTTGTAACTATTCAGCTCTCTCTAATTCTTCTAAGGACAAGACGAGCATCTGCCTCAGTCCCAGATATAACCGTCTGTCGGTGATGATGCCGATGCAAATGCTCTTTTCGGCATCCGCCCTGCCAAGTATGCACCGCGACCTGCTCGCACTGCATCCCGCATAGCACGCGCCATCATGCACTCATCTTTTGCTTCTGCAATGGCAGTGTTAATGAGTACAGCATCCGCACCCAGCTCCAAAGCCTTGGCAGCATCCGAAGCGGTACCAATACCAGCATCTACCACAATTGGGACATTGGCACGTTGTTTAATCACACGAATATTAAACGGGTTCGCCAAACCACGTCCAGAGCCAATCGGGTTACCCAATGGCATCACTGCAACACAGCCAACTTCTTCCAAACGACGTGCCACAATCGGATCATCATTGGTATAAACCATGACCTGAAAATCTTCAGCTACCAAAGTCTCTGCCGCTTTAATGGTCTCCACAACATTGGGATACAAGGTTTCCGTATCTCCAAGCACTTCCAATTTCACCAAATCCCAACCGCCCGCCTCACGCGCCAAACGCAAGGTACGCACAGCATCTTCGGCATTAAAACAGCCTGCGGTATTGGGCAGAATAGTATATTTTTTCGGGTCGATATAATCCAGTAGGTTTTCCTTGCCCATATCGGTGATATTTACACGCCGCACCGCGACAGTAATCATCTCCGCGTCCGATGCTTCCGTTGCCAATTTGGTTGTCTCAAAATCTTTGTATTTGCCTGAGCCTACAATCAAACGTGATGCAAACTCGTATGTTCCAACTTTAAATACGTCACTCATGCCTTACCTATCCCCCACCAATCATATGCACCAGTTCAATGCGGTCATCTTTTTCAAGAACTGTCGCTGTATATTCACTTTTAGGCACCACTTCCATATTGCGTTCAATCGCAATCATGCGCTGCTCCAAACCCAACTCTGCAACCAAGTCAGTCAGGTTTGTTGCTGTCACCTGCGTATTTTCGCCATTTAACTGAATCTGCATAAAACCATGCCTTTTTTGCCTTTTCTTTAACAATTAACGCGTTATTTCGATGAAAACAGGCAAAAATACCACCTGACCATTTGACCCATTCATCGATACCCCGTAGATTGCCACGCATGCTAGCAGCAAGCACAGCTTCACCCAACCCAAGCGTGAAAACAGCACCCAAACCAGAGAACTGGTCGGGTGTTGCCCAAGGCTTTATCGCAGCAAAAAAAGCCTTTCAGACACACTCCTTGCAAGAAGCTGAAAATATTTTATTGGGAATTCTAGAATTTGCCCCCGCCGAACCCAAGGTGTGGGCATGGCTTGGACACATCTTGCAATCGCAGGGCGACCAAGAAAAAGCTGAACAACACTTCCAAAAAGCCAAATCACTTATTTCGAGAAGCCATCAACAACAATCTGAAGAAGCATCTTCACTGCCTTTGGCTCGTATATTATGGCAACAAGGCGAACGCCAATCAGCTCGTTCCATGCTGGCAGGCTTGCTGGTCACAAAACCAGAAGACGAAATGTTATTACAATTATCCGCCGCATGGGAGGAATAAACATGACGCAACTAAAGATCCTCGTATTGCATGGTCCAAATCTAAATCTTTTGGGTACACGTGAGCCAGAAACCTATGGTTCACAAACACTGGCAGATATTAATGCCGAGTTGGTAAATCTGGGAGAATCTCTCGGCGCAACATTATCCACCTATCAGAGCAATCATGAGGGAGAACTGGTTGACCGCTTGCACCTTGCTGGAGCCGATGCTTTGGATGGTATTATTATCAATCCCGCTGCTTATACCCACACCAGCGTTGCACTGCGTGATGCTTTGTTGGCTATCAACCTGCCTTTTATCGAAGTCCACCTCTCCAACGTCCATCAGCGTGAAAGCTTTCGCCATCAGTCTTTTTTATCTGACATTGCAAATGGTATTGTTGCAGGTTTTGGCAACACCTCTTACACCCTTGCTCTACGCGGGCTAGTCACACAGTTACAAAATAAATAATCTCAAATCATTAGAAGAAGAAGGAGTCTACCTTGAATATTACTGAAATTCGYAAATTAATTAAACTTATACAAAGCTCGGATGTTACAGAAATTGAAGTCACTGAAGGCGAATCATCCATTCGTATTTCCCGCCAAGGCAGCATTGCAGCACCGCTCGCTTTTGCAGCACCACAAGCACCCGTAGCACAAATGTCTGCTGCATCTCCAGCCGCTGCCCAAGAAACAAACGCCAATAATGATGCCGATAGTGAACATGTTGTAAACTCACCCATGGTCGGAACATTCTACCGCTCACCAGGCCCTGACTCAGATGTGTTCGTGAACGAAGGCGATAAAGTCAAGAAAGGTCAAACACTTTGCATTATTGAAGCTATGAAATTAATGAATGAAATTGAAGCAGAGTATGCAGGTGTTGTTACAGAAATCTTGGTCGATAACGCTACGCCACTTGAATATGGTCAACCTATTTTTGTTATCATACCAGCGTAAGGAATACTATTATGTTTCATAAAATTCTCATTGCCAACCGTGGTGAAATTGCGGTTCGTGTTATTCGCGCTTGTAAAGAACTTGGCATTGCCACTGTCGCCGTTTATTCAGAAGCAGATCGTGATGCCATGCATACCCGTCTTGCTGATGAGGCTATCTGCATTGGCCCTGCCGTCAGCACATACTCCTACCTAAGCATTCCTGCCATCATGGCAGCTGCCGAAATCACCGATGCAGAGGCTATTCATCCTGGTTACGGTTTTTTGGCAGAAAATTCAGAGTTCGCTGAAATTGTTATTGAGTCTGGCTTAACATGGATCGGTCCATCACCTGAATCCATGCGCATTATGGGTGATAAAGTGAAAGCCAAACAACGCATGAAACAAGCCAATGTTCCATTGGTACCTGGCTCCGAGGGTGCGGTTCATAGTGTTGAAGAAGCCAAAGAAGTTGCCAAATCCACAGGTTTCCCTTTAATTATTAAGGCAGCATCTGGTGGTGGTGGACGCGGCATGAAAATCGTCCGCTCTGAAGCATCATTAGCAACAGCATTTAATGTTTGCCAAACAGAAGCTAAAACCATGTTTGGTGATGAAACTGTATTTATCGAAAAATTCCTCGAAGAACCTCGGCATATCGAAGTTCAGGTTATGGGCGATAAACATGGTAATTTGGTGCATTTATTTGAACGTGAATGCTCGATTCAGCGTAACAATCAAAAAGTCGTTGAAGAAGCGCCAAGCCCATCMATWAGTGAAGAAACYCGYCAGGAAATTTGYGCKGCRGGTGTTGCKGCTGCATCRGCTGTAAATTAYGAAGGGGCAGGYACGATTGAGTTCYTACTCAACCCAGAYCAATCKTTCTATTTTATGGAAATGAATACCCGCATTCAGGTTGAACATCCTGTMACWGARTTTATTACAGGTGTTGATTTAATCGAGTGGCAGATTCGTGTTGCTACAGGCGAAAAACTCGCCTACACACAAGAGCAAATAAAAATGAAAGGGCACGCGATTGAATGCCGTATCAATGCCGAGCACCCATTCAAATTCACGCCATCTCCAGGTACCGTTGAGCTATACCATGCGCCAGGCGGTCGCAGCGTACGTGTGGATTCGGCTCTTTATACAGGCTACAAAATACCACCACATTACGACTCCATGATTGCAAAAATCATCACCCACGCACGGGATCGCAATAAGTGCATTCGTCGCATGCAACGTGCCATTGACGAGCTTGCTATTATTGGTGTTACCACCAATTGTGAGTTGCATCGCCGCTTGTTAGCCAACCCTGGCTTCCAAAAAGCCGAATTTAACATCCACTTCCTAGAACGCTGGTTAAAACAACTGAGCTTCTAAGAAAAGTGCTGAATAACGCATGAAACACGCCTTGCCCTCTACTTTTCAGCAAGCAGTGCCTATTGCTCCAGAGTTATTCAACATTTTTCCTAAGCCAACAATCTAAAACCTCTCCTGCATAAAATGCGGGAGAGGTTTTATAGTGATTCATAAATTGATTTACCTTGGAAAAAAGCATTCATCTAAATGACACTTCATTGTTTGAAAACCCTCTCCCTCAAGCGGGAGAGGGAGTTTAGTCCCTTCTCCCACTTGAGGGGAGAAGGTTAGGATGAGGGGTGATATGGGTAAAGAATAGGGTAAATCAATTGCTGAATTACGCTAACTTAGCGGCAACCTGAACAGCGATAGAGTGTTTTGAATATACTGAGGTTTTCTTTAACCTTAAAACATCCGATGCTGTTGGGTGATTGCGTTTACTTGCCTTCTTTGTGCAATAATAAAAATCCAGTGATGCCACCAAAAAATAGTATGGGCAACCAAGCCGCATAAGCTGCTGGCAATTGCTCGCTGCCTGCCAGCAAACCGCTGGCATTGCCCAAGACATAAAATAACAGGCCGAGCGTGATGGCGGAAATTAATCCCCAAGACCTTGCGGCGATGCGACTGCCCATATTCATGGTAAGTGCCATCGCCAATAGAACCATGATAAGGCATGCGCTTGGGGCTGCGATTTTGCGATGTAGGGTGAAAACAAAGCTTGAAGAGCTAAGCCCTGCTTGCTGTAAATTATGAGCATAATGATATAGCTGGATAAACGTCATGTGGCTGGCACTGGGTGGGTCTGCGGTGTCGGGTCCTATCTCGGATGCAAAACGAATGGTATCTTGATGCTTTAATAACATACCCTCTTGTTTATCCGGGTTGCTGATATACACGTCTTGCAAGCGCCATTGCCCATTTTTAAATGTAGCATGGCTGGCATCCATACGTTTTAACCATGCGCCTTTATCATTGGTTTCGAGCATCATCATTTTAAAGGATTGATCATTGAGCGGGGTTAACTGATAAAAACGATTGCCATCTTTTAGCCACTGAATCCCCTGACGGGATGGTGCTTGATGATGAATAATAACACGCTCCATAACATCCAGACGGCTATTGGTGGTTGGTGTAATCCATTCGCCAATAACCATCACCAATCCAGCCCCAATAAGACCAACACATGCAATGGGGGCAATTATTTTATCCATACCCAAGCCCGCCGCCCGCATAGAAACAATTTCATGGTGGTGGGATATTTCAGTGATATAGATGCTTACTGCAAGCAATAAAATGACGGGCATAAACTCGGCAATCATAAAAGGTGTTTTCAGTAGTAGATATTCAATCAATAGTGGCATGTCCATGCCATGACCAAGGTAACGCGATTTATCAAAAATTTCGATAATTAAAAAAATTGCCAAAAGTGCCAACATCGTGCCTGTAGCACGGCTTAAGCAACCATAAAACATCCAGCGAAACAAAATAGGCATGCGGCAAGGCTAACATTGAAAATACATAAGGTATAACTTGCTTGGATTGTGTTGAGAAATAATTGTGGTTTATGCTGTGATGATGACAGCCAATGGTGCATTGCTCAAATGAGATGCTACACTGCGCGGACTGTAATTTATGTATGACAAATGTATGGAAATATGGAGGACTTTATGCCCTGGAGTCAGAACCAGAATAATGATAATAACCCATGGGGAAAGAAACCCTCAGGTGGTGGTTCCAATCAAACCCCTCCTGATCTTGATGAGGTTATAAAACGTTTACAAGAGCGCTTTGGCGGTTTGTTTGGCGGTTCAGGTGGYRRCAACGGYWCRCCRAAYTTARGYRGYGGTGCTTTTATGGCGATTTTTGCCGTGGYATTTTTACTTTGGGGWGCYTCGGGARTCTATACYGTAGCTGCTGATGAAGAAGCTGTTGTACTGCAATTTGGTAAACATGTCGCGACCAAAGGACCTGGATTGCGTTGGCATTTCCCATACCCGATTGAAGAAGTGAAAAAATTACCAGTGACCCGTGTTCAGCGTTTGGCCATTGGTGTGCGTGATATGGGTGATGGTCGTCGTCGCCAGCGTTCGCATGAATCATTGATGCTGACCCAAGATGAAAATATTATTGATATTTCGTTTATGGTTCAGTACAAGATTAAGGCTGTAGATGAATACCTTTTCAATATTGATGCACCGGAAAAAACAGTGCGCGATGCATCCGAATCGGCAATTCGAGAAATTATTGGTCGCACCATGATTGATGATGTTTTGACAACCAAGAAAGCCGAGGTTGAAATTGAGACGCAGGTGCTTATCCAATCGATTCTTGATGGTTATAAAGCAGGTATTTCTATAACCAGTATTAACTTGCAAGATGTGAAACCACCGACTGCTGTGGCACATGAATTTAAGGATGTGCAAGCGGCAAAAGAAGAWAGGGAACGKGCTAARAATGAAGCGCAAACCTATGCCAATGGCATTATTCCAAACGCYCGTGGTGAAGCYAAGAAAATGGTATTGGATGCKGAAGCYTATGAAAAAGAARTTGTGGAYCGRGCYAAGGGTGAGGCAGAYCGTTTTAAYAGTATTYTAAATGCTTATCGCATTGCCCCTGAAGTGACACGCAAGCGTTTGTATTTAGAAACRATGGAAAAAGTATTGGCGAARGCKGATAAAGTMATTATTGATAGCAAGGTGGCTGGTAGTGTGTTGCCRTATTTACCTTTGGATMGAGTRTCTGGCAAAGTGGAGGTGAAGTAATGAGTCCAAAACAAACARTTATGGGAATCATCATTGCARYTGTTGTTGTATTGATTGGYATGAGYACATTTRTTGTTGAYGAACGCAGACAGGCATTGGTYTTGCAGTTTGGTAACCCTAAAGCGGTTCAGCAGGATGCTGGGTTGCAYTTTAAATTGCCTTGGCAAACAGTGGARTATTTTGATCGCCGCTTGTTGGTGAGTGATGCRCTTCCCAATGAAGTRATYACCAARGATAAGAAAACGATTAACGTAGAYAAYTATACGCGCTGGAAGATTRTTGAWCCRTTATTGGTATTTCAGGTGGCACGTACACAAGCWGGTGTGGCTGCRCGTATGCAGGATGTGGTGCGTGGTAAAGTRCGTGAAGTRTTGGGTCARCATACAYTGAATGARATTGTTTCAGGTGGTAAAAAAGAAAACCTTCGYCGTGAGTTRATGGTKAGTATTCGTGATAATGCYGATAAAGATGTGAAAAGTTTGGGTATTCAGATTGTAGATGTRCGYATTAAACGTGCRGAYTTRCCRCCTGAAAACTCMGARAAGGTATTTGATCGTATGAAGGCAGAGCGCCAGCGCATTGCCAAAGAGTATCGTTCTGAAGGTGAGGAAGCAGCCAAAGAAATTCGTGCACAAGCGGAAAAAGAGCGCAAGGTTTTGCTGGCAGAAGCGTATAAGAATTCTCAAATCATTCGTGGTCATGCGGATGCAGAAGCAACGAAGGTTTATGCTAAAGCACATCAACGAGATATTAATTTTTATGCCTTTTTACGTTCGCTAGAGGCTTATAAAACAAGTATGGGTGAAGGTACGCGTTTGGTAATTTCACCGAATTCGGAATTCTTTCGCTTTTTTGAACAGTCTAAATAAATAATGCCCAATAAGCATGGATGACTTATGGATYGCCCTTGGTTTGSTYATGCTYTTGGAAGGTGCGCTTTATGCGYTAYTSCCTAATCAGATGATWGAAATGATGCGTAAACTGCCRGAGATTCCTYCKGCAKCTTTACGTGTCATGGGAATCGTTGGTGTGGCACTGGGTTGGTTGGTGGTGCATATGGTGCGTGGTTAAGTCTGCACCTTTTCTTAATTATAATCTGGGCAAACAAAAAAGGCTCCGCAATGCGGAGCCTTTGAATTGTTGTCTGATGTCTAAGGGAGGGAGGGGAGGAGGGCGACACCAGACAAGCCAAACTGTACAAGTTCAATGTGATGCTACTGTGAATTTCAAATTAAAATATATTTAGGAGCTGTCTCAGATAACTAGGGAAGCTCTGAACAAGTCATGAACTCGCACTTTGCGATTCAGAACACCCAAACTCTGCGTTGTGAGTTTGAACAATAGCCTTGCTATTCCATGCAACTCACGCCTCGCCTAAGAGCGCCTACTTTTGGTGATTTTGAATATTCTGAATCACAACCGGCTTCATCCAGACTTATTCAGAGCTTCCCTAGGTATTACTTGGTGTTATCAGGCGGCTGTATTGAAAATAAAAAAAGGCCCCGCAATGCGGAGCCTTTTAAATTGTTGTCTGATGTCTAAGGGAGGGAGGGGAGGAGGGCGACACCAGACAGGACGAACTGTACAAGCTCAATGTGATGCTACTATGAATTGAAAATTAAAATGTATTTATGTTGCTTGTTCTATTTTTTCTGTTTTGGCGGTGCGTGAAAAGAGTTGTTTGATGTCCATGCCGATGCCCAAAGCAGCGGGAATGGAAAACAAGGTGATAAATGTGGAAAAGAGTAAACCCCAAGATAATGCCAATGCCATAGGTGCAACAAATGGATCGAAACCACCCCAGCCATAAGCCGTTGGTAATAGCCCTACGACAGTGGTGATGGTGGTTAAAAGAACGGCTCTTAAACGGCGCTGACCACTGCTAATAATGGCTTCACGCCACGGTTTTCCTAGCTCTAGCTCACGCTGAATAAACACTGCCAATACCAAAGATGCATTGACAACAACGCCTGTAAGGGCAACAAAACCCATCATTGCCATAAAAGAAATAGGCTGACCATGCACAAAGAATCCAATGACAATACCGATAGCACCAAAGGGGATTGCCAGCATGACCAAAAATGGGTAACTAATACGGTTGAATTGGATGGCCAGAATGACAAAAATACCAACCAGTGCGAACACAAAACTATAAATAAGCCCCTGTACAGATTCTTTGCTGCGTTCCTGTTCGCCGCCCAAATGATAATGGATGAGTTTGGCATCATCAGCCAACCATTCAGCTTGACGCTCTTGAACTTGTGCATTTAATTCTTTGGAGGTAAGGACTTTTAAATCGACTTCGGCTGAAACATTAATAATACGATTGCCATCTTTATGTCGAATGCTGCTACTGCCATCTGTTTCCTCGACATGTGCGACGCGGAAAAGTGGGATGAGTCCGTTGCGCTGATTGGGAATTTCTAGTTGCATCAGTGTTTTGATGTCTCGCTGTGCACTCTCTGGATAACGAATGGTGACATCAATCTCTTCTTTGCCATGTTTTAACGTTGAAACACGAATGCCATCAAAGGCGGCTTTTATATGTAAAGCGACAGTACTTAAATCGATACCTGCATAGGCAGCTTTGGCACGATCCAGAACAATATGTAATTCACGTTGACCTGGCTGCAAATCGCTTTCGATAGCGGTTGCGCCAGGGATGCTATGCAGCAACGTTTCGAGGCGTTTGGCGACCCGTTCTTTGGTTGCAGTATCTGAACCACTTATTTCAACTTGCAAAGCACGCCCAACAGGTGGCCCTGATGATTGCATGGCGAAGCTAATTTTTAGTTCCGGAAACTGCTGGGGTATTAGCTTTTGAATATCAGCCATAACATCATAAGCCGATACCTTACGTTCTGTAAAAGGGGTGAGAATCACACGTACAAAACCGAATCTATCACCGACTTGTTTTAAAGCTTCGCGTTGGTCAGCACTATTTTCACCAGCTACAAGCGTGGTGGTTTCGAGTAATTTAGAGTTTATATTGGAGCGTACGAGCTTGTCGATCTTGACTAGTTTTGCAAAGGTGTTTTCTAGCGTTGTGCCAATAGGGGCATTCACACGCAAATAAAACTCGCTTTCAGCCCCAGATGGAAACAGTTGAAATTTCATCTGACTTGCTAACAAAGCAATGGCTGCCAAGGCTAATATAGTGAGTAAAATGGTTAAATAACGTAGTTTTACGGCAGCTTTTAAGACTTTTCCATAAATTTTATTCACCCAGTTGAAAATCACCCGTTCTCTGGGGTGAACATCAGCTCGTGCAACATCTCGGATATGATTGGGTAGGATGAATAAGGCCTCGAGCAGTGAAAAAGCCAGTAAAACAATAACAACGACTGGAATGGAATAAATAAACTTACCAATAATACCATCCATATACATCAGCGGTAAAAATGCCACGATGGTGGTTAATACGGTGGCGGTTACAGGTCCAGCAAGCTCGGCAGTACCTTTAATCGCGGCCTGTTCGGGAGAAAGCCCATGTTCCATATGCCAAGTGGCATTCTCGCCAATAATAATGGCATCATCGACCATCAGCCCCAGCACCATGATAAAACCAAACATGGTCAGTAGATTTAATGTTACGCCAGAGAAGTACAACATAGCCAGCCCAGAAAAAAAGATGATTGGCAGTCCCCAAGCGGTGGTTAAAGCCACTGCTGGACGTAGAAAAAGAAGCAGTGTAAGCATGACGAGAGCCAGACCAATGGCTCCATTGCTGGTCAATACACCCAAGCGTAGGCGTGTGACAATGGATAAGTCATGGTAGGTACGAAATTCCATGTGATACTTCGCTGGAATCGTATCCAAATAGCTGCGAACACGATCAACCAGTGCGATAATATCTTCATCACCCTTTTTCATGACAATCATATTAACTGCGGGTTCGCCTTGAGCAGCAACAATACGGCGCGGGCGCTCTAATGCGGATTCAACATCTGCGATGTCTTTTAGATACAGGCTTTGACCAAGATCATTGGAGCGTAAAACCAAATTTCCAGCATCTTCAGCAGAGGTGAACTCGCCTGTAATGCGGATAATACGTTGCCCTCCAGCTTCTTTCAGGCGGCCACCTGGTGCATTGATGTTCCAGCCTTGAATTAACCGAACAATATCATTGATGGCAACGCGATTTTGGCGCATACGTTCGGGGTCTAGGGTAATGCGTATTTCCTCTTTTAAATCACCTTGTACAAATACATGGGACACACCATTAAGATTTAGAACCTCATCTTTTATTTGGGTGCTAATATGCTTGAGTTCAAGCGGTGAAACATCGCCAAAAATGGTAAAGCCTAAAACAGGCGCTTGTTCGGATTTAATTTCAGAGATAACAGGGTCACTGGGTAAATCGCTAGGTAAAGAGGCGCGATTAATAGCCTGTTGAATATCAGATACCAGACGCGATCGATCCTTATAGTTTGGATCGACTTTGATAGTGATTTGCATAGTTCCCGCATAAGCCGTGGCGTAGATGGTATCGATGCCATCAATGCCTTTTAATTCACGTTCAATCGGTGTGAGAAGAAGATTTTCTATTTCATGCGGAGAGGTGCCTGGATATACCGCAGAAACAACAACAACATCAAAGTTAACACTGGGAAAAGCTTCACGTTGGATATTAAAGGCTGCATAAACACCGCCCAAAAGTAACATCAGAGAGAGTAGGTTAACGACCAGGCCGCGACGTACAAAAAAGGCAATAAGCGATGTCATGGCATCATGTCCAAATGCTCCAGAAGATTTCCTGTAGCCAATTCAATTTGTTGTTTTGCAAGTTGGATTTGAATGTCTTGCAATGCGGCCTGTAGTTCAGCGTTGCGCAAATCACCTTCAAACTGGATAAGTGTAGCAGTATCGGAGCGACCATCACGATAACGCTCTAACTCGGTCGTGAACTTTATTTTTTCAGCCTGTTCATGTTGTTGGGAGGCATCTTTCATCATCTTGCCATTCTGATACGCGGTGAGTGCGGTGCTTAGTTCAGTTTTGATGTTTTCGATGGACTGCAAGCGCTGCAAATGAATGCGCTCGCGCTCCAATTCGGTTTTTAAAATCGCAGACTTGGTGCTGTTCCCGCCCAGTGTGTCATTGAGTTCAACACCAATAGATATAAAGCGATCATTAAGAGTGAAGCCTTGCCCCAGTGTATAACCTGCTGAACCAGATAGAGATCGGGTGCCAACTTGGGCGATGAGATCCACCTGCGTATCGTGTTGATCATGCCTGAGTGCCAATGTGGCATCATTGGATGCCTGCTGCGCATCGAGCATGTGAAATATAGGGCGCTGCTGTTGTGCTTGCTCTAGCCATGTCTGCATAGGGGCTGTTTTGAAACTGCGCAAGACACTGTGAATATCTGTTTGAATGGGCTGATCTGCATCGCGTAACATCAAACGATTAAGGGTGGTTATGCTATTGTTTAGCGTTGCTTTGGCATTGGCATAATCCATTTTTCGACTGGTGAGCAAAGCTTCAGTTTGACGCTGATCGGTTTCTTCAATAAGTCCAAAGCGTTGTCGTTTCTTTTGATAGTTAAGAAGTTTTTTGGCGCGCAATACGGTTTCGTGAGCCAGCTTTTTGGCAATAACATTGGAAGCGATTTGATAATAAAGCCTGATAGCTTGAGCAGCCAGTTGCTCCTGTTGGATTGCAACATTCCAACGAGCAGCCTCTTCGTTATATGCATTGCTGGTGCGCTGTTCGTTGTAGGTAGGGTTTCCACGCCCGCGCAACAGTGGATAGCGGTAAATCAAATCAATTTGTTGTTGATATGTGGGGTTAATAGTTGCCTGAAAGAAAGTGGGGACACTGGCTGGGTAGCTAACTTTTGTACGGTTGTAATTAAAACTCCCCGTCAATGTTGAGCCATCACCCAAAAGCTTGGTGATATTGCCAGAGATAAGCCGCCTGTTATTTCCTGATGCGGCAAAGGGGCTCGTGGTGGGTGATGTTTCATCGGATAGGCTACCAGCCAATGATATTTTAGGGTCGAGCATGCCTTCAATATTTTGGCGCTCAATGCGTAAGCTTTTCTCTTGAACGCGTGCCAAAGCCAAGTCAGGGTGGTTACTTAATACAATATGTAAGATGTCGGCTAAAGACATAGTGCCTGCCATGGCGAATGATGGCAGCACGCACAGACTAAAGCAGAGCCATAGGGCTTGTATTCTTAACATTGGATAACCTCGGTGGTAGCATTCAAGCAGGTGCTTAGAATAATGCGAGAGATTAAAAATAATAGTTTACATTGTCAATAGTTTGCAGTGATAATAATTTTCAAGTGGGTTTGTGGCATGCAAAAAAAATTTCAAGTTCAGAATAGAGGCTTGGGTGCGATGATGCCCTTGATTGGCTGTATGACGAGCCGGGTTCGTTATCAGGTTAGTTGTATTTGTGAGGCTGCTGGTTATCAATTAACGCCTGAAGAAGCTGATACTTTAATGCTCATTCATCACTGTGAAGGGGTGCCGCAATCACAGTTGGCGAAGATGCTTGGTAAAGATAAAACTTCTGTTACAAGGCTTATGAACGCACTGGTGAAAAGCGGGTTGGTTGCTCGGATTCAGGATGAAAGTGATCGTCGTATTGTTCGAGCTTGTATGACAGAAGAAGGAAAGAAAGCCTTTACACGTATTTTTCCGCAGTTAAAGACTTTGAGTGATAAAGTGCTTGATGGATTGTCTGAATCAGATGTTGAGATGGTTAAAAAAGTGATTTCTCAAATGACAGCGAACTTGGCGGCGTTGGATGATGCCATGGATGAGATGCAAGGTGAGGAAGTCTCTTCTAAATAGAGTGCGACCTCCCTTGCCAAAGAAAACGCAGCTATGCGCGTTCGATATACTCGCCGTTGTCTGTGTTAACTTTGATTTTAATACCTGATTCAACAAATGGCGGAACCATGACGGAAGCACCTGTTTCTAGCTTGCCTGGTTTGTATGAACTGGTGGCAGTTTGTCCTTTAATCGATGCATCGCATTCGACCAATTCAAGGATGACTGTTTTAGGCATCTGSACATTAAGAGGKCGTTCTTCATGAAATTCTACGGTAACTTCCATTTCTGGYAATAGRTATGGCAAAGCATTTYCAAGCATGTCTTTGCYCAAMGTGATTTGATCATAGGTTTCGGTATTCATGAAATGATAATCTTCGCCATCGCAATAGAGGTATTGCATTTTCACTTGTGAYAACACGGCACGYTCAACACGCTCGGTTGAGTTRAARCGTTTGTTGGTTTTGTTGCCYGTYTCAATATTACGCATTTCAACTTGCATRCAAGCCACGCCTTTACCWGGTGTAACATGYTGCGTTTTCATAACRCGCCATAAGATATTATCCACTTCTAGGACATGRCCTACGCGRATGCTTGTTGAATTGATTTGCATCATATTCTCCTGTGTRATGTTYGGYTYAGKAGTCAATTGGTCTGAGTTTAACAGACTGCTGGGAAGCCAATTAAATTATTCTATGCTAAAGTTTACGCAACGATAGCTTTGAGGCGCACTTACGACAAGGTGCGTGCTGAAAACTCAAAGCCGTTTGTGAATAGGTATTCAAAGGAGATTGCCATGTTACGATTGATGATGGGCGCTTTATTGATGGCATGCTGTGCTATAGGGGCGGCGCATGCAGTGGATATTTATCAGTGGAAGGATTCTGGTGGTGTTACCCACTTTACAGATAATGCAATGAATGTTCCTGAGCAATACCGAAAAATTGCTAAGCGAAAGGTCAATAAATTGCGAACATCAGGTGGTAAGGATACGCTGAAAGAGAAGTTTAAAACGTTGGCTGAGCAGGCTTGGTTTGATAAATGTGCAGCATGCCATACAACAAGTGAGAACAAGAAAGACAAGTTGGGATTAGGCGCGTTAGCTGTAAATCAGAAAACCAATTTYCCAGCAACCATTGAGGAAATTATTCCGAAATTACGCTCGGCGGCAAATGGTGGTTTATCGGGTATGGCTAGGCTTGAAGTGAGTAATGCGGAGTTAAAGAAGATTGCGAAGTTTATTCTTGGAGCRCAATAAATGGYRAAAAACTTGGAYRTTAAAGTGCAGGAGGYSATGGATCAGTTTGTGATGAGCCTTGATCATCAGGAMGTRTTRAAAATAGRYGATGTAGAGCCTTGTATGGAGATGTTTGCAGATTATTTATTGTATTATTCYGATTTATTYCAAGATGAAATGGAAATGGATGATGTATCACTGGATGAGTGGGAGGCTGCTTTAGAGGGCTATATCGAGAAGCTGTTTGAAGGAGATATGGAACGTACGGCAGAGTTGGGAGGTTTGTTACTCTCACAGATTGATGCTGAGCATATTAGAGATYTCCTTGGCTGGTATTTATTACGCGAACCCGCCATTGATAGCTTGGCTATGGAATCATTTGCGACGGTGTTGCATGCTTGGGTTGAGTTTATGCATACCAAAGCATGGTTGGATGATATGAAACATGAAACGTTTGTGGATGTTTTGGATGATGTTGTATCGGAAGCGTCGCGTGCCACCAAAGTCGCGCATTTATTGTTATATTTTGTGCGGTTGGGCGGCGGCGTTTCACCACGTTTGCGGGGCAAGCGTTTTGAATCATTTGTTGAAGGGCATGCGCGTATTGACTCGATTGATATGGATGCCAAACACGTATTTATGGGCTTTGACAATCAGGATAAATTGATAGGCCCTGTGAGCCTACCTTTGGAAATTATTTCGTATCTGTGTAAAGGTGATGTGCTGGATGTGGAGCTTGGTAAGCGCGGTGGACAATGGATGATGGTTGATATTGGGCCTGTTTACCCAGCATGTGTATATGTTGAGGCAGATGAATTGCAAATGCCTGATAAACTAACGTAAGCTGGCCATAAAGGGGAGAAGCTATGCAAGAAAGAATAGCCGTTGTTTTTGATTTTGATGATACCTTGGGTCCAGATAGTACCACAGGCTTTCTTAAGCATGCAGGTTTAAAAGGCTTGGATGAGTTTTGGCAGCAAGTTGGTACCATGATGTCTGAAGAAGATTGGGATCCTGTACCCGCATATTTAATGCATATGATTCATGCTGCTCAGCAGGGAAGTATTAGCTCGTTGAGCCAACAAACATTGGCAAGTTGGGGTAAAGTATTGCCATTGTTCGATGGTGTTGAAGATGTTTTTCCTCATTTAAGGCAAGTGGTGAAAGAAGCTAACCCACGGGTAACGCTAGAGTTTTATCTTATCAGTAGTGGTATTGGTGATGTTTTGAGGCATATGCGWRTTGCCCATGAATTTACTGATATTTGGGCATCGGARTTTCATTAYGATGAGCAGGGWWMTGCMGYAACACCWCGWAAAATMATWAGTTTTACAGATAAAACACGTTATATATTTCARATTCAGAAAGGTATTGTTGGYMAAGMGTCGCGTGGWGAGCCTTTTGCAGTGAATAARCGKGTACCWGCTGATCAAGTYCGYATTCCATTGAATCAAATGGTRTTTGTMGGTGATGGWTATACYGATATTCCATGYTTYTCATTGATTAAACAACATGGYGGTRTTCCGATTGCKGTGTATGATCAACGGCATACGGAAAARTGGGCGAATGCCTTTCAATTTGTTGCMGATGGKCGTGTATCAAAYTTRCATTCGGCGAATTATCAGAAGGGCTCAGATTTAACGAATTTTCTTTCGATGGCAGTGCGCAGTTTGGCAGAGAGAATTGCTGTGTCGGCGAGTAGCTATCAGGGTTAAAAGAATGAAATGAAAAACTGGTCGCATGRAGGTGTATGTAGTGACAAACCAATTCCTGAACGACGATAGTATTATTTTTTATGCGGTGGAAGCGTCCCTGTGGTAATGGCATGGGCATCTTTCTCATTCATAATACCGCGTAAGGCATTTAGGCTGTGGTGTAGTTTATGTTGCACGCATGCATATAAAGCATAACCAAAATCAGAGTAACGATTACGCCAAGCTTGCACCGAATCATTGCTAATCATGAGTAGGCGTAATGGTGTAATGGCTGAGACAGTCGCAGCATGTGCTTTTTCAGTGATGACGGAAATYTCCCCAACTTCATCACCTGAAGAAAGGCGGGCAAAGACAACTTTTTTCTTTGTATCCTGTGGGTGTTGCATGGAAACTTCGGCATCACCACCCAGCACAATAAACATAAAACGGGTGTCTGTATCACCCTCATAAAAAAGTGTTTTACCTGGCTCAAGCGATAAAAATTGACCATTATATAGGATAACTTCGCGCACAGCTTGCGGTAAGGTACTAAAAATTGGGTTAACCGCCAACGCACTGGCAGCGGAACGGCGTTCTGCGAGTTGTGTAAAAGAGCGCATAAAACGTTCATTAGAATTTAGCACACTAGTGACTTGCTCGATGGGTATTTGATACAGCTCGCACGGCTCAATGGTGCGAACATCGGCACCTGCGGGGGCATCGTATAAAATAGATGCTTCACCAAAAACTTCACCAGGGGTAATCGAACCAATTTCAAAAATAGTATCATCATGGCGTTTGTTAACGCGCAAAACCCCAGATTTTATCAAATATAAATATTGAACATGCTGCCCTTCTGTAACAACAGCAACATTGGCAGCTATTTCAACAGGAATCGCAATGGAGCGGAAAAAATGCAGTTCATCTGGAAAGAGTACGGCTAAGATAGGGAAAGTTTTACCATCAATGTCTTGTAACGGCTCTTCTGTGAATGTATCCATGGTAGAGAAGTATGGATGTAAGGTCGCATCCTCGCAAGTTATTCGTGTGTTGTTGGTGGTGTTATGGCGTGAATGCGATAGCTTTCGCGTATGCCAGAATTGCCTGAAGTTGAAGTGGTGCGGA
This sequence comes from Pseudomonadota bacterium, assembly GCA_002401635.1. Taxonomy (GTDB): domain Bacteria; phylum Pseudomonadota; class Zetaproteobacteria; order Mariprofundales; family Mariprofundaceae. The sequence continues at coordinate 41,833 of NVTQ01000003.1, forward strand.
CTGGGCTTGCGTCTTTATTGCTTGGGCGAAAGGTTCAGTCTGTGACTGCATTCCGTGCCGATTTGCGTTATCCGCTACCTGATTTTTCACCGCTGTTTGAACAAAAAATCCATGCCATTCGTCGCAGATCCAAGTATTTATTATTTGATTTTACAGGTGATACTGAGAGAGGCGAGTTTGAAGCGCAGACTTTGGTTTGGCACTTGGGCATGACAGGGCAATTCCATGTTTTGCCAAAAGCTACGTCAGCAGGAGCGCATGAACATGTGCGCTTTGATTTCGATGATGGCAGCAGTTTGCGTTACCGTGATGCGCGGCGTTTTGGTTATGCGGGTTTGATGGCAACGAATGATTGGGAGAAGCATGCATGGTTCAAACGTTTGGGCCCTGAGCCTTTGTTTGATGAATTTGATGTTGCATGTTTATTAGCACATTGCCACGGACGTAAAGCCCCGATTAAAACACTGATAATGGATGCCCATGTGGTGGTTGGTGTGGGGAATATTTATGCGGCGGAATCGCTATTTTTAGCAGGCATTCATCCTGCGCGGGCAGCTGGGCGAATTTCAAAACAGCGATTGCAGGCATTGGTGGATGCCATTAAAGTGACTCTGGCAGCAGCGATTCAAGCGGGCGGCAGTAGTATCAGTGATTTTGTACAGGTGGATGGCAAGCCAGGGTATTTTGCGCATAATTTTCATGTTTATGGGCGAGAGGGTGAGGATTGTACGCATTGTGATGCGAAAATTCGCCGAATCATACAGGCTGGACGGAGTAGTTTTTATTGTCCTATGTGCCAACATTAGTCATTTGTTTCATGTTAAGTAGAAAACGATAAGATGCGGCATAATATATATTTAGTTTRCTTGAAAGTGTGAACGTGGAGGCTTTGTGAAACAAGCTTTGGAGAAGGCATTGCAGAGTGCCGTGGATACATTATTGCAAGGGGCTCTTGATGCAGGGGCTGATGCAAAACAAGTCGTGGTAAAATTATCACGCCCGAAAGTAAAAGAGCATGGTGATTATGCAGCCAATGTRGCCATGGCTTTGGCTGGTTCATTGAAGAAAAATCCACGCCAAGTKGCKGARCTTMTTTTGCARACAGTGCAATGGCCTGAACAGGTTGAAAAAACGGATATTGCTGGACCAGGGTTTATCAATATCACCCTCAAAGCGGGTGGTGAAAGTGACATTCTAAGAGAGATTCTTAAGCAGGGCGAAGCTTATGGTTGTCTGGATAACAGTCGTGGTGAGCCTGTAAACCTTGAATTTGTATCAGCAAATCCAACGGGGCCGATGCATGTGGGTCATGGTCGCGGTGCGGTGGTTGGCGATGCATTGGCGAATCTATTACATGCGCGCGGTTATAAAGTTCACAAAGAGTATTATATCAATGATGCGGGCACTCAGATTGGAGTATTGGCGAATTCGGTATGGTTGCGTATGCAAGAATTGCAAGGCATCGAGATTAGCTTTCCAGAGTCTGCATACCCTGGTGATTATATTATTGAAATCGCCAAAGGAATTCTCTCTAATCATGATTTCACAAGTTTTGATGTTATGGATGATGCATTGCGTTTAAAAGAAATTGGCGTACTTGCTGTTGATGCGAATATGGCGATGATTCGCAGTGATTTAAATGATATTGGTATCACTTTTGATCATTTTTTCTCTGAGAAAACCTTGCATGAATCAGGTAAAGTTAGTCAACTTATCGAAAAACTCGAAAGTGATGGTTTGATATATACGGGCACATTGCCACCACCGAAAGGCAAAGAAGTAGCTGATTATAAGCCTGTGGAACAGCGTTTGTTCCGCACCACACAGTTTGGTGATGATGTCGATAGACCGTTGCAGAAGCAAGATGGCACAGCGACGTATTTTGCCGCTGATATTGCGTATCACGATGACAAATATCAGCGTGGATTTAAGCACATGATTGATATTTGGGGCGCTGATCATGGTGGTTATATCACACGTGTTCAATCGGCGATGAAGGCGCTTACAGGGCTTGAAAAACAACCAGAAGTATTGTTGGTGCAAATGGTCAACCTTACCCGTGATGGTAAACCTTTTAAAATGTCCAAACGTGCAGGCACGTTTGTCACACTAAGCGAGGTGGTGGAAGAAGTGGGTAAAGATGCKGTGCGTTTTAATTTTATGACRCGACGTATTGAAAGCCAATTTGAYTTTGACCTTGAARCCGCSAAACAAAAAGATGCAGAAAATCCTGTRTATTATGTGCAATATGCCCATGCACGCATTCATGCGGTGCTGCGTAAAGCCAATGATGAGGGTATTACACTTAACGATGCAGAARCTGTGGATGCATCGTTRCTSACCAGTGATGAGGCACAAAAATTGATAAAAATGCTACTTTCATAYCCTGAAATGTTGGCTRTYGCGGCACAGCGYCGTGAACCTTAYCGCATTGCGACTTATATYATGCAAYTAGCCGCAGCATTTCATAGTTTTTATCACAAAAATCGTGTAATTGGTGTGGAAGAGGGGTTGATGCAAGCGCGCTTGCTTCTACTGCGAGCGACGGCACAAGTGATTAAAAATGCACTTGCTTTATTGGGTGTATYYGCGCCAGAGAGCATGTAATGGCAGCGCAAGATTTCGCYCAAATTGAGGTTCCACAAGTCGAGGTAGAAAAGCCTTTAAGCCATGTTAAAACGATGGTRTTAACCGTATTGTCCGTGCTGCTTGTATTGGGAACATTTATGGGYGGATTCTGGTTGGGGCAAAAGCAAGGTATTGAAACGGCKGCGGGTGAAGATAAAGCGCGTTTGGAAAARCTTTTGCGGGAACAGAAAAATGAAATGGCAYTGTTGCGYCAAGAAGCGGCAAAACAAAAAGAGCCAGAGGAAGCATCAACCACGCAGGTTGGTGATTTAACATTTTATAATGAATTACCAAGCCAGTCTGTGCAACCCGCACCATTGCATGCGGAGAGCGTACCTGGAAAACATTTGCTCGTGAAAACAATGGTGAATGCCAACATTCCATCGTCTTCTACGCTTGAAATGCGCAAGATGATTGAAAAAGAAATGCGTCAATCACCTCAGAAAAAAACTGCTGTTGTGGTTCACAGGAAGGCTGAAGTACAAGGGTTTATATTGCAGGTTGGCTCCTTTCAAAAGCAGGCTGATGCTGATGCTTTTTTGCCAAAGCTAACAAAACAAGGTTTTTCGCCGTTGGTTCGCCGTGTTGAACTGCAGAAATTGGGCACTTGGTATCGTGTTTATATTTCTGGCTATGATTCAAAGGAAGCTGCGAATAAAGCTAAAGATACGGTGAAAAAATCTTTAAATATTACAGCTCTTGTATTGAGAGCGCATTGATTTTATGGCTGATGCACGGTTAACACAGGCAATACAATGGTTGCGTGGTGTGCTTGATGTAAGCTTTGATGTTCGTGCTTTGGCTGCTGATGCATCCTTTCGCCGTTATTTTCGTGTTCATACGGAAGATACGACATGGGTATTGATGGATGCACCGCCTGAAAAAGAAGATTGCTCACCTTTTTTACGGGTTCGAGCATGGCTTCAAAAGGCAGAGCTTCGCGTTCCGAGTTTGATAGCTGAAGATCAAGCGCAGGGCTTTTTATTGTTGGAAGATTTTGGCGATGATACTTGGGCTGTCTATTTGCAAAAGGGGGGTGATGTCACAGCACTTTTTCAAGATGCTTTGCGACAATTACATGCTTTGCAAGCGGCTCAAACACCCCAACAAGCGRACTTTGAATTACCAAGCTTTGATGTGGCACGCATGCAGTGTGAGTGTGACCTTTATTTGGATTGGTATTTGCCCAAAGTTGTTGCTTATGTGCCAACGCAGTCTGAGCGCGTATCATTTAACGCAGCGTTATTGCCATATTTGCGACGTTTGCAAGCATTGCCACAGGCTGCGGTTCATTTGGATTACCACTGTCGAAATTTAATGGTTCCCAAGGCAGGGCTACCACTTGGCGTGATTGATTTTCAGGATGCTGTGTTGGGGCCTATTACCTATGATTTGGCATCATTGCTGTATGATTGTTACCAAGATTATCCTGAATCATTGCGCCGAGAATGGAGTGAATACTTTTTTTCAGCGTTGCCAGCCTCATCGAAGGCATGTTTTTCTAACTTCAAAGACTGGCATGAATCATTGCGATTAACTGCCTTTCAGCGGCATATCAAAGCCATCGGAATCTTTTCTCGCTTGGCATACCGTGATGGCAAACAAAGTTTTTTAGATGAAATACCACTGACGAAAAAACACTTACAAGATGAGATGTTGGTTTTGAGCTTGCCAAGTGCCGTTGTTGAGCTGTTACAACGCGGTTAACACACTGTATCGGTATGAGGGGTGGTTATTTTTCTTTTTTCAGCACAGACTGCTCCAACGTAGACTGAATATGCTGCCTAGCATCATCGGGTAGGTGAATATCCTGTTTAAGGTCATGCCCACGAATATGGCTAAAAACCTCTTCCATGGTTTTTAAGCTTTGATGGTAATTGCGGCACAAACCACACATTGCAAAGTGCAGTTTAAGTTGCAACTTTTCTGTTAGAGATAACTCGCGTTCAAAGCTATCTGATGTCAGTTGGCTGACGCGTTTGCAAGCGTGTTTCATGATTTTTTATGACCTCCAAACCAATGTTTTTGTAGGCAAGTTTGCAGAGCAAGCCTTGCGCGATGCATCAGCACATGCAGGTGAGTCGGTGTAATGTCATGGGCATTACAAATGCTTTCACTATCATCGCCAGCCAGCTCGCGCATTTCAAAAACGTGGCGTTGTTTTGCGGGCAAATGCGATAAACATTCTTGTAAAACTTGGCGAAACTCTTGATTATCACATAGGGCTTCTGGATTATCCCGCCAAGCAGATGGCGAGTGTTGCCAGCTTCCATTTTCAGAGAAATGCGCGGAAGTTGGATCGTTTTCCAAGCGTTCGGAGATTTTTCTATGACGGATTTCCTTGCGGATATGGTCAATAATTTTGTGTTTCATRATGCCAACCAACCAAGTTCGCAGCGTTGAATCACCCTTAAAGCGCTGATGACCCCGCCAAGCAGCTAAAAGTGTTTCTTGCACCATATCTGTTGCTAAMTCTGTATCATGTAGGCGTGATAGGGCGTATCGGAAGAGATAATCGCCGTGCTCTTTTAGCCATAATTCAGGGTCCAGCTTCTTATCTGCCATGCGTGTATCATGCCAGCGGCGGCGAAGTCAGCAAGCAGCAATAATGCGGTACTATTCTTGCTTGTGTGCGTGTTATGAATAATGACCTAAAAAACAAGCTTATGGGGATGGTCGATCAAATGCCGCCTTTTCCTAAAAGTGTTCACCGTATTATTGAGCTTTCAGCGGATATTAATTGCGCGCCAAAAGATTTGGTGCAAGTGATTGAGCATGATCCAGTGATTACCATGAAGTTATTAAAGCTGGTGAATTCAGCGTTTTTTTCATTGGCACGAAGTATTGCTTCTGTACGTCATGCTTTGGTTTATTTGGGACTAAACACTGTCAAAAATCTTGCATTAAGTATTGCCACTGTCGATTCATTACCGCGTAAGAATATTGCTTGTTTTAACACCCATGAATTTCTATTGCATTCATTGACGACAGCCTCCATTGCCCAGCGGATTGCCAAAAAATTTGATGTTGAAAGTGATGCAACGGATGTGTTTGTTGCGGCGCTATTGCACGATTTTGGCAAAGCTGTGCTGGCACAGTTTGAGACAGAACTTTTTGCCCAAGCTGTAAAAGAATCAGCCATGAATGAAGAACCATTACATATTGCTGAATTGCGTGTGATAGGTGCTGACCATGCGCAAGTGGGYGGYATGTTGGCAGAGAAGTGGGAGCTTCCCAARGAGCTTGTCGATTGTATYCAWCAWCATCAYCAAGGTATAAGCTCGCCTTTGGGTGATTGTGTTTTTGTCGCGAATCAAATTAGCAAACAGGCTGGGTTTGGTCGCAGTGGTAATATAATCGTTGATGATTTTCCTGATTATATTGAGCAAAGATTTGGGCTTAATATGCAGGAGATGCTTGATCAGCTTGGTGATTTGTCGGGTGAAAAAGAAAAAGCTTCGGCTTTTATCAATATGTAAGTGTGGCTAAAATGTGGGTGGTGGGAGCATGATATGAAAATACGTTTTTGGGGTGTGCGCGGCTCTATTCCTTCACCTGGTCCGCAAACCGTGCGCTACGGCGGTAAYACGACATGTATTGAAGTACGTTCCGATGATGGAACTCTRATTATATTGGATGCAGGCACAGGYATTTTTCCGTTATCCCAGAGCCTTTTTCCAGAATTTCCATTACAAGCGCATATCTTTAACACCCATACCCATTGGGATCATATTCAAGGGCTACCGTTTTTTATTCCATTTTTTGTGCCCGGGAATGAGGTTAATATTTATGGTGCATCTGATCCTATATCACAAAAGGGTATCAGTGAGATTTTAACCACACAGCTGCAATATCGTTTTTTCCCTATTCGAGAGGCGGAGTTAAAAGCCGAGATTGCTTATCAGTCGCTAGTGGAATCGCAAACGATTCAAATTGGTGATGCCATGATYACACCCGTATTAATGAATCATCCTGTGATTAATTTTGGCTATCGCATTGATTGCAATGGAAAATCCATGTTCTTTACGGGTGATCATGAGCCTGCAAGCAATATTTATACACCTGAAGATGAAGAATATGATGCATATGAAACACTGATTGAGCAAAAAAATAAGAGTATTATTGATGCGATTCAGGGTGTTGATGTGATGATTTCAGATGCCTCTTATACACCAGAAGAATACCCTGCCAAAAAAGGTTGGGGGCATGGAACCTATGATACAGGCATGGCAATGGCGCGTGATGCAGGTGTTGGGAAATTGTACTGCACCCATCATGAACCAACGCGTAGTGATGATGCTTTGGAGGCAGTTTTTGCAGAGGCTTTGGCACGAAATCCTAGAAAAGAAGGTGCCCCAGAATATTTTCTCGCCCAAGAAGGTTTGACGATTGAGTGGTAGAAAGAGTTTTCTGAATCAAAGGGTAGTGCCCCTTTATTTAGGTTAGATTTTTTTATAGTGAAAATTACAACGGATAAAGGGGACGCTACCCTTTTTTATCACCCTTTCTCGGGCGACCTTGATGGCGAAATTCTAAAACACGTCCAATCTTATTGCCCAACATTTCAACAAAGCCTTCAGAACCACAAGGTAGCCCTTTTTCAACATGTTTCCGCAACACAGCCAACCGCGTATCATCTTCTTCAATTGAAAGCCAATCAGACCAATCCGCTGTGGAAACAAGCATATTCTTCCAATCTTTCTGTTTACCAAGCACGCCATCATTTTTTAAGCCGCAATGTCCTCTCGCACTAGACCAACGATAATTCTCAGCTCGCTCCACCATATGCGCACGCACAGGGTTGCGCTCCACATAACGAATAGCAGCCCAGAGATATGTTTCATCCAGCGGCGAAGAAAAAAAGCGCCCCTGCCACAAATGACCTTTCCAACCCTTGATTGATTCATGCGCTGGGCATAGCGCATATGCAAAGGTTTAAATACCTTTTGTAACCCATCTGATGAATGAGGCACAGCAACCAAGTGTATATGGTTGGTCATTAAGCAGTAGGCAAGTATTTGTACATCATGCTGCTCGCAATATGCTTGTAACCACTCTAAGTAAGCAAGCCTGTCATCATCACTAAAATCGATGGGGTCAGACTCGATTGATTTCTGGGAGTAGACTTTAGATGCTATTTTTAGATGTAACTTGTTTGTATAAAAGGATAAATTATAAACCTGCCAAATCAATCGAGTCTGACCCCATTGATTCTGGATGTGCCTATTTTACAACAATATGTGGACTATCTTTATGGTCTGCTTCGCGGCGATTGGGGCGCAAGTATTATTGATCAGCGCGATGTGTTAATGCGTATCTTAGAGCGCTTGCCTGCTACGGCTGAATTGGCGGCAGTGAGTTTGTTGTTGGCGGTTTGTTTGGCACTACCATTGGGTTACTGGGCAGCAAGACATGCTGGAAAATTTCAAGATACAGCGGCGATGAGCTTTTCTTTGCTGGGTGTATCAATCCCGAATTTTTGGTTGGGACCGATGTTAATGCTGCTTTTTTCAGTGACTCTGGGTTGGTTGCCTGTATCAGGCATGGGTCAACCAGGAAGTTTGGTTCTGCCAGCAATTACGTTGGGCACTGCTCTGGCTGCCATGTTATCGCGCATGGCGCGCTCCAGTTGGCTGGAGGCGATGTCGATGGATTCAATTCGTACCGCGCGTGCGTTTGGTGTATCCGAGCGAAGTATTTGGTGGCGACATGCAGCGCGTATTGCAGCGATTCCAGTGATCACCATGTTTGCTCTGCAACTGGGAGCGGTGCTGGGTGGGGCGGTGATTACGGAAACAGTATTTGATTGGCCT